>NZ_CP006842.1:2552571-2871643 GCF_000626675.1 Corynebacterium glyciniphilum AJ 3170 | reverse complement strand
CTAGCTTGGCGTAGACGTGGCGGGCGCGGTCGTTGCCGAGGTCCACAGCGAGGGAGACGCCAGGGAACCCGGCGGAGCGCGCGGTCGTCAACAACTCGGACATCAGCGCCGTGCCACGTCCGTGGCCGGAGAATTCCGGACGGAGGGCGATGGCCACCTCCGGGATATCGTCGGAGACGAAACCCGCTCCCGGTGCCTCTGCGGTGAACGTACGCAGCCACGCGCCGCCGACCGGTGTCGGCGTTCCGCTGCTGAGATCTTCGAGGATGACGGCGGGCTGGTCCGGTGTCCATTGTCCCACATACGCCTCGAGCTCCTCGTCGATACCGTCACTGACGGGCTGGTCCTCGTCGCCCCACTGGTCGGTGAGGATGTAGAGGGCCCGTAGGAACTCGCGGTCGCTCTCGACCGCGGCCCGGTACCGCAGTTCCGGGGACACGGAGTCGGTCATCAGTAGATGAACACCTGGTCGCCCGGGTTGAGGGCGTTGAAGTAGGTGATCGCGTCCTGGTTGTTCATCCGGACGCAACCGGCGGACTGGGTGTCCAGGGTGCCCTGGTGGAAAGCGTGGCCGTTGTTGGTGAAGTAGACGGCGTAGGGCATCGGCGCGTTGTTGAACTCGCGGCTGATCTCGTCCTTCACCTTGTACTGCACGGTGAAGTTGCCGCGCGGGGTGTCCTGGCCCGGCTTGCCCGGAGACATGCTCACCGGACCGTAGGAGGTGTTGCCGTTCTGCTGCAGCCAGGTGCGCTTTCCGTCGATGTCGACACAGACGCGGGCGGACGCCGGGCACGGGGTGTTGTTGGTGCTGGCGCGACGCTGTTCGGCGGCGGTGCGTGCCTCGCGCTCGGCGCGGGCGGCAGCGGCAGCACGCTCGGCGGCGTCCCGCTGGTCCTGACGTTCCTGGACGGCGCCGGGGGCGACGAGGTCGGCCAGGTCCCGGACGCCCTGTTCGTAGGCGTCGCGGAACTGCTCGGGCACCTTGCCGGCCTGCAGCAGTGCTGCGTCGTGCGCGTCAAGGACACCGTCGCGGACCATGTCGTTGATCTCGTCCGGCCCAGGCAGGGCGATGTCGCCTGCCGCAGGCAGGGAGGGGATGCTCGGCGCAGCGGTGGCCGGGGCGATGCCCGCCCCACCGATGCCGATGGCTGCGACCGCTGCGATGCCGAGGGCGGCGGCCCGACGACGGATGGTACGGGTGGGGCCGCTGTGGTGTGCAGGTGTTCTCCGAATGTTCACGGGAGCTATCCTATCCTCTGGCAACGATGTCGAGCCACTTTTACCCGGGCGTGTATGCGGGCGTGTGTCGGGTGGTGATCATCGAAAGCCTACTGAAGTCACAGGTACTCTGGATGTGCCCAGCATGAAAAACCCGGATTCCCGGGGCAGACTAGGGAGATATGAACGTGCCTCTGTCGAACAATTCCAGTAACTCCGGTCACGGTGCACACAGTGCGCATGGTGTCCACGCTGCTCAGCCGGTGAAAGTCCTCGTCGTCGACGACGAGGCCAACATCGCCGACCTGATCAAGGCGCGTCTGGAGTTCCAGGACTTCGAGGTCAAGACCGCCGCGGACGGAGCGACGGCCCGCGAGATCGCCAAGACCTTCCGTCCCGACGCGTTCATTCTTGACGTGATGATGCCCGGGATGGACGGCTTCACCCTGCTCAACAAGCTGCGGGAGGACGGGCATGAAGCGCCCGTACTGTTCCTCACCGCCAAGGACGGGGTGGACGACCGGATCCACGGTCTGACGATCGGCGCGGACGACTACGTCACCAAGCCCTTTGCCCTGGAAGAGGTCATCACCCGGTTGCGGGTGATCCTGCGCCGCGTGCAGCCCGCCGAGGATGACGACTCCTCACTGATCACCTACGCCGACATCACCCTCAACGACGACATGCACGAGGTCACCAAAGCGGGCAAGGTGGTGGATCTGTCTCCGACCGAGTTCAAGCTGCTGCGTTACCTGCTGGTCAACTCCGAGGTCGTGGTGCCGAAGTCCCGGATCCTCGACGCCGTGTGGGAGTACGACTTCGGCGGCGACGGTAATGTCGTCGAATCATATGTCTCATACCTGCGTCGCAAGATCGACACCCAGGAACCGCGGCTGATCCACACCGTGCGCGGTGTGGGGTACGTCCTGAGGCTGCCGCGTAGCTGATGGCAGGTCCGGGCAGGATGACAGCCGGCGCCCGCCGGGCGAGCCGACAGTACCCGGGGGTCTTTCTGTCCCACTACCCGCTCCGGGTGTCTCTGGTGCTGGTCATCGCGGTGCTCACGGCACTGGGGCTCGCCGTGTCAGGCACCGTGGTGACCGGCATGATGCAGCGGTTCCTCACCGAGCGGGTCGATGAACAGCTCCAGGACAGTGCGACCTGGGCGACGAGCATCACCGAGTCGCCGTGCCGTGACACCTACCAGTCCCACGACCAGCTGCGCCTGCAGCGTCCGCCGTCCAAGATGTACTGGGGCCTGCCGGGCGACGCATGCCAGACCACCGGCCCCAACAGCGTCAACGATTCCCTGCCGGACGTCTCGTCGATCACCGAGCCGACGCGCCCGGTCACCGTCCCGGCGTCGGCTTACTCGGCGTCGCCTGCTCCCTGGCGTGCCGCAGCAGTGTCCAACGAGGACGGGGGCGTCACGGTCTTCGCCCTGCCGATGGACGGTGAGTCGAAGATCATGAGCGGCATGACGACGATGCTCATCGTCATCAGCCTGTTGATCCTCGCCTCTGTCACCGCGGCCAGCCTGTTCCTCGTCCGGCGCGCACTGCAGCCGCTCTACCAGGTGGAACAGACCGCAGGGCGGATCGCCCGTGGTCATCTGGACCAGCGTGTCCCGAACTGGTCGCCGAAGACAGAGGTCGGACGACTGTCGGTCGCGCTGAACCGGATGCTCGCGCAGATTCAGGGAGCGTTCATCGCAGTCAATGATTCGGAGCGCCAGGCACGGGAGGCGGAGGCATCGATGCGCCGATTCATCGGCGACGCCTCCCACGAACTACGGACTCCGCTGACCAGTGTGCGCGGATACGCCGACCTGTACCGTTCCGGTGCCACCGATAACCCGGACATGGTCATCGACAGGATCTCCGCCGAGGCAGGACGAATGAGCCTGCTGGTGGAGGACCTGCTCACTCTTGTGCGTATGGACGAAGGACGGCCGATGCGCGAGGATCCGGTGGACATGTTGGAGCTGTGCCTCTCCGCTGCGGAGAACGCGCGGGTCGGTTTCCCGGGCCGCTCGGTGAGCGTGCGTAATGAGACCCGGTCAGTGCCGGTGACCATCGGTGACAGTGCCCACCTGCACCAGGTCGTCGGCAACCTCGTGACCAACGCGATGCGGCACGCCGGGGAGGAGGCCTCGGTGACGATCCGCCTGAGCCGCCCGGACGAGGACATGGTCGCCGTCGAGATCATCGATGACGGCGACGGCATCTCCGCCGATGATGTCCCGCACCTTTTTGAACGGTTCTACCGGGCGGATGTGTCACGGTCCCGGGCCTCGGGCGGATCGGGCCTGGGCCTGTCCATCGTCAAGCGACTGGTCGAACGACACAACGGCACGATCACCGTGGAGAGCGAACTGGGCGAGGGTACGACCTTCCGGATCCTGCTGCCGGTGTGGCGGGATGACGAGGAGCAGGATGAGGAACCGGACGAGGAATCCGAGTCCACCGACGCCGCTGAGTCAGAGACGGATGCGGCCGACACCCCTGATGACGCTACGGATTCTGAGGACGACGGACGGACGTCCGGTCGTGACTCTGGTCGCGATTCCTGGGGCGGGTGACATTCGCGGTCAGGGCTTCGGCGATGAGTATGCCGACGACACGGTGATGGGGGATCACCGCGTGGCTGATCCGGGCGTGCGGGTGACGGTCCTGGATCGTGACCACTTTCACCGGGCCAGCATGGGCAGGGAGGCCGGTCAACGGGTCCGGGGCAACGTGCGCGCGGGCACGGGCCTCCGGAACGATACGGTCTCCCCGGGTGATGATCTGGGTGACCGGCACATTCGTCCGCAGAGTATGCCCGAGGACGTCGCGTAGCGCAGGAGAGCCGACGAGCTGGTCTGCGAGCGCGGGTAGAAAAACCTGGTCGACGCGGTGAAGTATTCGCGACTCCGGTGGTCGGAACCACGGTCGTCCCACCCCGCGGAAATCCGCTGCGAGGCCGATGACGTGGCCCACGGCGGCGTTGTTGTTGTCGTTGGTGCTGCCACCGGTACGGTCCTCGAGGATCCCGGTGGCGGCGAGCGCGAGGAGTCCGCCCTGGGAATGTCCGACCAGATCGACGGCACCGACACGTCCGGTGATGTCGGCAAGGTGGTCGACGACCTCGTCGAGTGAGCCGCGCAGCCCGCGGGTACCGCGGTATCCGTAGGAGACGGACAGGACCGGGCGCCCGGTTTCACGGAGCACGGGCACGATCTTCTCGAAGTTGTCCCGGCTTCCGGCGGTTCCGTGCACCAGGACGATCGGCCGCATCCCGGTGTGCCCGTCCGTCGTACTGGTGTCCTCGGTGTCTCTCCAGGGAGAGGCTGGCTGCGGGAGCCGGTCCAGGAGACGGCCGACGAGTGGTGGACGTGTCTGTCGCATGGTCCCATTTTCGCACTGGTCTGCTGGGACGTGCACTCCTGGTTGGTTCTGAGCTCCAGGACCAACCTGGAGTGCACGTGTCAGCGCCGACGGACCGGTGAGCGGTCGCGGGAAGTGACCGCACCGATGACAGATCCGGCAATCCAGGCCAGAACCGGACCGACCACAGCGGTCAGGCCGAGTGCGAGCCACTGGGAGGGCGTGAGGAAGCCGGTGTAGAACAGTGAGTTCTGCAACAGGTCACGTGCTGTCTGACTGACCTTCGGGAGAAGGCCGACTACCACACCGATCACCGTACCGGGCAGGGCGATGAAGACCGCCTGTGCGGCGGAGAACCGGCGCAACAGTCCCGGAGCGGCGCCGACAGCTGTGATGGTGGCGATGTCACGTCGGGACTCAGCGGCGGCCAGCACGATAACGAGCAACACAGTGCCCAGGGTGAGGATCCAGCTCAGTGCGACGGGAATGATGATCATCAGGGCCCGCTCACCGTCGACGGCAGGAGTGTCGATGGTGACGAACTGTGAGTTCACTGGCCAAAGCCCCGTCGTCGCCAGGGCCGCCTCGACCATGGATACCGGGGCGTCGAGGAGAAACACGGTGCCCTGGTAGCGAACGTCGAGGTCCAGTGACGCGGCAGTCTCCGGACTGATGGCGACGGTGTCCAGCGCCCCTGTGCCGGCGAGCGCCGGCACGACGACGGCAGGGACCGATAAGGTCTCGTCGGCCGGTTGGGGCTCCGCGGTGTCGTCCTCCTCGACGTAGTCTCCCACGGGGCCGTAGTAGGGGTCGTAAGAGCGCAGCTCGATGTCGGTTCTCCCGTCCTCTATTAGGGAGGGGTCGGACACGACGGCCTTGCCATCTGAGAGTGCCTCCGTGGCCTCGCGGACAGCAGCAGGTTCGGCACCGTCGAATGCGGCGAACATTCCACCGTCGGTGGCACGGATGTCCACCCACTCCTGATAGTAGTTTTCCCCTGCGGTGTCCGTGAATGTCCGTGGGCTTGCCTGGTAGGTCACCCCGTCCTGAGTTCTTCCGGTCACCTCAGCAAGGGTGTGGTGTGACCGGGCGTTCATCCGCTCAGCAACGGCGTCGATCTCATCCGAGTAGAGCGACTCATTCCCACCCTCGTAGGTGGACATGACAGCGACGTCATCGCGGTAGGGAGTGGAGAGTGAGAAGTGGCTGGGGATGCTCAGCACGAGAGTGGCGAGGAAGGTCACTCCCGCTATCGCCGCGACGGCCGGAACCGTGCGGTGGTGGTTGCGGAGACTGTCCCGGACGGCGAGACGCCCTGAGGTCGGGAGGTAACGTCCTGCCTGCGACATCAACCAGACTGTCAGGCTACTGCTGAGGATCAGGCCGGTGCCGCACAGCGCGATGCCGAAGATCTGCCAGTCGGCGCCACCGAGGATGATGAGCGACACCCCGACGCTGAGGATTACGGGGCCGGCCAGCATGCGGGCGTGGAATCCGGTCATCCGCATGCTTCCACCGTCGGTGAGTGCCTGGACCGGATCTTCCCTGCCGGCCCGGACCGCGGGCACGAGGGCAGACGTCACCCCGCAGGCCAGGGCGACGAAGGTAGTGATGATCGCGGCGGACCATGACCAGTGGAATCCTCGCTCATAGGTGAGGGAGATCAGCGTCGCGGCGACACCGGTGGAGAGGATAAGTCCGGCGACAGCCCCGAGAAGGCCCACGGCAAGTCCCTCGGCCAGCATCACCAGTCGCAGGTCGCGGGGTGCGGAGCCGACGGCACTCATCAGACCCATTGCACGACGCTGACGGCGCGCCGCCACGGCGAACACAGGGGATATGACGGCGGAGACCAGGAGTACTCCGAGGACAATCACGCTGAGTGCGGTCAGCACTGCACTGACCTCGGTGCTTCCCGCACCCGCCAGGGACCAGGAAAAGTCTCCTGACCCGGTTGGACCGGAGATGCTCACCGTGCTGAGACGTTCGGGCGAATTGTGCAGCGCGCTCACTATCTCCTGGGCCAGTGCGGAGTCGTCGGGGAAGTACCAGCTCAGCTCCTGAGCCCCGGAGTTCACCGGGACGTCGGCTGCATTCACTACCGGGCCTCGGTAGTCAGCGCCCAGGCGAACAGTAAGCTCGGCGCCGTCGACATTGACCGTGTCTCCCTCGGTGGCGTCCATGAGGAAAGCGGCACTGTCGTTGAGTGTCACCGTTCCAGCCGGGGCCAATGTGCTGTCCCCGGTATCCGGGTCTGCAGCACTGGTCACCACGATCTGGGCGTCGCGGTCGCCGTGGCGGAATTCCGAGAGCTGTCGTACCCCAGGCGACAGTTGGTCCGCCAGATCACCGATCGCGGCGGATAGCTCGTTGAACTGATCGGAGATGGCCTCGTCGTTCAATGGAGTGGCGGGGTCACGTTCGAGGACGACATGGCCCGTTTGCCCGATCAAGGAGTTCACGTGGCTTCTGTCGTACCCCTCGACCATTGACGCGAAACCTACCACCAGCGACACCGGCAGAGCGAAGAGCAGCAGGGCGACGACGGTGCGGATCTTGTGGGCGGCCAGGTCGCGCCGGGCGAGACGTAGAGCGACCCGGAGTCGGGAAAAGATGTTCGACATGATGATCACTCCACGATCCGGCCGTCGCGCAGGTGCACGGTGCGGTCAGCCCACGCGGCGAAGCGGGGCTCATGGGTGACCAACAGCCCGGCGGCGCCGTCAGTAACCCGGTTTCGTAGCAGCGACATCACGGATTCGGCAGTCACCGAGTCCAGGGCGCCGGTGGGCTCATCGGCGAGGAAAAGGTGCCTGTCGCCGATAAGGGCCCGTGCCACGGCGACGCGCTGCTGTTGGCCGCCCGAGACCTCCGACGGGAATCGGTCGGCAAGGTCGCTGAGACTAATCTCTTCCAGGGCGTTGAGTGCTGCGGTGCGGGCGTCTTTCCTCCTCGTACCGTTGAGCTCCATCGGCAGTGAGACGTTCTCCGCCACCGTAAGCGTCGGGATCAGGTTGTAATCCTGGAAGACGTAGCCCACATGGATGCGGCGTACCTCCGCGCGGGCCTGCGCGGAGAGGTGCGAGACATCCACCCCGGCGACGAGGACGCGGCCATCGCTGGCGGTGTCCAGCGTGCCGGCAACGTTGAGCAACGTCGATTTTCCGGACCCCGACGGGCCCATCACCGCAACCAGCTCACCAGGCTCGATGGTCAGCGTAACGCGGTCGAGTGCGGTCACTGTGGTCGGGCCGTCCTGGTGGATCCTGCTGACTTGGTCGAGGTGCAGAGCTGCGGCGGACGTTGTCGCATCCTCGGACTCGTTGCCGGACAGGCGCCGGGGAGACAGGGGCGAGGTGTTGTTGGGGCGTGTCATGGTCTCAGTTCTCCTCGGTTTCTGTGGCAGGTGGCAGAGCTTCTATCTGGTCGAGCCAGCGGACCTGGGATTCGAGATCGAAGATCCGGCGCTCGAGCTGCAGCCTGTCGGCCGCAGTGGACGGAGGGACTTCTGATTTCTTCCTGGTGAGTGCCCGCAGTTCGTCAAGGACAGCCAGCCGCTGGTTGTGCAGCACCGACGCGAAGTCCATGCCGTCCGGTAGTCCTCCAGTCGTAGACGCTGCCATGGCAGTCTTGATCACCAGGTCATCCCGGTCGTTGGGGGGTGGCAGGACGGGGGAATGCCACCAGGTGGTGAGTTCGGAGCGGCCGGCGTCGGTGACGGCGTAGATCTCGGTGTGCCGTCCTGATGCGCCGGTGTCGGAGCCAGTCACTTCGATGAGTCCGTCCCGCGCGAGGCGTTGGATCGTCTGATAGACCTGTCCGACGTTGACGGGCCAGGTGTCCCGCGTGCGGGTCTCGAAGTCGGACTTCAACTTCCCGACACTCCTGGGTTGCTCGGCTAAAAGGCTGAGCAGGGCGAACTTGATGGACATGGTGTCTTCCTCGGCTGAGAAGGTGTTGCTTACTCGGTAAGTATTTAGAACGTTACTCGGTAACTTACCGAGTAAGCAAGGGTGGGTGAGGAAGCTTTGCGACGTTGCGGACCGCCGAGGAGTGCTTCGCGTCCTGAGACCCCACACTTGCGTCGGTCAGAGGGGTGTCAGACCAACATAAGCCGGGGGTGCGGGAGCGCTACCGCGAAGTGACGCTCAATCCCGCAACCCTTCCTCGAGGATCTTCACCACAAGATCCTGCACTTCCGGATGAGCAGGCATCTCATCGTGACGCACCCGGCTCACCCCGTGATCCTGCAGAAAGGCGTTCCACACCCGTGCCGGGCCACCGGGGCCGTCCCCCGAATCCGGCTCCAGGAACGTGGTCTCGAACGGGACGACGGTAGTGTCATTGCGCGTCGCCAGGCAGGAATACCGGATGCCTGGTCGGGTCTCAGGCCCGGTCGTCATCGTCTCGATCAGGGGGGACCCCACGACCTGCTGCATGCCGGCCGGACCCATCATCTTGCTGACGACCGCCTCCGCCACGCGCACTGTCGTCTCGCTGGCCGTGATCACTGACGCGAGCAGCCCCCGGACCGTCGTCCCATGGTGCGGGGCGGACAGTGAGACCAGGTGATGGACCTTGTCCGCGCCACCCATCTCATTGATCCAGTACCGCGCGAGCAGTCCGCCCTGGGAGTGCCCCACGATGTCGATTTTCTCTGCCCCGGTGGCAGCGAGCACCTGGTCAAGGTAGGCGGCAATGTCCCGCGCCGAAGTCAGGACGTCCTGCGTGCCGTGGATGCCGTAGTCCGGGGCGAACACCACCCACCCTTTGTCCCGGAGGGAGACGACGAGGTTCTGCCACGCATTCTTCGAGGAGATCGTTCCATGCAACAGCACCACCGGGTACGGCCGTTCCTCGGTGGGGCGTGCGTGCCACAGATCGTCGACGAAGCCGACGGTGTACTGACGGGCGCCGATCGGCAGCGTGGTCGTTCCACCCGGCAGCTGCGGCGTCCGAGGAAGCAGGCGCGACGGAAACTCCAGGGTGTTGCGCACACCGTCGGTGAACTGCGACAGCTGGTTGAGGATCATCTTTCCGGGGGCTTCCTGGAACTGTTCCTGCTGCACCTGCTGTGCCTCAGACTCTGCCTCGGCGATCGCCTTGGCGATGGATTCGATCTCTTGCTCCATCAGCTGCTGCTAACGTCGACTCCCCGGGACCGCAGGCCCGAACGGATCTTTTCGGCGGCCTCGTCCATCTTCTCCGGGTCGGTGTCGTTCATGCCGAGTGCGTTCGACAGGTCGTACCCCGACATGTCCGAGGCAGGGAAGACATGGATGTGGGCGTGCGGAACCTCGAAACCGGCGATCAGATAACCGGCGCGGGGAACGTCGAACTCCTCCACGATCGCTGCGCCGACATGCTGGGCGATCTCATTGAGGTGTGCCCACAGAGAGGGGTCCAGGTCGGTCCATTTGTCGACCTCCTCCACCGGCACGACCAGCGTGTGGCCGTAGGCCACAGGTTCGATGGTGAGGAAGGCGGCGACGGTGTCGTCCCGGTAGACGAAACGGCCCGGGAGATCGCCGGAGATGATGCTGCTGAATACGGAAGCCATGCTGTCGATGGTAGCGGCTAAACTGGTCAGCCATGCGCACACTCGTCATCGGCAATGGAGCCCGCGAACACGCCCTGGCCTACTCACTGTCCACTGATCCCGAGGTCAGTGAGGTGCACGTCGCACCCGGTAACCCCGGTCTCGCCGGGGTCGCCACCCTTCACCCCGGGATCAAGGGGGACGACGCAGACGCTGTCGTCGCCCTCGCCCGGGATCTGTCGGCCGATCTGGTCGTCATCGGGCCAGAGATCCCCCTGGTTGCCGGGGTGGCGGATGCGCTCCGTGACGCAGGTGTGGCCGTATTCGGGCCGTCGGCCTCCGCGGCGCGGATCGAGGGGTCCAAGGCCTTCGCCAAGGAGATCATGGCGTCTGCGGGGGTGAAGACCGCCCATGCCGAGTCGATTCTTCCTGGTGCCACGGAGGACGACATTGCTGCGGCCATCGACCGGTTCGGTCCTACCTGGGTCGTCAAGGACGACGGTCTGGCCGGCGGCAAAGGGGTTGTCGTCACTCCGGAGCGCGACGCAGCTCTCGAGCACGTCCACTACGTCCATGCCGCCGGGAATCCGGTCCTGCTGGAGAGCTTCCTTGACGGCCCCGAAGTCTCACTGTTCTGCCTGGTGGATGGCGAAACCGTGGTTCCGTTGCTCCCCGCCCAGGACCACAAGCGTGTCGGCGACAATGACGAGGGCCCGAACACCGGAGGCATGGGTGCTTACACCCCGTTGCCGTGGTTGCCGGAAAACGGTGTGCAGACCATCGTCGATGACGTGGTTGCCCCGGTTGCTGCCCAGATGGTGAAGGAAGGCTGCCCGTTCTCCGGTCTGTTGTACGCGGGGCTGGCCTGGGGTGCGGACGGTCCTGCCGTCGTGGAGTTCAACTGTCGTTTCGGAGACCCGGAGACGCAGGCCGTCCTGGATCTCCTGACCACCCCGCTGGGTGGGGTGCTCAACGCGGTGGCCACCGGGACGTTGGATGAGCTCCCGCCGCTCGAATGGCAGGACGGGTATGCGGTCACGGTTGTGCTCGCCGCAGAGAACTACCCGGCGTCTCCGGTCACCGGGGTGGAGATCTCCGGTGTTGCCGCCGGGGATGAAGCCCGCGGAATCCGTGCTGCAGGCGTCGCGGAGAAGGACGGGGTGCTGGTGTCTGCCGGCGGACGCGTGCTCAATGTGATCGGTAAGGGTGCGACGCTGGACGACGCCCGCGCCGCCGCCTACGACGAGCTGGACAAGATCTCGTTGCCGGGTGGCCACTTCCGTACGGACATTGGCCTGGCAGCGGTCGAGGGGCGCATCGCGATTCCGGGACGCTGAACCGGATAGGCTGGATGAATGACTGACAAGACTCTCCGCCGTACATGTGCCGCGCTCACTGCTGCAGGGCTTCTTCTTGGAGTGGCAGCCTGCTCCTCGGACGATGCAGACTCGGAAGGTGCCACGAGCAGTGAAAGCAGTGGTGACACGTCCGGTAGTGCGGTGTCGGATGATCCGGCCGACATGATCCTGACGGACTCTGACACCCCCGCCGGCTACGAGTGGAACAATGTCGCCGATGTCCTCGAAGACGGGGAAGAGGCTACCGCCGATGAGCTCCGGAACATTGCAGGGTCGACCAGAACTGAGCCGGAACAGTGTGGTTCACTGGCTCCTCGCGCAGTGAGTATTCTCGCGACACTTCAGGACAATCCTGACACCGCCGCTGCAGTCGAGTTCTTGCCACAGGATGAGAACGATCCCGGCGTGATCAATGCGATGATCTCCACCGACCCGGAGAACACCGGTATGGCGCTGCCGGATGACCTTTCTGAATGTGCGTCTTTCACACAGAGTTCCGAGATGGACCCGGACAGTCCTGCGGTGAACTACCAGACCGAAGTCTCTGATGCTGACGTTCTCGGGGCGGAGGATGTCCATGTGATCACCGTGGTCAACGATTCCGATTCCCCGAGCGGCGACAACCCGGCGTCAGTCGTCGTGGGTCGAGTCGATGATGTGGTGTTCAGGATCAACGCCAGTGGTGTCGAAGAACCGCAGCTTCTCCTGGATCTCGTGGACCGACAGGTCGACAGGATTCGTGGTACTGACCCGGATGAGCGCTGATGCCTGAAGGTCATGTGATCCATCGCCTCGCCCGTGAGCTGAACACACAGTTCGCCGGGGCACCGGTCAAGGTTTCGTCGCCGCAGGGACGCTTCGCAACCGAGGCCGCGTCGCTGGACGGCCGGGACTTCGCCGGCGCCGAAGCCTGGGGAAAGCACCTCTTCCTGCACTTCGGTGACGCAACCGCGCCGGACGCACGGATCATCCACATCCATCTCGGTCTCATCGGTACGTTCACGCTGGAGCCGTTCGCGGAACCCCGTGGTCAGGTGCGTCTCCGGATCGACAACGGAGACGTCGCAGCCGATCTACGCGGACCGCAGCGGTGTGTCGTCATCGGCCCGTCCGAGGAGGACACGGCGTTGGGGAAGCTGGGCGTCGACCCCCTGCGTCCCGTCGGCGGACCGTCGGAGGACGGGATTCTCAACGAGGAGAAACGGGAGCGGGCATTCACCCGGACCCGCCGGTCATCGAAGCCGATCGGCGCGTTGTTGATGGACCAGTCGATGTACGCCGGCGTCGGCAGCATCTACCGCACCGAGGCACTGTTCCGCGCCGGTATCACCCCGAACCTTCCGGGAACGTCGCTGACGGAGGGAGAGCTGGGGGACATCTGGGACGACATGGTCGTGCTCATGGACTACGGCCTGGAACACGGTCGGATTGATACGGTCCGTGACGAGCACACTCCCGAAGCGATGGGACGCGATCCACGTAAGGATGACCACGGCGGTGAAGTGTACGTGTACCGACGTGCCGGACTTCCCTGCCTGGTGTGTGGGACTCCCGTTGAGCTGGGGGAGATGGCCGCACGCAAGATCTACTGGTGCCCGGTGTGTCAGGCGGGGCGCTGAGGCACGTTAGGGTTGCGGCATGACGATCGAGATTCCGGGACACGGCCAGTTCAGTGACAGTGACGACGAGTGGACGGCGACGCTGAGCGTTGACGTGGTGGGCGATGACGTGGAGTTCACCGTCATCCACGACGACGAGGACGTCGACATTGACGAGGTCGCGACGTGTCTGTCGAACTACCGGTCTCTGCCAGAGTCGGCACTCAAGGCCGCCACCTCCCAGGTCTTCGCCTACTACCGGGAGGCAACGGAAGAGTTCTCTGCCGAGGAGCGCGAGGACTACGGTATTCCGGAGATCACCGAGCCGGCTGACGTCTGGAACTTCGTGACCCTCGGGGCCTCGGCGACCGTCGAGTTGGACGACGAGACTGACGAATGGTTCATCATCACCGAGAACGAGTGTGACTGGGAACCGGAGCACGGCCTTCAGATCGTGTTGCGTAACGGTGAAGCGGTCACCCGAGTCAGCGAGTATGACGGTTTCATCCGGGACTGATACGGGGAGTGATCCCGAGGAAAGTCACTCACCGTCGACGTCGAAGATTTCAGCCACATCGGTGAGGATGTGATCTGCCCCGATCGGGCTGACCGAGGTCATCCAGGTCCCTTCGTCCACGTCGACCTTGCGTCCGTCGAAGGCGGTCCATGTCGCGGTGCCGAGCACGGCGTCCGAGATGGCGGCCCACTCTTTCGCCTTGGCGGTGCCTTCTTCGGGAACAGACACAAGGATCAGGTCAGCATCCGCCTCGTCGAGATTTTCCCGGGAAACCACATACATTCCGAAATCCTGCCCCGGGTACCCGGACTCCTGGTTCTTGGGACGCGGCAGACCTGCCATCGCGAGCACAGAACCAGAGAACGTGTCTTCTCCGTACAGCCTGATCGTATTCTCGTCCTTGATCCGTACGACGCTGACATCCGGTACATCGTCCGGGCCCTCGTCCCGAATCCGGTCGCCGATGCGGCCGGCGCGGTCGCGGATCGCGGTGAGTCGGCCTTCGGCCTGCTCTTTCTTCCCCAGCGCCTCGCCGGTCAACAGGTAGTTCTCCTGCCAGGTGTCCCCGGTGTCTTCGCTGAACACGGTGGGGGCGATCTCCGTGAGCTGGTCGTAGTACTGCTTGTGCCGCACGTCGGAGGACAGGATCAGATCAGGTTGCAGAGCCGCGATCTTCTCCAGCTGCGGTTCCGCGATGTTCCCCACAGATTCGACATCCGCGGCGCGTTCTGCCTGGTCGTCGTCAAGGTAGGTCGGGACCAGTTCGGCGCCGATATCGGAGACGCCGACGACGGTGCCGCCCAGGTCCACCGCGTAGTCAAGGAATGCGTTGTCGAGGGCGATGATGCGTTGGGGCGCTTCGGGGATCTCGGTGGATCCGCGATGGTGGTTCACGGTCAGCGGAAACGCCTGTGACGTGGTTGCTGAATCCGGTGAATCGGACGCGGTGTCGTCTCCGGATCCAGAGGAGCAGGAGCTGAGGGACAAGCCGACGGCGACCGCCGGCACCAGGACCGCGCCGACTGCGCGAAGAAGTTTCATGGAGTTAGGATAGCGTGGCTTTCCCTGCCAGCGCGTGCTGAATCGTTCGAGGTCCTCGACGCGGTCACCGATGATCGCGAACCAGTCGTGACTACCAGGGCCGGGCACCAGCCTTGCACAGTAGTCACTGTGGCAATTGGTTATGGGATACTGGTTGCCGTGGCTGACAAAAAGAAAATCTCGAATGTCCTGGCGAACCGCTACGCCTCCGCTGAACTCACTGCTATCTGGAGCCCTGAGGACAAGATCCTCATGGAGCGCCGCCTGTGGATCGCGGTGATGAAGGCGCAGAAGAACCTGGGCATCGATATCGCCGGTGTGGCGATCGCCGACTACGAGCGTGTCATCGACACCATCGACCTCGACTCGATCGCGGAGCGTGAAAAGGTCACCCGGCATGACGTGAAGGCGCGCATCGAGGAGTTCAATGCGCTGGCGGGCCACGAGGACATCCACAAAGGGATGACCAGCCGGGATCTGACCGAGAACGTGGAGCAGCTGCAGATCCACCGGTCGCTGACCATCGCCCGTGACAAGGCCGTCGCCGTCCTCGCCCAGATCGGGCGCCATGCCGCGGAGTACAAGTCCCTGGTGATGGCAGGACGGTCGCACAACGTCGCGGCACAGGCGACGACCCTGGGCAAGCGTTTTGCTTCCGCGGCGGATGAACTCATGGTGGGGATCGAGCGTATCGAAAACCTGCTGGACCGTTACCCGCTGCGAGGGATCAAGGGGCCGATGGGCACCAGCCAGGACATGCTCGACCTGCTGGGGGGTGACGCGAAGAAGTTGGCCGCCCTCGAGCAGATCATCGCCGATGAACTCGGCTTCGCCAGAATATTCGACTCCGTCGGACAGGTTTACCCGCGCTCACTCGACTTCGATGCCCTCTCTGCTCTGGTGGAACTGGGTGCGGCGATGTCATCATTGTCGATGACCATCCGCCTGATGGCGGGGAACGAGACCGTGACCGAGGGGTTCAAGGAGGGGCAGGTCGGCTCGTCCGCTATGCCGCACAAGATGAACGCGCGGTCCTGCGAGCGTGTCGGGGGCATGCAGATCATCCTGCGCGGTTACATGACCATGGCCTCTGACCTCGCCGGATCACAGTGGAATGAGGGTGACGTCTTCTGCTCGGTGGTGCGCCGTGTCGCTCTCCCCGACGCGTTCTTCGCCTTCGACGGCATGTGTGAGACGTTCCTCACCGTCCTCGACGAGTTCGGCGCGTTCCCGGCGATGATCGACCGGGAGCTTGAACGCTACCTCCCGTTCCTCGCCACCACCCGTATCCTCATGGCGGCGGTCCGCGCCGGAGTGGGACGGGAGACGGCACACGAGGTCATCAAGGAGAACGCGGTTGCCGTGGCGCTCAATATGCGGGAGAACGGTGCGGACCAGGACCTCGTCCAGCGTCTGGCGGCCGATGAGCGGCTTCCGCTCGACGAAGACGCGCTGAGCAATGCGCTCGCCGACCGTCACGCGTTCATCGGTGCGGCCGAAGACCAGGTCGACCGGGTCCTTGCCCGGATCAACGCGCTGGTCTCCGCCCACCCGGAGGCCGCGTTCTACCGGCCGGACGACATCCTCTAGAACGCGAGAACATCCAGGAGCAGCCAGATCCCGAACCCGGTCAGGAGGACTCCGGAGACCCCTGTCACTGCGGTGTTCAGTCGAGGCCGACCCAGCAGCAGTGACCGGGCGAAAAGAGCGACACCGAAGTAGATTACGACGACCTCGAGGATGAAGATGCTGCCGAGGAGTCCGGTCTGGGCGGTTGAGCTCCATCCGTCGGGGGTCAGGTACTGCGGCAGGAGGACGAGCAGCATCAGCATCGCTTTCGGGTTGATGCCGCTGACACCCATACCCCGCAGGTAAAGGCGCAGTCCGTCGTTGCCGTCCGCGGGTGATCCCTCGTCGGTGAGGAGTAGGGTCCCGTCGGCGCCCCGCAGGTTTCGCAGGGTGCTCACCCCCAGGTATGTGATGTAACAGGCGCCGACGAGCGTCACCACCGTGAGGACGTCCGGGTGCGACGAGACCAGGGCGCCGACGCCCACTGCGACGGCGGCGACGAGCACGACGTATCCGCTGGCGAGTCCGAGAACGGGAGGGACGACGGACCGGCTGCGGGTGCCTGTGCTGATGACGTAGGCCCAGTCCGCGCCGGGGACCAGAGTCAGTAGTGCGGCCGTGACTGCGAACTGCAGGACCAGAGTAGCTTCCATAACATGAAAGCTTATTGCAGGTAGTGGGGAATGTGTTTCGAAGTTTCGGCGTCTATCCGGGCATGTGTGGGAAGATATCTTCCATGGATGCGATTGACCGGAAAATAGTATCACTGCTCCAGGAGGATGGACGGATGAGCGTCACGGACCTTGCCGACCAGGCGCGGTTGAGTGTGTCGACATGTCACCGTCGGCTCCGTGATCTCGAGAACACGGGGGTGATCCGCGGGTACCATGCCGCGGTGGATCCCGAGGCGCTCGGTCTCACCTTCGAGGCGCTGGTCATGGTGACCATGGGCAGAACTGACCAGGCCACCGTCGCCGCGTTTGAGGACGCTGTCGAAGCAGAGCCGGCCATCGTCTCGGCAGAGCGGCTCTTCGGGGAGACGGACTATATCCTGCGGACACTGACCCGCGATATGGCCGGCTACCAGGAACTCTACGATTCCGTGCTCGGCACTTTGCCAGGGGTGGAGCGGTTGAACTCCACCATGGTGATGAAACGGGTCGTGGACGGGTCCAGAGGGCCTGTCGTCTAGAGCGTGTCGCCTTCAAAGGTGTGGGCCAGGCGCCGACGCTGCGGACACTGCCGGCGACACCGACTGCCCAGCGGTGGAAATAGTTCTAGCCCCGTGCACACATCCGGTGAGGATGCGTGCACGGGGCTAGAACTATTTCGGAGGAGACCTTTCAGGGGAATGCTGTGAACTCCAGCAGCGGTCTCGCTACTCCACGACTGCTTACTCCACGACTGCTTACTCCACGACGGCGAGGAGGTCGCCGCCTTCAACCTTCGTTGGTTGGCTCATCACCACCCGGGCGATCCTGCCGGCGACCGGGGCGGTGATTGACGCCTCCATCTTCATCGCCTCGATCACCGCCACCGCATCACCGGCAGCGACCGTGTCACCCACCTTGGCGGTGACCGTGACGGCCCCGGCGAATGGTGCGGCGACGTGACCGGCCAGGGACGGGTCTGCCTTCTCGGCGGCTGCGGTGACCGACTCCACCGACCGGTCCCGCACCCGCATCGGGCGGATCTGGCCGTTGACGTTCATCACGACCTGGCGCATGCCCTTCTCGTCGGGTTCACCGACGGCATCCAGGCGGACCACCATCGGAGGGTTGCCCTTGATCCGCACCACCGTCTCCTCACCCTCCTCGAGGCCGTAGAAGAACTGCCGGTCCGACAGGATCGACACGTCACCGAAGTTGCGCTTGTGCTCGGCGAAGCCCTCCGACTCCTTCGGGAACAGCAGGCGGCTCAGCGAGGCCCGGCGCTCCTCGGAGGAGTCACCGTTCAGGTGATCCTCCTCCTCAGCCGGGACCTCGGTGACACGGGAGGCGGTGGATGCGCGGCCCTCTAGGGCCTTCGTACGCAGCGGCTCCGGCCAGCCACCGGGCGGCGTGCCCAACTCACCGCGCAGGAAGGCGATCACACTGGCAGGGATGTCGTACTTCTGCGGGTCTGCGGCGAACTCCTCGACCGTCACACCGGCACCGACGAGGTGTAGCGCGAGATCGCCGACGACCTTGGAGGACGGGGTGACCTTGGTCGGACGACCGAGCAGCTTGTTGACACCGGCGTAGGCGTCCTCGATGAGCTCGAAACGGTCTCCGAGGCCGAGAGCGGTGGCCTGGGTCCGCAGGTTGGACAGCTGACCACCGGGGATCTCGTGGGTGTAGACCCGGCCCGTCGGACCGGCGAGGCCGGACTCGAACGGGCTGTAGAGGGAGCGGACGGCCTCCCAGTACGGCTCCAGGGAGTTCACCGCGTCCAGCGAGATGCCGGTGTCCCGGTCGGTGTGGGCGAAGGCGGCGACGATCGCGGACAGCGACGGCTGGGAGGTGGTCCCTGCCATCGACGCGGCAGCACCGTCCACCGCATCCGCGCCGGCGTCCGCCGCGGCGAGGTAGGTGGCGAGCTGGCCGCCGGCGGTGTCGTGGGTGTGTACGTGCACGGGCAGGTCGAAGTTGGACCGGAGTGCGGACACGAGGGTGGACGCAGCCTGCGGGCGGAGCAGTCCGGCCATGTCCTTGATTGCCAGGACGTGGGCGCCGGACTCGACGATCTGCTCGGCCAGATGCAGGTAGTAGTCGAGGGTGTAGAGGTCTTCGGCAGGGTTCGAGAGGTCACCAGCGTAGGCCATCGCAACCTCGGCGACACCCGTGCCCGTCTCCAGGACCGCGTCGACGGCGGTGCGCATCTGGTCGATGTCGTTGAGGGCGTCGAAGATGCGGAAGATGTCCACACCACTCTTCGCGGCCTCGGTGACGAAGGACCTGCAGACCACGTCCGGGTACGGGGTGTACCCGACGGTGTTGCGGCCGCGCAACAGCATCTGGATGTTGGTGTTCGGCATCGCCTCGCGTAGCTGGTCCAGCCGCTCCCACGGGTCCTCGTGGAGGAACTGCAGTGCGACGTCGTAGGTTGCACCGCCCCAGGCCTCGACGGAGAGCAGCTCCGGGGTGAGCCGGGCGACGGCCTCCGCCGCGGAGACCAGGGAGGTGGTGCGCACGCGGGTGGCGAGCAGGGACTGGTGGGCGTCACGGAAGGTGGTGTCCGTGACAGCCAGGGGCTTCTGTGCGCGCAGCTGCCGGGCGAACTCCGCCGGACCAACTTCGAGGAGCCGGTCGCGGGTGCCGAGCGGCACCGGCGGCGCCATGACGCCCTCGCCAGCGGACTTCGCGTCGCGCTGGGCGACGACGGCCGGCAGCTTACGGCGCGGGACGATGTCCGTCGGGCGCCCGCTGTTGGGCCGGTTGACGGTCACGTCGGCCAGGTAGTCGAGCAGTCGGCCCGGCTCATCATCGGCCGGCGGGGCCTGCAGCAGCCACGGGTGGTCGGCGATGAAGGAGGTGGAGATGCGCTTGTTCTGGAAGTCGTCCTCACGCAGCAGCGCTCGCAGGAAACCGATGTTGGTGGCGACACCGGAGACGGTGAACTCGTTGAGGGCGCGCTGGGCACGGGTGACCGCCTGGGCGAAGTCCGCACCACGGCAGGTCATCTTCACCAGCATCGAGTCGAAGTGAGCGGTGATCTCGCCACCGAGGGACGCGGCGCCGTCGAGGCGCACACCCGCTCCACCCGGGGAGCGGTACGCGGTGATGGTGCCGGTGTCCGGGCGGAAACCGTTGTTCGGGTCCTCGGTGGTGATACGGGTCTGCAGGGCGGCGCCACGCAGCTGGACGCTGTCCTGGCTCAGGCCCAGATCCTCGAGGGACGCGCCCGCGAGGATGTTCATCTGCGACTTCACCAGGTCGATGGAGGTGACCTCCTCGGTCACCGTGTGCTCGACCTGGATGCGCGGGTTCATCTCGATGAAGACGTGGTTCTCGTTCTCGTCGACGAGGAACTCCACGGTGCCGGCACCGTAGTAGTTGATCGACTTGCAGAACGTCACCGCGTCCGCGCAGATCCGGTCGCGCAGTTCCTCGGAGATGTGCTGGGCCGGGGCGATCTCCACGACCTTCTGGTGACGACGTTGAAGGGAACAGTCACGCTCGAAGAGGTGGATGATGTCGCCCTGGGTGTCGCCGAGGATCTGCACCTCGATGTGCTGCGGGTTGATCACCGCACGTTCGATGTAGACACGACCGTCACCGAAAGCCGCGGCGGCCTCACGGGACGCCTCGGCGGCCTTCTCTGCCAGTTCGTCGGGGGAACCGACGAAGCGCATGCCGCGTCCTCCGCCACCCGCGACAGCCTTGACGAACAGCGGGTAGGTGCGTCCTTCTGCGAAGGAGACGAGCTCGTCGATGTCCTCGCTAGGGGCTGAATCGTCGAGGATCGGGAGTCCGGCCCGGCGGGCCGCCTCGACCGCGGCGGACTTGTCGCCGGTGAGGTCCAGGGTCTCCGGGGATGGGCCGATGAAGGTGATGCCGTTCTCGGCGCACCTGCGGGCGAGTTCCGCATTCTCCGAGAGGAAGCCGTAACCGGGGTAGACGGCGTCAGCCCCGGTCTGCTTTGCGGCGCGGATGATCTCGTCGATGTTGAGGTATGCCTTGACGGGCGAACCCTCGGTGCCGATGCGTACCGCCTCATCGGCGAAGGAGCGGTGGAAGGAGTTGCGGTCTTCGCGGGGGTAGACCGCGACGGTGGATGCCCCGGTTTCGTAGGCGGCGCGGAAGGCACGCACCGCGATTTCGCCGCGGTTGGCGACGAGGATCTTGGAGAACGCGGGTGGTGTCGTGGTGCCGGCGGGTGTGGTGGTGCCGGTGTGGTTCGCAGGGTCAGCCATGTAAGGCGTCCTTTCCGGGTGCAGGTGGGTTCAATCGGAGCTGTGTGGTCAGACCAGCCTTAAAGAATACTGGTGATCTACGCCACTGTCGAGAAGGGGATGCGGATGGCAACGCACCCGTGCCGACGGTGGTGACCGTCAGCACGGGTGCGTGCAAGAAAACGGGTGCAGGGGAGCCCGGGTACCCGTCAGCGTCCGATGTTCTCCTCGACGACCCGCTGGTCTTCGCCGTTGTAGGCGCTGAGCGGGCGGATCAGTGCATTGGACTCGTTCTGCTCTACGATGTGGGCCGTCCATCCGACAACGCGGGCCATCACGAAGATCGGTGTGAAGAAGGGGATGTCGATACCGAGCATGTAGTACGTCGGGCCGGCGGGGAAGTCCAGGTTCGGCAGGATGCCGGTACGCTTTTCCATCGCAGCCTGCATGTTGTCGTACATCTGGACCCACTTGTCACCGTCGTGGTTGGCGGCGGTGCGGCGCATCGCCTTCTCCATCGACGGAACCCGCGAATCGCCCTTCTTGTACACACGGTGGCCGAAGCCCATGATCTTCTGCTTGTTGTCGGCCTTGTCCAGGACCCATTGTTCGGCCTTGGCGGGATCATCGACCTCGAGGAAGTTGTGCATCACGGCCTCATTGGCGCCGCCGTGCAACGCACCCTTCAGCGCACCGATGGCACCGGTGACCGCCGAGTAGACGTCTGACGTCGTCGAGGTGATTACGCGACCGGTGAACGTGGAGGCGTTGAACGAATGCTCCGCGTACAGGATCAGCGACTGGTCGAACGCCTTGACGTCGTCCATGTTGTTCGCGGGTGAGTCCGGTCCGTCACCGAAACACATGTACAGGAAGTTCGATGCGATGTCCCGGGTGCGTGACGGCGGGATGAACTCCAGGTTGTGCCGACGACGCATGTCGTAGGCGATGATCGCCGGCAGCTTGGCCAGCAGGCTCAGTCCCGTCCGGCGCACCGTGTCCGAGCCGTTGTCCTCGTTGGTGACGTCCTGGGTGCCCAGCCAGCTCACGGCCGTGCGGACCACGTCCATCGGGTGGGCGGTCTTGGGTAACGAGGCGATCAGATCCAGTAGTCCACGGGTGACCGGGCGCAGCGCACGCTCGCGCTGGCCGAACTCCTGGAACTCGCGCCAGGTGGGCAGTTCGCCGTTCCAGAGCAGGTAGGCGACATCCTCGAAGCTGCAGTGCTCCACAAGCTCCTGAACGGGGTAACCGCGGTAGGTCAGGGAGTTGGTCTCCGGGTTGACCTTGGACACGGCAGTGTAGTCGACGACGACGCCGTTGAGGCCCTTGCGGATCTCTGTGTTGTTCTCGCTCATCAGGAAAGTCCTTTCAGTTGGTGGTGACAACCGTGTGGTGGTGTCGGGTGGTGGTGCCGGTCGGAGCTAGTTGTCGTCCGGTCTGGTGTAGGTGAAGACATCTGTGTCGAAGGCGTTGTACTCGCTGTAACGCAGCAGTTCATACAATCGGGAACGGTGCTGCATGCGGTCGATCCAACCGGTCTGGGTGCCGGTCTCGGCGATGTCGCTCAGCGCTGCCTCGACCTGACCCATCGCGATCCGCAGGGTGGTCACGGGGTAGATCACCGCGTTGTAGCCGATGTCCTGCAGCGTGCTCGCGCTGAGCAGCTCGGTTTTCCCGAACTCGGTCATATTCGCCAGCAGGGGAGTGTCGACCGCTGCACGGAACTTCTCGAAGTCCGCAGGGGTGTGCAGTGCCTCGGTGAAGATCAGGTCGGCCCCGGCATCGGCGTAGGCCTTCGCCCGTTCGATGGCGGAGTCGATGCCTTCGACTGCGGCAGCGTCGGTACGGGCACAGATCACGAAAGAATCGTCGCGACGTTCGTTGACGGCGGCAGTGATCCTGCGCAGCATCAACTCGGTCGGGACGACCTCCTTGCCGTCGAGATGGCCGCACCGCTTCGGGTTGACCTGGTCTTCGAGGTGGCACCCCGCAACACCGGCGTCTTCCAGCTCGCTGACCGTCCGGGCAGCGGACATGGGTTCACCGAACCCGGTGTCTGCGTCGACCAGGACGGGCAGGTCCGTGGCGCGGGCGATCTGCCGGGAGCGTCCCGCCACCTCGGTGAGAGTGGTCAGTCCGATGTCCGGAAGTGCAAGGTCCGCTGCGACGACTGCACCTGAGACGTAGACGCCGTCCAGTCCGGCTTCCTGGATGGCCCGGGCCACCAGGGGTGAAAAAGCACCGGGCAACCGCTGAATCGTCCCGGACGTCAATGCCTTGCGGAACGCTGTACGACGGTCGGTGGGGGTGACGTTGCTTGAGAACAGGCCGGGCATCTAGAACAGCCCCTCGGTGATCTTCGGCGCGCGTGCCAGCGCATCCTGGGAGAACGTGACGGTCAGCTGGTTGAGGTCGCCGGCACCGAGCTCCAGAGTGTTGGTGGCGGCTTCGAGGAAGCGGTCCTGCTCCTTGTCATCGACCAGACCTTCGGCCAGAGTGCGGAACTTGCCGATGTACTGCTCACGGGTGAAGGGATGCGCTCCCAGCGGGTGGGCGTCGGCGACGGCCAGCTCGTCCTCCAGGACCGTCCCGTCGGTGAGGGTGATGACGGCACGCGCGCCGAAAGCCTTCTCATTCGGGTCGGTGGAGTGGTAGCGGCGGGTCCACTCCGGGTCCTCGACGGTGCTGATCTTGTTCCACAGCTCGATGGTCTCGCCACGGTGCGCCCGTTCCGGGGAGTAGCTGCGCTCGTGGTGCCACTCACCGTCCTGGAGGGCGACGGCGAAGATGTACATCACGGAGTGGTCGAGCGTCTCCCGGGAGGCGTCCGGGTCGAACTTCTGCGGGTCGTTCGCACCGGTGCCGATGACGTAGTGGGTGTGGTGGCTGGTGTGCAGGACGATGGACTCGATCTGCGACAGGTCCTGTCCCTGGTCGCGGAGCTGCTGGCCCATACGCCGTGCCAGGTCGATCGGGGCCTGGGACTGGTACTCCGCGGAGTGCTCCTTGGTGTAGGTGTCCAGGATGCCGCGCTTCTCCTCTCCGGGGGCGGGCAGGGGCACCGTGTAGTTGGCGTCCTTGCCGTCCAGCATCCAGGCGATGACCCCGTCCTCGCCTTCCCAGATCGGGGACGGTGCACCCTCGCCGCGCATCGCACGGTCGACCGACTCGATGGCCATCTTGCCGGCGAAGGCCGGTGCGAATGCCTTCCAGGAGCTGATCAGGCCCTTCCGGGACTGACGGGTGGCGGTCGTGGTGTGCAGCGCCTGGCCGATGGCCTGGTAGATGGTCTCGGTGTCGAGCTTGAGCAGCGTGCCGATGCCGGCAGCGACCGACGGGCCGAGGTGAGCGACGTGGTCGATCTTGTGCTCGTGCAGGCAGATGCCCTTGACCAGGTCGACCTGGATCTCGTAGCCGGTGACGATGCCCCGGACGAGCTCGGCGCCGGACAGTCCCTTGTGCTGGGCGGTGGCCAGGATCGGCGGGATGTTGTCACCCGGGTGGGAATACTCGGCAGCCAGGAAGGTGTCGTGGAAGTCGAGTTCGCGCACGGCGGTGCCGTTGGCCAGGGCAGCCCACTCCGGCGAGTACGTGCCGGGAACACCGAAGACCGTCGAACCGGGGGAGTACGGGTGGCTCAGCGCCTGGGAGCGGGCCGTCGACGGCGGACGGCGCAGCACGGACGCGACCGCCACCGAGGCGTTGTCGATGATGCGGTTTACCGCCATGTCGGCGGAATCCTGCGGGACGGCCACCGGATCGGCCGCGACTTCGGCGACCTTCCAGGCCAGGTGCTCCTTCTTCGGGAACTCTTCAGCAGAAGGGTGAACGCGAACGGTGTGCTTCTCCACGGGGTGGAACTCCTAGAGGCTCGGGTGCTCGGGGTGCGTAACCGTGTCAGCGGCCCCAGGCGGCGCTGCGACTGTACTGTGACTGCTGACACATGCTTTCAGCGTCCACTATGCCATCGGCGTCCGGGGTGATGGTTCTGTTTCGGAAACGGTGGTCGGCGTGAGTGTCCGCCGTCACCCCCGGCGTCGTCCGGTACCTCATTTGATGCCGGGACGCCCGGGGGTGGGGGCGATACACTGGCCCCATGCCCTATCCGTCTCCACTTCCGGTACGCAGGGTCGAGGAACTGGCCGTCTATCCGGCGGACCGCAGCGCCTGGCCCGCCACGGTCCCCGCTGTTAAAGACGTGCTTGACAACGGTATCGACCTGTCGCGACTAGCCGTGCTGGTCGGCGAGAACGGATCAGGGAAGTCGACGCTCGTCGAGGCGATCGCGGAGGCATACGGGCTCAACCCGGAGGGTGGCACGCGCAACGCGATGCACTCGACCCAGCGGACAGAATCCGGCCTCGCGGACAACCTGAAGCTGATCCGTGCCGGAGGTGCCTCGAGGAAAGGCGTGTTCCTCCGTGCCGAGACCATGCACAGCCACTTTGCCTACCTGGATGGAATCGGCAGTGTGGGTCGCCACAATTTCCAGAGCCACGGAGAATCGTTCATCGAGTTCTTCACTGATAGGGCAGGTATCAGGGGGCTCTGGATTTTCGACGAGGCCGAGTCAGCCCTGTCGTTCAACGGTTGCCTGCTGCTGCTGGCTCAGATTGCACAACTCGTTGAGCGTGGCTCGCAGGTCATCCTGTCCACCCATTCGCCCCTTCTTGCCTCGGCACCGGGGGCAGACATTCTCGAACTGGACGACAGCGGGATTCACCGGAAAGACTATGACGACCTGACTCTCGTGCAGAACTGGCGCCGGTTCCTCGGTGAGCCGGAGACCTTTCTCCGTCACCTCTTCTGATCTGGCGACATAGGTGGTGCCGGGTAAATCGGGCCGGACGGCTCATCTCAGGGTTGGGAACGTCGCCCCTATACTCCCCGAAGAACTCGTGTTCATCCTCGGTTTCCGCGCTCTGTTCGGCATTCCGGTGCGGGGAGTCCTCGCGTGGGGAATCTGGGTGGTCTACGACAATGAACGGGAGGAACCGCCAGCCGGCCGGGGCGTCACAGGGTGAGGGGCTTGAGTACGTGTTCCTGCTCCTGGGCGCTGTTCCTGCCCTGGGATTGACTGCTCTCGCGGTGGTCTGGACCCGTGTCCGGAGGGATGGCCGGGCCCTGGCGTGCTGAGACCCCGGGGCGTTGGTGGTCTGAAGGCGCGAAAACCACCAATGCCCCGGGGTCTCAGGAGAGGGACCGGGCATGCTTGCCGGTCTACCCCTGGTGCAGGGGAATCGTCCCGCCGGGGATGGAATCGAGCAGTCGGCGCGTGTACTCCTGCTCCGGGTTATCGAAGAGGTCGTCGGTTTCGCCACGCTCCACGATCCGCCCGTGCTGCATCACCAGGGTTTCGTCGGCGATCTGCTTGACCACCGCGAGGTCGTGGGTGATGAACAGGTACGTCAGGTCCATGTCCCGTTGCAGCTGGTTCAGTAGGTCCAGGACCTGGGACTGCACCAGCACGTCGAGCGCGCTGACCGCTTCGTCGAGGATGAGTGCGTCCGGGCCCAGCGCCAGGGCACGGGCGATCGCCACACGCTGGCGCTGCCCCCCGGAGAGCTCTCCGGGGAAGCGTGACATCATCGACTGCGGCATGGCGACCACGTCCAGTAGTTCTCGGACGCGCTTCTCACGGTCGTTTTTCGACCCGACGCCGTGGATCTTCAACGGTTCGGCGATCGTATTGAACACCGAGTACATCGGGTCCACCGAGCCGTAGGGATTCTGGAACACCGGCTGGACCCGGCGGCGGAAGGCGAGTTCCTCCTTCCGGTCCAGGTCGGTGACGTCGGTCCCGTCGAAAGTGACTTTTCCGGACGTGGGTTCCAGAAGACCGAGCACCATCTGCGCGACGGTCGACTTGCCGGAGCCGGACTCGCCGACCAGCGCCAGCGTCCGCCCGCGGCGCAGGAAGAAACTGATGTCGTCTGCTGCGGTGAAATCCTCCTTTCGCCACGGCTTGTCGCCGGGGACCTGGAAGACCTTGGTCAGGTTCTCGACGGTGATCAGCGGGTTGTCGGAAGAGGGTGCGGAACTGTCGGATGCCTCGCCGGTATCGGTGTCTGCCGGTTCCGTCACCTGGACGTCGCTGCGCCTCGCGCCGATGGAGGGGGCAGCGGCGACAAGCTTGCGGGTGTACGGGTGGTGGGGGTCCTGGAGGATTTCGAGCGCAGGTCCGGATTCCACGACATGTCCCTGGCTCATCACCACGATGCGGTCGGCGCGTTCGGCGGCGAGTCCGAGATCGTGGGTGATCAGCAGGACGGCGGTGCCCAGTTCCTCGGTCAGGCTCTGCAGGTGGTCGAGGATCTGGCGCTGGACGGTGACGTCCAGCGCTGAGGTCGGCTCATCAGCGATCAACAGGTCCGGACGCGCGGCAAGCCCGCAGGCGATCAGCGCACGCTGACGCATACCGCCGGAGTACTGGTGCGGGTACTGGCTGATGCGGTGGTCAGCGTCCGAGAGCCCTGCTTCCTCCAGCAGTTCGACGGCACGTTTGTGTGCTGCGGACCCGGTGGCGATGCCGTTGGCCTTCAGCGCTTCCTTGACGTGGTGGCCGATGGTCCAGACCGGATTGAGGTTGCTCATCGGGTCCTGGGGGACCAGGCCGATGCTGTCGCCGCGCAGTCCGGTGAACCGCTTCGATGAAGCGTGGGTGATGTCTTCGCCCTTGAAGGTGATGGCGCCGTCGGTGACGTGTCCTTCGCCGGGCAGCAGGCCCATGATGCTCATGGCGGTAGTGGACTTGCCGGAGCCGGACTCGCCGACGATGGCGACGGTCTCACCGGGCCAGATGTCCAGGTCGATGCCGAAGACGGTGGGTTTCGGGGCTTTCTGCGTGCCGAAGGCGATGTCGACACCGCGCATGGAGAGCAGGGGTGCGTCGGTCATCGGGTGCGCTCCTTCGGGTCGAGGGCGTCCTTGAGGGTGTCGCCCAGCAGGATGAATCCCAGGACGGTGATCGCGAGCGCACCGGCCGGGTAGAAGAGGATCTCCGGCGAGAGCCGCAGGACGTCCTGTGCGGTGGAGATGTCGTTGCCCCACGACACGGTGTCCGGCGGCAGGCCGACACCGAGGTAGGACAGTGTCGCTTCGGCGACGATGTAAATGCCGAGGTTGGTCGTCATCATGACGATGATCGGGGCGAGGCAGTTCGGCAGGATATGTCGGATGAGAATCCTGCCGCGGGTCAGCCCGAGGGCGCGGGACGCCTGGACATACTCGTTGTTCTTGGCCTGCAGCACCGCGCCACGGACCATGCGCGCCATCTGCGGCCAGCCGAACGCGGAGAGCACGAGCACGACGGTCCACACGTTGCGCACGTCGAAGAGCTGCATGAGCACGATCGCGGCGAGCAGCAGCGGCACGGCGAAGAAGATGTCGGTCAGACGGGAGAGGACGGCGTCGATCCAGCCGCCGAAGTAGCCGGCGAGGGCGCCGACCACCACGCCCAGGATCGCGACGACGAGGGTGGTCACCAGGCCGGTGACCACGGATGCCTGGGCACCGTAGATGGTGCGGGCGAAGACGTCGTAGCCCTGCTGGGTGAAGCCGAAGGGGTGGCCGTCGCGGGCGGGCTCGAGGGAGTCCTCCAGCGTCGCGGCGGTGGGGTCGGTGGACGTGAACAGACCGGGGAACACGGTGACGAGCAGGACGGCGAGGATGATCACCGTCGAGACCCAGAACATCGGACGGCGGCGCAGGTTGCGCCAGGCGGTGCCCCAGAAGCCTGCGGGGGCGTCCTCGGGAAGGAGCTGGTCGCGGGTGAGGACGTCCTCGGTGACGACGTCGGCGACCCAGCGCTGGTTACGGTTGTGGGTGTCAGGCATATCGGATCCTCGGGTCGAGCAGGGCGTAGAGCAGGTCGATGATGAGGTTGGCCACCACGAAGATGACCACCAGAATCGTCACGACACTGACCACGGTGGGGGCTTCACCGATGCTGACGGACTGGAAGATCAGTCCACCGACACCGTGAATGTTGAAGATGCCCTCGGTCACGATCGCGCCGCCCATCAGTGTGGCGAGGTCGGCGCCGAGGAAGGTGACGACCGGGACCAGTGAGTTGCGCAGGACGTGATCGCGGACGACGACGCCGCGGGAGAGCCCGCGGGCCGAGGCGGTGCGGACGAAGTCGGCGCGCAGGTTCTGTGCCACTTCGGACCGCGTCAACCGTAGGACGTAGGCGAAGGAGACCATACCCAGCACGATGGCGGGTAACAGCAGTCGGCTGAAGGAGCCGTCGGAGCCGACCGTCGGCGGGACAACACCCCATTGGATGCCGAAGAGAAACTGGCCGACGAAGCCGATGACGAAGGTCGGCACGGCGATGATGAACAGGGACACGACCAGCAGAGTCGAGTCGAACCACTTGCCCTTCTTCAGCCCCGCGATCAGGCCGAAGACGATGCCCATCACAGCCTCGATGACCAGAGCCATCAGCGCCAGCCGGATGGTGATCGGGAAGGTCTCGGCGAGGACCTCGGTGACGGCACGGCCGGAGAAGGTTGTGCCCATGTCGCCGGTGAAGAACCCGCCGATGAAGAGCAGGTACTGGACGAGAAAGGGCTTGTCCAGGTTGTAGTCGGCGCGGATCTGGTCGAGGACAGCCGGTTCGGCGGCTTTGTCTCCGGCCAGAGCGAGGACGGGGTCTCCCGGCATGAGGAAGACCATGGCGTAGATGAGGAAGGTCGCTCCGAAGAAGACGGGGATGAGCTGGAGCAGTCGTTTACCGAGGTACCACCACACGGTCACTCACCGTCCTTCGTGATCGCGGTGTAGACGGGCATACCCTGCCAGTTCGTCTCCACGTTGTGCAGGTCAGGGTTCCAGGCGGTGGTCGCAGCGTAGTACCACAGGGGGATCTGCGGCAGGTCCTCCATCAGGACGGCCTGCGCGCCGTCGTAGTAGGCCTGGGCAGCCGCGGAATCGGGAGACGACGATGCCTGTGCGAGCAGGTCGTCGAACTCCGGGTTCGAGTAGTCGCCGTCATTCGACCCACCGCCGGTGCGGTAGTTGGAGACCAGGAAGGACGAGATGGACGGGTAGTCGGCGTTCCATCCGGACCGGAAGGCAGATCCCACGGTGCGGTTGACGATCGCGTCACGCTGGGCCTGGAAGGTGGGGTAGGCCTTACCGGAGGCCTTGATGCCGAGCACCTGGCGGATGCTGTTGGTCACGCCCTCGACCCATTGCTGGTGCCCGCCGTCAGCGTTGTAGGCGATCTGGAACGATTCACCGCTGTAGGGGTTGATCTCGTTGGCCTTCTCCCACAGTTCGCGGGCCTTGTCCGGTTGGAAGGTCAGCACCTCCTTGCCCGGCACATCCGCGATACCGCCTTCGAGGGTGGGAGCGCCGAAGTCCTCGGCGACCTGTCGTCCACCGAAGAAGAGTTTGTCGATGATGAGATCCCGGTCGATGGCCATGGAGATCGCGGCACGACGCAGCCGACCTTCTTCATCCGTCTGGAAACCGGGAAGGTTCTCGGGGATGGTGAAGTTCTGGATAGCCGCATAAGGGGCGTCGTCGTTGCTGTCGGGGAAGTCCACCCGGTAGCTGGGAAGAGCCCTCGGACCGACGTTCTCGCGCATGTGGTCCAGGTCGCCGGACTGCAGGTCAGCGTAGGCGGTGGCTACGTCGGCATAGTGTTTGAAGGCGATACCCGGGTTCTGGGCCTTGTCGTCGCCGGCGTAGTCCGGGTTGGCCTTCAGCTGGATCGATACATTGTGCTGCCAGGCATCGTCTCCGTCGAACATGTAGGGACCGTTTCCGATCGGATGCTGGCCGAAGGCATCTACGTCATCGAAGGCGACCTGGGGCAGCGGGGAGAAGGCGTAGTACCCCAGCTGGGTGGGGAAGGAGGCATCCGGCGCCGACAGATCGACGGTGAATTCACGGTCGTTGATCTCGGTGAGGCCGGACATCTCCGTCGCAGTGGCGTCTTCGCCGGCGACATCGTCGTAGCCCTCGATGGCGGAGAAGAAGTCCGCGCCGAGCTGGGCGTTGGCCGAGGTTGCACCGAAGTTCCAGGCGTCGATGAAACTGGCGGAAGTGACCGGTTCACCGTTGGTGAAGGTCCAGCCGTCCTTCAGGGTCACGTGGAAGCTGGAGGAGTCGTCGTTCGGTTCGATGTCCTCGGCGACGGCGTTGTACGGCTCGCCGTCGGGGCTGTAGCCGACCAGGCCGGTATACATCGCACGGAGGACTTCACCGCCCTGGACTTCGTTGGTGTTGGTGGTCAGCAGCGGATTCTGTGGTTCGCCGCCGAAGAACGTGATGTAGTCGGACGGGATGTCGTCCCGGTCCGGTACACACGCCGTCGTGGAGAGCAGCAGGGCTAGCCCGGTGAGGGTCGCCGCCAGTGCCCGACGGGGTCGGATTCTCATGGATGGCACTTTCGTGAGGTGTACAGGAAACGTCGAAAATGGAAAGTTTAGTGATTCTTCCCTGTCTCGCATGGTGAAACAGAAAACCCCGTCGGCACCTCTCGCGTGAGGTCTGCGGGGGCACGTGGAGATTGCCGGTCGTGAGGGCTAGACTCTGCAGGCCATGCGACCCGACTTGTCCGACTACACCCATTTCTCCGCGGGAAAGGTCCGCGAGATCTACGAGATCGACGAGGACACCCTGCTCATGGTGGCCACCGACCGGATCTCCGCCTTCGACTTTGTGCTGGAGACCCCGATCCCGGACAAGGGGCGGGTGCTCACCGCGATGAGCGACTTCTTTTTCGGCCGCATTGATTTCCCGAACCACCTTGCCGGCCCCGCCGACGATGAGCGCATCCCGCAGAAGTCCTTGGGGCGGGCGCAGGTGTGCCGCAAACTTGAGATGTTGCCGTTTGAGTGCGTCGTCCGCGGCTACCTCACCGGTTCGGGGCTTGCCGAGTACCGGGAGACCGGGTCGGTGTGCGGCGTGGAACTCCCGGACGGTCTGACTGAGTCGTCCAAACTGCCGGAGCCGATCTTCACCCCCGCAACCAAGGCGGAGATCGGCGATCACGACGAGAACGTCTCTTTCGACGTGGTCGTCGAGGGGCTCGGCCGGGAGCGTGCCGAGGAACTGCGCCACGCCTCGATCGCGATCTATACCCAGGCCGCCGGAATCGCCGCGGAACACGGCATCATCCTGGCTGACACCAAGTTCGAGTTCGGCCTGGACGCGGACGGTAACCTGGTGCTCGGCGACGAGGTGCTGACGCCCGACTCCTCCCGTTACTGGCCGGCTGACTCCTACGAGGAGGGCAAGGTTCAGCCCAGCTTCGACAAGCAGTATGTACGCAACTGGCTGACCGGGCCGAAGTCGGGGTGGGACAAGAATGAGGGCACTCCGCCGCCTGAGCTCCCGGGCCCGGTGGTCGAGGCGACCCGCGAACGCTACGTGGACGCCTACGAGAGAATCTCCGGCCAGCGTTTCGCCGACTGGATCGGCACCTGCACCGACCGGTAACCTGCTCCCTTCCGGTGGGCGCTACGATCGTGTCCCATGGATGCGAACCCACCGGTAGCGAAGAAGAAGCCCGTCACCCGTAGTTTCCATGGGCGTGATGTCGTCGACGACTACGAGTGGTTGCGGGACAAGGACAACTCCGAGGTGCTGGCACACCTCACCGCGGAGAACGCGTACACCGACGCACGGACGGCCCACCTCAAGCCCCTGGAGGACGCGGTCTTCAACGAGGTGAAGTCGAAGATCCAGGAAACCGACCTGTCGGTTCCGGTGCGCTCGGGGCTGTGGTGGTATTTCTCCCGCACCGAGGAGGGGAAGAGTTATCCCACCATGTGCCGGATCCCCGTCGATACCGCCGACGCGGCGGCGTCCTGGACTCCACCCGAGATCGTCCCCGGGGAGCCCGCGGCCCGTGAGCAGGTCATGCTGGACTGCAACGTGCTGGCAGAAGGGGAGGAGTTCTTCAGCCTCGGGGCAGCGAGCGTGACCGTGGACGGCACCTTGTTGGCATACTCGACTGACACTGTCGGCGACGAGCGGTTCACCCTGCGGATCAAGGACCTGGTCAACGGCGTCCTGTTGGAGGATGCCCTGGAAGGCGTCGCTTACGGTGCCACGTGGGTCGGCGACGACTACCTCTTCTACCAGCGGGTCGACGATGCATGGCGTCCCCACGAGATCTGGCGGCACAAGATCGGTACGCCGGAGAGTGAGGACGTGTGTGTCTTCCGTGAGGAGGATGAAGCGTACTGGACCGGTCTCGGAGTGACCCGCTCCGAGCACTTCCTGTTGGTCTCCACTGCCTCGAAGACCACCTCCGAAACCTGGTACCTCGATGTCTCGGAGGAGACAGGCGACCCGGAGGGCGAACTGACCTGTATCCGTCCGCGGGAGAAGGACGTGCAGTACGACGTCGACCATGTCGTGGTCGGCGGGGAGGACGCCTGGCTGGTCGTCCGGGAGGAACTCGACGGCCTGCCCAACGGTGAGGTCGGCCATTGTCCGGTGGGTACGATCGGCAGCTTCGACGACGCGTCCTATGATGTCCTCGTCCCGCACCGTGACGATGTCAGGGTTGAGGGGGTGGACTGCTTCGCCGACCACCTCGTGCTCGCTACCCGGGAGAACGCCATCGAGCAGTTGTCCCTGATGGACGTCTCGGATGCTGCGGGTGGCTGGGGGCGGTTTGAACCGATCGAGTTCGACGAGGAGATCTACTCGGCCGGTACCGTCGGCAACTCCGAGTGGGAGTCCCCAGTCCTGCGCATCAGCTACACCAGTTACGTCACGCCGGCGCAGGTGTGGGAGATCGACCTGCGGACCGGGGAGCGGTTGCTGCGTCGTGAGCAGACGGTGCTCGGTGACTTCGACCGGTCGCGCTACACTGCCTCGCGACGGTGGGTCACTGCGTCCGACGGGGCACGGATCCCGGTGTCCCTGATCCACCGCACCGACGTGGATCCGCTGGCTGAAGGCACTGTGCACCCGGTCCTGCTGTACGGCTACGGCTCGTATGAGGCCAGCATGGACCCGTACTTCTCGGTGTTCCGGCTGTCGATGCTGGACCGTGGTGTGGTGTACGCGGTGGCGCACGTCCGCGGCGGTGGTGAGATGGGGCGTCACTGGTACGAGCAGGGCAAGATGCTGCAGAAGACGAACACCTTCACTGACTTCATCGCCGTGGCCGACGACCTGATCGCTGCGGGGATCACCTCGCCGCAGAAGATGGTGGCGGAAGGCGGTTCCGCTGGTGGCCTGCTTATGGGAGCTGTGGCGAACATGGCCCCGGACCGCTTCGCTGGTATCGAAGCGGTGGTCCCCTTCGTCGACCCGCTCACCAGCATTCTGATGCCGGAGCTCCCGCTGACGGTGACCGAGTGGGAGGAGTGGGGCGATCCGTACCACGATCCGGACGTGTATGACTACATGTCGACCTATGCCCCGTACGAGAACGTGACCGCCCAGGCGTACCCGTCGATTCTGGCGATCAGCGGTCTCAACGACACCCGGGTGCTGTACGTGGAACCGACGAAGTGGATTGCGAAGTTGCGTGAGGTTGCCGGTGATGTCGAGGGCGTCGGCGATTTCCTGCTGAAGACGGACATGACCTCAGGTCACGGAGGAGTATCCGGGCGTTATGAAAAGTGGCGGCAGTCCGCTTTCGAGACCGCGTGGGAGCTTGACCGGATGGGGGCGACGGAGCTGCTGGGTTGAGTACCCTCGGGGGTATTTTGCACCCCTGATCGTGCAGTAAACCAAGTTCACCTGCACTTTCCCGCTTTGTGAGAGGGGGTGTTCAGGCGTAGGTTGCTGTTCCATGACAAACGAACAGGGTCCCGAGGTGACTGCCACCACACAAGGTGCAGACGCCGGGACGAACGCGAAGCCGAAAGACAAGTCTCACTGGCTGTATCTCAGCGTGATCGTCGCTGTGATCGCCGGAATCACCGTCGGGTTGCTCGCTCCTGGGGTCGGAGAAGGCCTCAAACCCCTCGGTACGATGTTCGTGAGCCTGATCAAGATGGTGATCCCACCGATCATCTTCTGCACGATCGTCATCGGTATCGGCCATGTCCGCGAGGCGGCCACCGTCGGTAAGGCCGGCGGTATTGCGTTGGTCTACTTCCTGATCATGTCGACGTTCGCTCTTGGTATCGGGCTCCTCGTCGGGAACTTCATCCAGCCGGGTGAAGGACTGGGGATTTCCGCTGGTAGCGGCGATGTCGATGCAGCTGCAGAGAGTGAAGGTGGCTTCTTCGGCTTCATTCAGAACATCATTCCGGACACGATCGTCTCTGCCTTCACTGATCCCGAACAGGCTGTCCTGCAGACGCTGTTCGTGGCGCTGCTCGTCGGTTTCGCACTGCAGGCGATGCCGAACAAGATCGCCGGCCCCTGCCTGTACGGTATCGAGCTGGCGCAGAAGGTCGTGTTCAAAGTCATGTCCATGATTCTCTGGGTTGCGCCGGTAGGCGCTTTCGGAGCTATGGCCGGTGTCGTGGGAGGCACGGGGATGGACGCTGTCTGGCAGCTCATCACGTTGATGCTCGGCTTCTACATCACGTGTGTGCTTTTTATCGTCCTCGTCCTGGGTACTATTCTCCGTGCCTCGACAGGACTGAGTATCTTCAAGGTCCTGCGCTACCTCGGGCGGGAGTACCTGCTCATCGTCGGCACTTCGTCGTCGGAGTCTGCACTGCCGCAGCTGATGCAGAAGATGGAGTTCGCGGGAGTGGACAAGGCCACCGTCGGTATCGTTGTGCCGACCGGCTATTCCTTCAACCTGGACGGTACCGCCATCTACCTGACCATGGCGTCCATCTTTATCGCTGATGCAATGAACATTTCGATGGGTCTCGGGGAACAGATCGGACTACTCGTGTTCATGATCATCGCCTCCAAGGGTGCTGCTGGTGTGTCCGGAGCCGGTATTGCTGCTCTTGCGGCGGGGCTTCAGGCGCACCGTCCCGAGATGCTCGGCGGGGTCGACATCATCGTCGGTATCGACCGGTTCATGTCCGAGGCACGGTCACTGACGAACTTCACGGGCAACGCCGTGGCGACCCTTCTCGTCGGTAAGTGGACGAAGTCGCTGGACATGGCCCAGGCGAATGCTGTTCTGGATCGGGAGAAGACCTTCGAGTACTCGACCGACGACGAGATCGTCGAGCCCGTCGGTGCCTCTCCTCAGCCTGCAGACCAGAAACCCAGTACGGAACGCTGGCAGCCCTGAGACCGTCGGTTCGCGATGTCCGTGCCACCCGGTATGGTTGTGCCTTGTTCCCCACCTACAGCTAACAGCAAGGAAACAAGAGGAAACTCGTGGCACGTGTCGTAGTCAATGTCATGCCCAAAGCCGAGATCCTGGATCCCCAGGGACAGGCTGTCGTCCGTGCGCTGGGGCGTATCGGCGTCTCCGGCGTCAAGGATGTCCGCCAGGGTAAGCGGTTCGAGCTGGAGGTCGATGACTCCGTCTCTGCCGAGGACCTCGAGCGCGTCGCCTCGACGCTGCTCGCCAACACCGTGATCGAGGACTACGAGGTCGTGTCCACCGAGATCACCGGATCCGCCGGGGCCACCGAGTGACCGCGCGCATCGGTGTCATCACCTTCCCCGGGACGTTGGATGATGTCGACGCCGCACGGGCCGTGCGTATCGCCGGTGCCGAAGCCGTCGAGCTGTGGCACGCGGACGCAGACCTGAAGGACGTCGATGCCGTTGTCGTCCCCGGTGGATTCTCCTATGGGGACTACCTGCGCTCCGGGGCTATCGCCGCCCAGGCGCCCGTGGTGCGTTCCGTGGTCGAGAAGGCTGCCGGTGGAATGCCGGTCCTCGGGATCTGCAACGGATTCCAGATCCTCACCGAGTCGGGTCTGCTGCCTGGTGCGTTGACCCGTAACCAGGGGCTCCACTTCCACTGCACCGATGCGGTGCTGGAGGTCGTGAACGCAGAGACCGCGTGGACCAGCTCACTGCAGACGGGCCAGAAGATCCTCATTCCGTCCAAGCACGGGGAAGGCCGTTTCCAGGCCGCCGCCGACACCGTCGCCGAGCTTGAGGCCGAAGGACGTGTCGTCTTCCGCTACACCGACAACTACAACGGGTCGGTCAATGACATCGCCGGAATCAGCTCCGCCAACGGACGAGTCGTGGGCTTGATGCCGCACCCGGAACACGCCGTCGAGACCCTGACCGGGCCGTCGTTGGACGGCCTGGAGATGTTCCTGTCCGCCGTCGGTTCCGTGGCAGCCTGAGGAGATACAACAAATGACTGACGATAACTCCGTGAACATCGTGAACGACACTGTCGCCCACGCGTCCGCCACCCCGGAGCTCGACCAGCCGTGGGCCGAGCTGGGCCTGAAGCCCGACGAGTACCAGCGCATCCGTGACATCCTCGGCCGTCGTCCCACCGACGCCGAACTGGCGATGTACTCGGTGATGTGGTCGGAGCACTGCTCCTACAAGTCCTCCAAGGTGCACTTGCGGTACTTCGGTGAGACCACCACCGACGAGATGAAGTCCAAGATGCTCGCCGGTATCGGAGAGAACGCCGGCGTCATCGACATCGGAGACGGTAACGCCGTCACTTTCAAGGTGGAGTCCCACAACCACCCGTCCTACGTCGAGCCCTACCAGGGTGCGGCGACCGGTGTCGGCGGCATTGTCCGCGACATCATGGCCATGGGCGCACGCCCGGTTGCTGTGATGGACCAGTTGCGCTTCGGCGCGGCAGGCGCCCCGGACACCCAGCGTGTGCTGCCCGGTGTGGTCGCCGGTGTCGGCGGGTACGGTAACAGCCTCGGCCTGCCGAACCTTGGCGGTGAGACTGTCTTTGACGCCTCCTATGCAGGCAACCCGCTGGTCAACGCGCTCTGTGTGGGGACGCTCAAGAGCGACGATCTCAAACTCGCGTTCGCCTCCGGCGTTGGCAACCGGGTGATCCTCTTCGGCTCACGCACCGGCCTGGACGGGATCGGCGGTGTGTCCGTGCTGGCATCCGACACCTTCGAGGAAGGCGCCGAGCGCAAGCTCCCCGCTGTCCAGGTCGGAGACCCCTTCGCCGAAAAGGTGCTCATCGAGTGCTGCCTGGACCTGTACAACGCCGGCGTGGTCGTCGGTATCCAGGACCTCGGCGGCGCAGGCCTGTCCTGTGCGACCGCCGAGCTCGCCGCCGCTGGTGACGGCGGAATGCACGTCAACCTGGACAAGGTCCACCTTCGTGCCGAAGGCATGACCGCCGCGGAGATCCTCTCTTCGGAGTCTCAGGAACGCATGATGGCCGTGGTCACTCCGGACAACGTCGATGCGTTCATGGCCGTCTGCGACAAGTGGGAGGTCATTGCCTCTGACCTCGGCGAAGTTACCGACGGTGACCATCTGGTCATCGAACACCGCGGTGAGATCGTGGTCGACGCTGATGCCGCCACCATGGCAGACGAAGGACCCGTGTACGAGCGACCTGTCACCCGTCCGGATGACCAGGACACCCTGAACGCAGAACCCGGCCTCGCCCGTCCTACCTCAGTTGAGGAGGTCCGCCAGACGATGCTGGACCTCGCGGCATCGCCTGCACTGTGCTCGCGTGCCTTCATCACTGAGCAGTATGACCGTTACGTTCGAGGCAACACCGTCCTGGCCAAGGACGCCGACGCAGGCGTTCTGCGCATCGACGAGGAGACCGGCCGTGGCATCGCCGTGTCGACCGATGCATCCGGACGTTACACGAAGCTTGACCCGAACACCGGTGCCCGCCTGGCACTCGCAGAGGCGTACCGCAATGTGTCGGTGACCGGGGCCACGCCGGTGGCGGTCTCGAACTGCCTGAACTTCGGGTCCCCGGAGGACGCCGGTGTGATGTGGCAGTTCCGTGAGGCCGTACACGGTCTCGCCGACGGGTGCGCCGAACTCGCCGTGCCGGTGACCGGCGGCAATGTCAGCTTCTACAACCAGACCGGCGCGGAGGCCATTCTTCCGACACCGGTGATTGCTGTGCTCGGGACCATCGACGATGTCGCAACGCGGATCCCGACCCGTCCCGGGGCTGGAGACCACGTGCTCCTGCTCGCCGGTGCAGAGACCGCCGATGAACTCGGAGGTTCCATCTGGCAGCAGGTCGAGCACTCGACCCTGGCCGGGATGCCGCCGGCAGTGGACCTGTCGGCAGAGCAGCGTCTCGGCGCTGCGCTCGGGGAACTACGCGGTGCGGTCGCTTCGGCTCACGACCTGTCTGAGGGAGGTCTCTCGCAGGCCGTCGTGGAGTACGCCGCGCAGTCGGGGGCATCGGTGTCCGTGGACCCGGTCGCTGCCCTGTCCACGGAAGCCACGTCCGGCGATGCTGTCGCTGACCTGTTCACCGGCCTGTTCTCTGAGACCGCTACGCGTGTGCTCGTGGCGGTCGACGCCACTGACTCCTCCGTTGTGGAGAAAGTCGAGGCGGTCTTCGCCGGGCACGGCGTCCCGGTGAACCGTATCGGTTCGAGCGTCTCAGCTGACGGGGACAATGACGCTGGCTCGGCGGCTGCCGCGCAGATCGCCGTGACCACCGTCGGCGCGGAGTTCACGGTGCCGGTCGCTGACGCCAAGGAAGCATGGGAGGGCACGTTGCCCTCGCTGTTCAGCCACGCTGTCGGTGCAAACTCCGTCGTGGAGTAACACGGGGCTACGGTTCGCCCGGGTGCGCGGCCCGTTGTGGGGAGATTTCCCCACAACGGGCCGTTTCCTGTCTGAGCTGTTGATAAGCTTCCTCTGACTTCAATGGGTGCCTGCGCGGCATCCGACGTTTTCAAGAGGGAAGAATTCTTATGGCGCACTATGACATATACCAGTCACTGGGGTTGGACAGGAGTGCCCCCACCAGGGAGCTCGACCGGCAACTCGCCGACAGATTGGCAGCAGTGGCGAAGGATGATGCTGCCGCTGTCGATGAACTGACCACCGCCAGGGCTGTGGTGGGCAATGACACCCGCAGGGCGCTGTATGACCAGCGACTTGATGACCCCAACGCCGAAGACATCGACGTGGCGTCCCTGAAGGACCTTGCCGCGCTCGACGTTGGCGACGACGTCCCTTCCTCCCAGCAGGGGGGTCAATCCCAGCAAAAGTCCGGGCAGTTCGCCCGGACGGCCGGGGCGAAGGTTACCGGGGCCGGGCGGCAGGTTCAGGATTCGTTCAAGCAGTCCAAAGGGTTGGCCATCGGTATCACCGCGGTGGTGACCACCGTGGTCGTGCTTCTGGCCGGCTGGGGGATTGGATCGCTGACCGGAGGTAAATCGGCGGACTTCTCCGCGCCGAAGAAGGTAGTTGACGAGATGCTCGAGCAGAACAGTGCGGATGACCTGCGCAGTTGGCTCCAGGGCCACACCGTCCACGAGACCCGCGACGATGTGCTGTCCACCATGAACGTCAGCGACTCCGGGTCGTCTTCATTCAGCGGGATGGACTCGCACTTCAGCGGGGCCGGATTGCATGCGTCAACGGGTCTGACCATCGAGCAGTTGGCCATTTCTGCTGGAGAGTCAGCGGAGGTCCTTTTCGAGGATGTTGAGGATGACGGCATCAGTAAGGAGGAGGCGGAGTCGATTGTCGTCATCGGTATCCGGGACGACACCGACAACTACAAGGGAATCGTGACCTTGGTGGAACGTGACGGGGACTACCGCATCACCGACGTATCCCGGTACTAGACCGTCATCGAACCTGCAGATCACGAAGGAAAACACTCTCATGGCACATTTTGACCTCTACCAGTCCCTCGGGCTGTCCCGTCAGATCTCGTCCGCCGACCTTGCCGCCGAGATCGACGCTCGTCTCGCGACGACACCGACAGCGGACGCCGGGATGCGTGACCAGCTCTCCACTGCCCGCGCGGTCCTCGGCGATGACAGCAGGCGCTCACTCTATGACCAGCGGCTCGACGATCCCTCCGCGCCGGAGATAGACGTCGCCTCCCTGCGCGAGCTCGCCGCGCTCGACATCGGAGAGCAGTCCGCGCCCGCGGGTGCCACTGCACCGGGTAAGGGCGCGCAGTTCCAGCAGCAGGCCGGCGCCACCGCGAAGCAGGTCCAGGACTCCTTCAGGCAGTCCAAGCTGCTCGCCATCGGCATCACCGCCGTGGTCACCGCCGTCATCGTCGGGCTGGCAGGGTGGGCGCTCGGCCTTTTCGGAGGGGGCGACGACCTGAAGGACGCGAAGAGCACCGCCAACGAGATGCTCGGGAAAGGTAACTCCGACGACCTGCGCTCCTGGATCCAGGAGAATTCCACCTACCAGGACCGGGACAGTGTCTTGTCGCAGCTGAAGCTCAGTGGGGACGGCTCCTTCAGCGGTATGGACTCATTGTTCGGCGGCAGCGATCTCACTGCCGGCGAGGCACTCGCGGGGGACCAGCTCAAGATGACCACGCTCGGGGACATCGACAAGTTCTACGAAATGCTCGACGACGAGGGTTACTCAAGAGAGGAGGCGGACAGCCTTGTTCGTGTCGGTGTCGTGGACGGCAATGACAGCTACAAGGGCTCCGTTCTGATGCTCGAACGAGACGGCGATTACCAGATCGTGGACGTCCAGGTTTTCTAACTAGTTCATCGGGTACTGGCTCTCGTCCCGCAGCGGCTCCACCAGTGGCATCGGCCGGTACTTGGTGCGCAGCTCGCGCAGCGTGGCGGCGTGCTGCGACAGCCGCTTGTCCTCCGGGGTGGTGGGCGTGAACTGCCGGGCGGCCAGCGGGTTGCCGTCGATGTCTGTCGCGATGTAGGTCATGGAGGCGTGGATGGCGACCGGGAGATTGCCGGTACCCTCCCGCGGGTCACCGGCGCGCAGGTGCACCGAGACAGACATGCTGCGCACGTCCGTACGAATGATGCGGGCTTCGGCCTCCACGAGATCGCCGATGTGGACCGGACGATAGAAACGGAAGCCCCCCGCGTAGACAGCCACGGTGCGCTCACCCGTCCACGCCGAGGTACAGGCGGACGCTGCTTCGTCGATCCACTCCATCGCGGTGCCACCGTGGACATTGCCGCCCCAGTTGACGTCGGTGGGCTTGGCCATGAAGCGGTGGGTCATGCGCGGGGCCGTAGTCGCCGCCGGATCAGACGAGTAGCTCTGCTTCAGCATCTCCTCTTCGATGGCCTTGCGCAGCTGCACACGCGACAGGGCGGCCTGCTGGATGCGGACACCGGCGTCGGTCTCAGGTTCGAAGTGGGGGACGGGCATCGACTTACGGTTCTCGTCCATGGCCACGAAGATCACGAGGCAGTCGCAGGCACGCGTGAAGACACCTTCACGCGGATCCGCGGAGAGCACCTCGTTGACAATGTGCATGGAAGAACGACCTGTGTAGACGATGCGTGACCGCACTTCCACGATGTGGCCGGAAGGGATTGGGCGGGTGAAGTGGATGTGGCCCACATACGCCGTCACGCAGTACGCGCCGGACCAGCCGACGGCGCAGGCGTAGGCGCCTTTGTCGATCCATTCCAGGACACGACCGCCGTGGACACCGCGGGCACCCTGCATCAGGACGTCGGTCGGCGCCGCCATGAACCGGAGTGTCGTCTCCGGCTGCAGCGTCCGCTCCTGCTCGTCTGCCCCTGTTACTGCCACAATCTGCCTTTCGTCTCACTGGTGATGTCCAACATCCTACAGTCCGGGTTATCCCCGTATCATCGAGGTCATGTCAGAGAGGTCGACAAAGACGACGGACCCCGCTGCAGTACGGACGGCGATGCTGGACGTGTGGCCGTGGGTCAAGGATCCAGAGAATGAGTCTCGCCCGTCACGCAGCGCAGTTGCAGCCGCGGTGCGGCTCACGACCGCTCAGCTGGAGCAGGACGCCCCAGGGCACAGTGTCGAGGTGCGGGTGCCACCGTTCGCTGCGGTGCAGTGCATTGAAGGCTCGGTGCATCGACGGGGAACACCACCGAATGTGGTCCAGTGCGATGCGCTGACGTGGCTGCGACTGGCAGGGGGAATCATTGACCTCGACGGTGCCGTCACCGCGGGGGCGGAGGTGTCGGGCGCGCATGCCGGTGATGTATCGCACTGGATTCCCGTGGTCCGGGGTATCTGAGTAGGGGGATCGGACACCGTACCGGGTAGGCTGGGTTCGGCTAAATGCAGGAGATTCCTGCACGACAATCACCGCGAGTGAAGGCGTATTACTTTGACTGACCTGACCGATCCCCGCGACAACTCCGGCGGCACCAGCTACGCTGCCGCCGGCGTGGACATCGAGGCCGGCGACCGTGCCGTTGAGATGTTCGCGCCCCTGGCCAAGAAAGCCACCCGGCCCGAGGTCCGGGGCGGGCTCGGTGGTTTTGCCGGCCTGTTCGCCCTCGGGGACTATGACAAGCCCCTCCTGGCCTCAGGCTCCGACGGCGTCGGGACGAAGCTTGCGGTGGCCCAGGCCATGAATAAGCACGACACCATCGGCCGTGACCTGGTCGCCATGGTCGTCGACGATCTGGTGGTCTGCGGTGCTGAGCCGTTGTTCCTCCAGGACTACATCGCCATCGGCAAAGTTGTTCCCGAGCATGTCGCCGAGATCGTCTCCGGCATCGCCGCAGGCTGCATTGACGCCGGTTGTGCCCTCCTCGGCGGAGAGACTGCCGAGCACCCGGGGCTGATGGAACCCGGTGAGTACGACGTCTCCGCGACCGCTGTCGGTGTCGTCGAGGAAGCCAAGCTGCTGGGGCCGGACCGGGTGCGGCATGGCGACGTTGTCATCGGCATGGCCAGTTCCGGGCTCCACTCCAACGGATACAGCCTCGCCCGCCACGTCCTTCTTGAGAAGGCCGGGCTGGAACTCGACGGTTACGTCTCTGACTTCGGGCGCACCCTCGGTGAGGAACTGCTGGAGCCGACGAAGATCTACGCCCTCGACTGCCTCGCCCTTGCGGCGGAGTGCGACGTGCACACCTACTCGCACATCACCGGAGGTGGCCTGGCTGCCAACCTGGCCCGGGTCATTCCCGAGGGGCTTGTCGCCGAGCTCAACCGCGGCTCCTGGGAGCCTGCCCCGGTCTTCCGCACCATTGCTCAGCTGGGGAAGGTCTCGCAGGACGAGATGGAGAAGACCTTCAACATGGGGGTCGGCATGGTGGCCGTCGTCGGTGAGGACGATGCTGAGCGTGCACTCGCCATGCTCACCGCCCGCCACATCGATGCCTGGAACCTGGGACATGTCCGGCTGGCGGCCGAGGACGGTTCGGAGAACGAGCCCTCCGCACGCGCGGAACTGGTGGGGGAGTACCCGCGCACCTGACGTTGGCGGGGGTCTGGGGCGGTTTTCGAGCACGGATGCGCTGAGTTACACCCGACTCGGCGCATCCGTGCTCGAAAACAGCCCTCTGTCAGTTGTTGGGGTACGTGAAAACCGGCGTCCGGGTCGATCCATGTCGTTGATTCAACGGCATGGACCGGCACGGGCACCGGCGGTCACTGCATGAAGGGACGGAGAAGGGCCGTCAGCGGCCCTCATCCTCCTCGGCGCTCCAGTCGTCCCACTCCTCGTAGTCGTCCTCGGTGGAATGCCCACTCTCAGTGGACAGCTCACGCTGGAGACTCTCGAGATCCATGTCTGGAGAGCTGTACTTGAGCTGACGGGCAACCTTGGTTTGCTTTGCCTTGGCACGGCCGCGACCCATGGCCTGACCCCCTCGGGTTGTCAATGGAGCAGCCAGGGATTTGAGCTGCTCTCGCATCTTTCAGTGATTCTGTTCTGTCCCCACCATAGCGGGTGCAGGCGCAGTTGTCAGAACCAGGCCCGCCCTGAATCGCGTGTCACCACTGTATGTGCAGGTGAATGCCGGTCAGATTTTTCCTTTCAGTTTGTCCACCGCGGCCCGGCCCGGTCGTACCGTGTTGTCGACGACGATGTCGTCCGGATCTACGGCGGCATCGACGCCGTCAACGGTCAACGGGGGAGTCTCGTGCCCGCCTGACTCCCGGTCTGCCGCGAGCTTCTCGATGACCTGCCGCTTAACAAGAGCTAGAGCAACCGGGCCGTCGTCAGCGTCCTGGACGGTGAGCCCGATCCGCCCCACGCTCCGAGTACCGGCGAGCACTGCCGCGCCCACCTCGGGCAGCGACTGACCAGAGCCGTCCAGTTGCAGCACCACCAGCTGTCGTGGTGGTCGCCCCAGGTTGTGGACCCGGGAGACCGTCTCCTGGCCCCGGTAGCATCCCTTGTTCAGGTGCACCGCGGACGTGGTCGGCCCGTCGTCGGCGCGTGCCAGTTGGGTCGCGCTGTGCGCACTCGGGGTGTCCCCGCCAATGAAACGGGGCACCTCGTGCGGTATCACCCGCTCGTCGGTGTCGATGCCGAGTAGTGGCCGACGGTCACGGATCCGCAGGGCGTCCGCCGCCCATCCGCCAACGGGCTGGGCCCCGGCTGAGACCAGGGAGTCCCAACAGGTTGTCAGCGCGGCAGTGTCGAGCCACATATCAGTTACCGGGTGTCCGCCGAGGGTGCGGGCTGTCCAGTACCGGACGGCAGTCGCCGCGTCACCGGGCAGTCCGGCAACCCCGTCGGGAAGACCTGCGCCGGCAGCAGTGGCGGGCGAGTGGTCCGGATTGACCACGCTGATGAGTGACAGCTCCGGTGTGGTGACCTCGACCTGCGACCAGAAGACCATCTTGGACAGGAAATCAGCCAGTGCCATGGCGTCCGAGTCCCCTGGAGCGTCCAGCAGGAACGTGCCGTCGTCCACAGCGGAGATCCCGAAGGCGTGTTCGACACGCCCCTGTATGTCAAGGATCAGGCCGTGTGTCGACGAGCCCACCGTCATGGCGTCGACCTTCTGGGAGATGAGGTCGTTCAGCCAGGTGGCGGCATCAGGGCCGGTGACCATGATCGCCGTGTGCGACCACCCGTCGATTACCCCGGGTCCGCCGCCGTCTACGAGCGACTGCTCGATAAGCGGTCGCCCGTAGTGCCTCGCCGTGGCTGCCAGGTAACCCCGGTGCCCCTCGAAGCCTGAACCATCTTCCGTGCTTGCCCCTGGAACGTGATCGATCAGGGGGCTGTGCGTCTGACTCACAACAACCACCCTAGTACCGATCGGGCCCTGTGTCAGGGGCGAACCCCTACACTGGTCGCCATGAGCGCCATCAACACCAGTGAGAACCCCCGGGACATAGCCGTCGACGTCCGTCCGGCAGAGGGCCTGCCGCCGGAGATCATCGACCCCACAGTGCCCGTCATCTACATCGATGACCTGGCGGCCCGTCGCGGGGACGGCATCTTCGAGACCATGATGGTGCGGGCCGGGCGGGTTCGGAATCTCGACCTTCACCGGGACCGCTTCGTGCGGGGCGCCTCGCTGCTTGATCTGCCGGCCCCGGAGGTCGACCGGTGGCTGCAGGCCACTGATATGGCGTTGTCCGCGTGGGACGACCTCGGCGGCGGGGAAGCGGCTCTGCGGTGGATGTACTCACGGGGGCGCGAGTCGACCGGCAGCGTGACCGGGTGGGTGACGATCAGTGCGGAGTCACCGTCTGTGGTGCGTCAGCGCGAGCAGGGGGTCCGGGTGATGACCGCCCACCGGGGCTTCAGCCTCAGCATCTCCGACGACTCACCCTGGGCGTTGGTGGGGGCGAAGACGTTGTCCTACGCGATGAACATGGCAGCTCTCCGCCATGCCGCCTCACGGGGGCTGGACGACGTCATCTTCATCGGCGACGACGACCGCGTCCTGGAGGGCCCCACCTCCACGGTGGTCGCGGTGACCGGCAGGACGATGGTCACCCCGAGTCAGCAGGCGGGCGTTCTCCCCGGTACCACTCAGGCGGCGCTGTTCGCTCTGGCTCGCCGACGCGGGTGGGAGACGGAGCAACGACCGTTGACGGTGGCGGACCTGAGGGCTGCTGGCGGTGTCTGGCTGGTGTCCTCGGTGCGTATCCACGCCAGGGTCACCGAACTGGACGGGGTCGAGTTGCCTCGGCCCGCGACAGCTGACGATGTCGAGGCGCTGGCCGTCGAGGCAGCCACCGCCTGAGCCGGGTATTCCCCGGCTATCCGGTGGTCACCTGGTGGCCACCGGACAGTTACCCGATGACACGGGACAGCTCGGCAGACATCCACGGAGCCAGATCGCCGTTGCCGCCGTTCGCCGCGTTCTCCATGCGCTCGTCAACCCAGCCGAGGTTGTTGTTCGGCATCAGGCCGTAGAGGCGTTTACCGGGGCCAAAGGCACCCGGGCCGGTTTCGGACGCCAGGGTGGAGGCACTCTCGAGTTCCCAGGCACGCTCGTTGCGGGGGCGGCCGTACATGACCTCGACGACACCTGTGCTGTGCACGGTGAGGAATTCGATGTCGTCGTTCTCACTGATGCGGAGGAACCCGGTCTCCCGGACGTCCTGACCGGTGGCCTCGCCCTTGTCGTCGAGACGCCAGATCCGTGAGTTGTAACTGATGTAGTTCTCGCCGTCGTGGGCGAAGACGATCTGCTGGCCGAAAGCGTACTCGTCGGAACCACCGACGGGGGAGGCATGGCCTTCGCCTCGCCACACGCCCACGAGCGGCAGCAGCGCCAGGAGTCCGTCGTGCAGATTCGGTCCCTGACGAAGGTTGGCGGTGTCCTCGGCGACGGGGAGGTCACCGATGGTGGGAATGTTGCGCCCGGCGGTCTGCTTGGCCTGTTCTTCCGCCCGTGCGACGGCATCGTTACCTGAAATGGGGTTGTCGCTAGTCATGTGTGACAGCGTACCGGGTCACTCCGGGGATCAGAGTCCCGCCTGCTCGTCCTCGTCCAACGGGCCGGATTGCGGCGCAAGGTCAGCGACGCTGACGCGTGTGTAATTCTGTTCGGCCTCGATGAACAGCGTCCCGCCGGCGGTGTACACCCGTCGCGGGGGGCTGCGGAACGGGAGGTTTTCGCCAGGAAGTTCCAGGGTGAAGGCGTCAAGGACATGCTCAGTGACGTCATCGTCCAGGTCGTCGGGATCAGTGGAGTTCGGGGTGTCGGTGATGTCCGTTGGCGTCAGGTAGACGTCGCCCTGCCACACCCGCAGGCGAACCCCGACCTCGTAACGTCCGGAGTCTTCGTCTGACAGGCCTTCGGGGGAGCCGGAGAGGTAGGCTTCGGTCTCCCAGCCGCCGGTGGGGGAGGAGTCGTCCTGCGAGGTCAGTCCGAGGTCGTCGATGCCCATGCGGTCGCCGAGCTCGACGGTGTCCATCTGGATGCGGGTGAAGACCTCCCGCGCCGGGGCGTCAGTGAAGTCTCCGGACAAGACGGCGTCCTTACCGAGAGTGATCTTCGTGGCGGAGGAGGACACCGTCACCCGTCCAAACCCGGGGATCTCCACGTCCGTGGACTCCACCTGGATCGACGGCACCTCGTGTGTGAAGACCGCGGCGAGGTAGGGAAGTCCGGTCACCTGGACGTGGGGAGGGGTGGCCAGGTGTGACTCCCGGAAGATCCGGTCCGAGATCCTCTTCTCGACCCGTGCAGCCACCAGACTGTCCGCCACGACGGCGACCCCGAGAGTCGCAGCGAGCACGGCGACCACGATCAGGACGACGGTCGTCACCGTCCGTCGGGGGCGGCGTCCTGTGCTCTGGCGGGTGGTCTCGGTCACCGCCCCAGCATACAAAGCGGTGGGGGCTGCGCCGAATGCGCGGATTGTTACGTCTTCGTTTCGATGCTGTTGCAGTGGTCGGTCACCGGGATTGCGCAGGTCCGGCCGGTGTAAAGTGGTGTCGGTGCCGGAGCGGAGCGTTCCCGGCAAGACACACCGAAGGAAGGACGACGGCCGTGAAACTGACCGTGCTCTCTGACAAAGATGAGGTCTCAGAGGTGCTTCCGTCGCTGGCCCTGCTGTCCCATGAGGTGGTGCTCCTCCCGCCGGCGCCGGGATCCGTGAAGGAGATCGGTGGTGCCGAGGTCGTGATGATCGACGTCACCGGAAGCAATCTTCTGGGCGCCCGGGACCTCTGCCGGTCGGTCGCTGCCGCGTATCCGACGTTGCCGGTGTCCGTCGCCATCGAGGAAACGAGTGTCATCGCGCTGGACGGGTCGTGGGCGGTGGATGACTTCCTGCTCCCTTCGGCAACCCCGACCGAGGTTGACGCACGCCTGCGCATGTTGATGACGCGGCGCCCCGTCCCCGTCGAAGAGGCCGAGGACAGCCAGGTCGCCACCATCGGAGGTCTGATCGTCGACGAGGTCACCTATGTCGCACGTGTCGAAGGTCGCCCGCTGGACCTGACCTACAAGGAGTTCGAGCTGCTGTACTTCCTGGTCAAGCATGCCGGGCGGGTGTTCAGCCGTGAACAGCTCCTGCAGGACGTGTGGGGGTACGACTATTTCGGCGGGACCCGCACCGTCGATGTACATGTGCGTCGACTGCGGGCGAAGCTCGGTCACGAGTACGAGAAGGTCATCGCCACGGTGCGTAATGTGGGGTACAAAGCTGTGGAACTCGACGCCCCCTGAGGAGAGCCGCGATGAACGCCAAGAACAAGCCGTTGAACCCTGTGTACCGGGAGTTCTTCCCCGATGACGCCACGCGGGACGACGGGATTGCCGACCAGATCAGACGCCTTCTCTCCGCCGTCGAGGAGGTGGACGGGGTACCGGCGTACAGTGAGGCGTTTTTGCGCAGTATCGATGTGGGTGAAGACGGGTACCGTCATCTCATCGCCGAGGTCGACGGCCAGCTCGTCGGTGTGGTGTCGGTGAACCCGTCCTATGTCGCTGAACTGGCGGTCCACCCGGACGCCCGACGCCGGGGGGTAGCGACTGAGATGCTGCGGGAGATAGGCCGTCACCTGGACGTTGAGCGCCAGCTCAGCGTCTGGTCGCACGGTGACCTGGACTCGGCGAAGAACTTCGCCGACGGGCGCCGTGCCCGGACCGTGCGGGAGCTGCTGAAGATGTCCGTCGACTGCACCGATCCCGACCGCCGTGCCGCGCTGCTCACCGGTCGGGATGACGCGAAGACCACCGTCGAGCGCGAGGGGCTGACCGTCCTGGACTATCCCGCGGCGTGCGAGGTATTCGGGGCGGAGCATGTGGACACCGAATGGCTCCGGGTGAACAACGAGGCGTTCGCCTGGCACCCCGAGCAGGGGGGCTGGGATCTCGGAAAGTTGGAAGAGGCGCGTAGTGCGGACTGGTTCGACCCGACCGGCGTGATCTTCCTCTTCGACGACCGTGAGTGCCTGGGTTTCCACTGGACGAAACGCCCCGAGGGTGACCCGCACGGGGAGGTGTACGTGGTGTGTCTGGCCGACGCCGCACGTGGCCGTGGTCTCGGTGGACCTGTGACCCTGCTCGGGATCGGATACCTGCTCGATGGGGGTGCTGACGCTGTGGACCTGTATGTGGAGGGCGACAACGTCCCAGCGGTGGCCACCTACCGACGACTCGGATTCGAGGTCGTGCACCGGGATGTCGTCTACCGCGGCATGATCTGAGTATTCATCTTCCGTTCACTTTCGCGGTGTCTGACGTCCACCCAGGGGCGTTAACGTACGGTGCGTCGTCAACCCACAACGCATGTGTAAGGACTACCCACTGTGAAGATCTCGACCACCCGCCGCCGCACGCTGACCACCGCGGCAGCGACCGTCGCCGCCGGCTCTCTCGTCCTCACCGGTTGCTCGAACTCGAACTCTGGTGGAGGCGAGGGCGGTACCGCCTCCGAGAGCTCCTACGAACTCTCTGACACCCAGGGTGAACTCCGCGGTGAGGGCGCCAGCTCCCAGCAGAAGGCGATGGAGCAGTTCGGTGTCTCCTACTCGTCCTCCGTCCCCGGTGCGGTCTTGGCCTACAACGCGACCGGTTCCGGAGCCGGCCAGAAGCAGTTCATCGCCAACCAGGTCGATTTCGGCGGATCGGATTCACCCCTCGATGAGGAACAGGCCGCAGCGGCCGCGAAGCGCTGCGAGGACAATCCCGCCTGGCACCTCCCCATGGTCGTCGGTCCCGTCGCAGTGGCCTTCCACCTCGACGGCGTCGATGACCTCAACCTCTCCGTCGACACGGTCGCCAAGATCTTCAAGGGCGACATCCGCAACTGGAACGACGAGGCCATCGCTGCAGAGAACGAGGGCGTGGATCTTCCCGATCAGCCCATCGACGTGCTCTACCGTGCTGAAGAATCGGGTACCTCGGACAACTTCCAGTCCTTCCTGAAGACCGCCACCGACGGCCTGTGGGAGGACGAAGGCAAGACCTTCCCGACTCGGGTCGGTTCCGGTGCGCAGGGGTCCTCCGGCGTCGCTGACCAGGTCAAGGCCACCAACGGCTCCATCACCTATGTCGAGTCCGGTTTCGCGACCGCTAACGACCTCGGCATCGCCAATCTGGACTTCGGTGCCGGTCCGACCGAGCTCAACGCCGAGACTGTCAACAAGGCACTGGACCAGGTCGCCTTCTCCGGTGAGGGCAATGATCTCGTCGTCGATTCCGAGGCGCTGTTCGCCATGAAGGAGGAAGGTGCCTACCCGCTGGCACTGACCACCTACGAGATCGTCTGTTCGGCCGGTTACGACGAAGAGACCGGTGCCCGGGTCAAGGACTTCCTGCACACCGTTCTCGACAATCAGAACGATCAGCTGGAAGAAGCGGGCTACATCCCGCTGAGCGGCTCGTTCAAGGAGAAGCTCGAGACCGCCGTGGATGCGCTCCAGTAGCATGACCAACTCACACCCAGGGACGGAGTCGGGAACCGACGCCGGCACCGCGCAGGACGGAAGTCAGGGCCGGGAACCCTCCGGGGCTGCCGGCCCCGGTGGCACCGACGGTGCCGGTACCGCCACTGGCTCGGTGAAGCGCACCGGTGACCGCATCTTCGAGTCGCTGTCCACCGGAGCTGCGGTGTTGATCACGGTCATCATCGGTGCCATCGGCCTGTTCCTGCTTCTCCAGGCCATTCCCGCGTTGTCACGGGAACGCGACGGGCTGTTCAGCTTCTTCACCTACGGTGACCGGTGGGACCTGAACTACAGTTCCAACGACGGCGGCTGGATGCAGTTCGGCATCCCGAACATGTTCTTCACCACCGTGATGGTCTCCGTGCTGGCACTCATCATCGCGATGCCCATCGCGCTCGGTGTCGCCGTTTTCCTGTCGAACTACTGCCCGAAGCGTGCGGTGCGTCCCCTGGGCTTCGTCATCGACCTTCTGGCTGCCGTGCCGTCCATCGTCTTCGGCATCTGGGGTATGCAGGTCCTCGGGCCCGCCCTCGGTGGATTCTACGAATGGCTCGTCGGCTGGGCCGGCGGATTCATCCTCTTCGACTGGGAGCAGGGGACGTCACCGGCATTCTCCACCAGCCGTAATATCTTCACCGGCGGTGTGGTGCTGGCGATCATGATCCTGCCGATCATCGCCGCGACCGCCCGTGAAGTCTTTGTCCAGACCCCGCGTGGTCAGGTCGAGGCTGCACTCGCCCTCGGCGCGACCCGGTGGGAAGTTGTCCGGATGACGGTACTGCCGTTCGGTAAGTCCGGTTACATCTCCGGCGCGATGCTCGGGCTTGGCAGGGCGCTGGGAGAGACGATGGCGCTTTATATGGTCATCGCCTCGGCGCCCGGTTTCCGCGGTTCGTTGATGGACGGTGGAACGACCTTCGCCACCGCCATCGCCAACGCCGCGCCAGAATTCAACGACGACCTCAAGGCCGGCGCCTACATTGCCGCCGGACTGGTGCTGTTCGTGCTGACCTTCCTGGTCAATGCCGCGGCCCGGTCCCTGGTCAACAACAGGAAGTAGTGGAGGACGACAGCGATGGCCACGTCTGTACCCAGTGGACCCCCCGATCTCGACAACCGTCCGCACTCCGCACTTGCGCCGAGCGGTTTCAGTGACATCTCCACCGGGCGCAAGGCCCGCAACGCCATGGCCACCGCGGTCATCTACGCCACCATGGGACTGGCGATCCTCCCGCTGGTGTGGGTGCTGTTCGTCCTGGTGCAACGGGGTGTCCCCGCATTGCTCAGCGTGGACTGGTGGGTCTTCGACATGTTCGGGCAGCTCTCGAACGTCGCCGGTGGCGGCATCGTGCATGCCGTCATCGGAACGCTGACTCAGGTGGCGGTCACCACGGTGATCTCGGTGCCCGTCGGAGTCTTCACCGCCGTCTATCTGGTGGAGTACTCCCGAGGCGGCTGGCTGGGGCGCACGACCACGTTCATGGTCGACATCCTCACCGGGGTGCCCTCCATCGTGGCCGCTCTGTTCGTCTACGCCATGTGGATCACGATGTTCGGTTTCGAACGGTCCGGATTCGCCGTTTCCCTGTCCCTGGTACTGCTGATGGTGCCGGTGATCGTCCGCAACACCGAGGAGATGCTCCGTATCGTCCCGATGGACCTGCGTGAGGCCGCCTACGCCCTGGGTGTCCCGAAGTGGAAGACGATCATGCGCATCGTGTTGCCCACCGCGTTGTCCGGCATCGTCACCGGCGTCATGCTCGCCGTCGCCCGTGTGATGGGAGAGTCCGCTCCGGTGCTGATCCTGGTCGGGGCGACACCGGTGATCAACTGGAATGTCTTCGACGGCAACCAGAGTTCCCTGCCCCTGTTCATGCTGGAGATGTACAAGCTCCAGGCCAGTGACGAGGTGTTGTCCCGGCTCTGGGGAGCGGCGCTCACCCTGGTGATTCTTATCGGTGCACTGAACATCGGCGCCCGGATCATCTCCAACAAGTTCTCGATCAAGTCCAGTTAAGGAAACTGTCCCATGGCGAAACGCCTCGATCTCCACGACGTGAACATCTACTACGGCGACTTCCACGCGGTGAAGGACGTCAACCTGGAGGTGCCGCCCCGTTCGGTGACGGCGTTCATCGGGCCGTCGGGTTGCGGAAAATCCACCGTCCTGCGCACCTTGAACCGGATGCACGAAGTGATTCCCGGTGCCTACGTGGAAGGCGACGTCCTCCTCGACGGCGAGAACATCTACGGTCGCAGTATTGACCCGGTCGCCGTGCGCAACACGATCGGCATGGTCTTCCAGAAGGCGAATCCGTTCCCCACGATGTCCATCGAGGAGAATGTGATCGCCGGATTGAAGCTCTCGGGAGAGAAGAACAAGAAGAAGCTGCGTGAGGTCGCCGAGCGCTCTCTGCGGTCGGCGAATCTGTGGGAGGAGGTCAAGGACCGTCTCGACAAGCCCGGTGGAGGGCTCTCGGGTGGTCAGCAGCAGCGTCTGTGCATTGCCCGGGCCATCGCCGTGGAACCTGAGGTTCTGTTGATGGACGAGCCGTGTTCAGCCCTGGACCCGATCTCCACCCTGGCCGTGGAGGATCTCATCCACGAGCTGAAGGAGGAGTTCACCATCGTGATCGTCACCCATAACATGCAGCAGGCTGCGCGGGTCTCCGACCAGACGGCGTTCTACTCCCTGGAGGCCACCGGCAAGCCGGGGACCCTGGTCGAGGTCGGCCCGACGAAGAAGATCTTCGAGAGCCCCGACCGTAAAGAGACCGAGGACTACATCTCAGGGCGTTTCGGATAGACCTTCTCCACCCCCGACGGCTGTTCTGTGCCAGAGTGGGGGCACAGTGGAAAGGAGTCGGTGATGGCACCGGTACATATCGTCCTGATGGGGGTGAGCGGCAGCGGCAAAGCGCCGCTCGCCGCAGAACTGCAGAAGCGCACCGGTTTCACCGCGGCCACTGCGGTGGACCTGCAGCCCGATGAGGTTCGTCGGAAAATGCAGGGGGGTGGCTTTCTCACGCCAGAGGAAAGGCTGCCGTGGGCGTACGCCATCCGTGACTGGCTCACCGAGCAGGCGGAGCAGGGGAACTCGACCGTGGTGGTGAGTCTGGGGCTGGGGCGTCGCGCGCGCGACATCTTCCGTGAAGCGGAGGGCTTCGTGTTTTTCGTGCACGTCCACGGTACCGCCGACGTCATCCGGGAGCGGTCGTTGAAGCGCACCGGGGCCTACCCGGAGGAAGACGTCCTGCAGGCGCAGTACGCCGAACTTGAACGTCTGCGCGCCGACGAACCCGGTGTGCGGGTGGATGCGGCGCAGCCCCCGGAGGTGCTGGCGGATGCTGCGCTGGCGGCGCTGTCCGTGGCCAGTCGGGCGGACTAGAACGAGTCCGAACCGTAGCGGCGGCGGATCTCGTCGAACTGCTCGCGCATCGTCTCTTGCTGCTCCTCCGAGCGGCGTGAAAGCTCGTACTCCTGGGGACGCTTCCCGGTGGCCAGGTAGACCACGCGGGTCCCGATGTTCACGGCGTGGTCCGAGTAGCGCTCGAAGAACCGGGAGAGCAGTGTCACGTCCACCGCTGCGGAGACAGGGTAAGGCCACTCTTTCTTGCCGGTGATGTGGAACATGTGCTCGTGGAGGTCGTCGACCGCATCGTCGTCGAGGGCCAGTTCCATCGCCTTCTCCGGGTCGTAGGTCACGAGCACGTCGTGCAGCTTCTCTCCGATGCCGTCGACCAGCCGCGCCATCTCGCGGAAGTAGGGCTGCGTGATCTCCGGTACCGCGGACTCCGGGTGCCGGCGACGTGCCGTACGGGCGATGTGGACCGCGAGGGCCGCCATTCGGGCGAGATCCTCCACAATATAGGTGCCCGAGACGACCTGACGCAGGTCACGTGCGACAGGCCCTTCCAGTGCCAGCAGTTCGAAGGACCGTGTCTCAGCGCTCTGACGGAGTTCCTCGATCGCCGTGACAGACGTGAGGACCTGCTCTGCGGTGTCGATGTCCTGGTTGAACAGGGCGTCACACGCCTGCGACATCATCTGTCGGACCTGATCGGCCATGACCGCGAGTTCATGGGCGAAGATCCGCATCTGTTCCTGATACACGGTACGCATGGCGCCAGTGTACGGGCGGGGCGGCTATTTCGCTCGGTGAATACGGGTACTTTCGCCCGAGTCATTAACCGCCGTTGGCGGCTGCTCCGTCGGCCTCCGGATCCTCCGGAACCGCACTGGTCAGGTCCTCGGGGTCGTCGAGCCAGCCGTCCGGCAGAGCGACCTTGCCGGGCGACCCCTGGCGGCCACGGGCACCGTCGGCGTCGACGGCTCTGGCGTCCGAATGCCACATCGGCTCGAGGACTTCGCGCAGGGACTCCAGGTCGGTGATCTGAGAGAGCTGCCGACGAACCTCGCCGCCGGCAGGGAACCCGCGCATATACCAGGCCATGTGCTTGCGCATTTCACGGACGCCGTACGTCTCCCCTTCGTGGGCGGACAAGAGTTCGGCGTGGCGCATGATGATGCGGCAGACCTCGGCGAGGGTGGGTTCCTCGGGGGCGGGGAGTCCGCGGAGGTTGGCGGAGAGCTCGGCGAAGAGCCAGGGGCGGCCCAGGCACCCGCGGCCGACGACGACTCCGTCGCATCCGGTTCGTGCCATCATCGTCGCGGCGTCGGACGCTTTGAAGATGTCGCCGTTGCCGAGGACGGGGACCCCGGTGCCGTCCATGTGGTCCACCAGCCGGGCGATCTGCTCCCAGTCTGCGGTGCCGGAGTAACGCTGTGCGGCGGTACGGCCGTGACATGCGACGGCGGACGCGCCTTCGTCAGCGGCGATACGTCCGGCGTCCAGGTGGGTGTGGTGGTCGTCGTCGATGCCGACCCGGAACTTCACCGTCACCGGGATCTCGGGGTGCCCGGCATCCGATACGGCGGTGACGGCCGCCCGCACGATCGAGGCGTAGAGGCGCCGCTTGAACGGAAGTGCGGAGCCGCCGCCGCGTCGGGTGACTTTAGGCACCGGGCATCCGAAGTTCATGTCGATGTGGTCGGCGAGGTCCTCCTCGGCGATCATCCGTGCCGCCCGGTAGGTGTACTCCGGGTCCGTCGTGTAGAGCTGCAGGCTGCGGGGGTCCTCATCCGGGGCGAAGGTGGTCATGTGCATCGTCTTCGGATTGCGCTCCACCAGTGCGCGGGCGGTGACCATCTCACAGACGTAGAGCCCGGCGACGCTTCCCATGCGTGCCCGTTCCTGCTCGCGGCACAGTGTCCGGAAGGCGACGTTGGTCACCCCCGCCATCGGCGCAAGGACGACGGGGGAATCGAGGTCGAAGCGTCCGATGGAGAGTGCGGGTGCAGGTGCGGTGGTCGTTGGGGTGCTCACCCCCTGATTCTCACACCAGGGCGGGGGAGGTGCAAAGCGGTGTGATCTGGACGGCCACTACACTCGGATGTGTGTGGTCACACCCGCACCATCCTGTGAACTGCCGTCATCCGGCACTGATGTGCTATCAATGGTGGCAGAAGTCACGTTTGCTACAGAAACAAGTCGTGATATTTACAGAGATACTTCCGATACACCGGGACAAAGCAGAGGAGAAAGAGTGTCTGAGCGCATCGCACACAGCGGTCTGAAGTCGAAAGTCATGTCAGCCCAGGAGGCTGCGGAGTTCGTCAACAACGGTGACAAGGTCGGTACCTCCGGGTTCACCGGTGCGGGGTATCCCAAGGCTCTCCCCACCGCTATCGCCGAGCGTGCCAAAGCTGCCCATGACCGCGGTGACGAGTTCCAGATTGAACTGTTCACCGGGGCCTCCACCGCCGTCGACTGCGACGGTGTCCTGGCCGAGGCGAACGCCATCAGTTTCCGTACCCCTTACAACTCCGATCCGGTCCTGCGCGGGCAGATCAACGCCGGAGAGGCGAAGTACTGGGACATCCATCTCTCCCACCTGGGCAAGCAGGTGCAGGAGGGATTCTTCGGCAAGTTCGACGTTGCCATCATCGAGGCTGTTGCCATCCGCGAGGACGGCACCGTGGTCCCGTCCTCCGCGGTGGGAAACAACATCGAGTACATCGACGCCGCGGACAAGGTGATCATCGAGGTCAACGAGTGGCAGTCCCGTGACCTCGAGGGCATGCACGACATTTACCGCATCGAGCCGGCGGGACAGCGCACCCCCATCGGTATCACGGCCCCCGGTGACCGTATCGGTGGCACCGCCATCGAGTTCGACACCAGCAAGGTCGTGGCCATCGTCGAGACCGACCGTCCTGACCGCAACGCACCGTTCACCCCGGCGGACGAGACCTCGAAGAAGATCGCCGGCTACTTCCTGGACTTCCTGGAGGGTGAGGTCAAGGCAGGTCGCCTCGCATACGACCGCTACATCATGCAGTCCGGTGTCGGTAACGTGCCCAACGCCGTGATGGCAGGCCTGCTCGACTCGAAGTTCGAGAACATCACCGCCTACACCGAGGTCATCCAGGACGGCATGGTCGACCTGATCGACGCCGGCAAGATGACCGTCGCCTCCGCGACGTCCTTCTCCCTGTCCCCGGAGTACGCCGAGAAGATGAACGCGGAAGCCGCCCGGTACCGCGACAACATCATCCTGCGCCCGCAGCAGGTCTCCAACCACCCTGAGGTCATCCGCCGCCTCGGGTTGATCGCCACCAACGGCATGATCGAGGCCGACATTTACGGCAACATCAACTCGACCAACGTGTCCGGCTCGCGCGTGATGAACGGTATCGGCGGCTCGGGTGACTTCACCCGCAACGCGCAGGTGTCCTCCTTCATCAGCCCGTCGATTGCCAAGGGCGGCGACATTTCCGCCATCGTGCCCTTCGCGTCCCACATTGACCACCATGAGCACGATGCCATGGTGATCATCACGGAGAACGGTTTCGCCGATCTGCGCGGCCTGGCACCGCGTGACCGTGTGAAGAAGATGATCGACGTCGCGCACGACTCCTACAAGCCGCTGCTGGAGGAGTACGTCGAGGCTGCCTCAAAGAGCAAGTTCCAGCAGACCCCGCATGACCTGTCCAGGGCCTTCGAGTTCCACACCCGGTTCCTGGAGACCGGTTCGATGCAGAAGTAGTGCATGCACTAGACTGAACGACGCACCTCGCCCGGCGGGGTGCGTTTGCGGGCCTTTAGCTCAGTTGGTAGAGCTACGGACTTTTAATCCGCAGGTCGTGGGTTCGAGCCCCACAGGGCCCACAAACAGCACAGCCCCCGGTCACTGACCGGGGGCTTGTGCGTTGCCCGGTACGGGTACGGGTCTGGGGTGTGAGCCTGGAACGAGCACGTGGGGGCGGTTTTGAACGTCGAAACCGCCCCCACGTCTTCGTCCCGGCGAACCGGGCGGTTCCGCTGCAGCGGAACGATCTCTGTTTCACCGGTGACTGGTATTATCCGCGCTCAGTTCTCCGCGGGGTCCACCCGCCCTGCATTTCGGAATGCCTTCACCTCGTGTCCGACACGGTCGCGGAATGACACCGCGCCGACGGCAGCTCTGTCGGCTGTCTACCCACCGTCGTACGTGACACAACTGTGGACTTTTGTTCTGCTACCGCCTGGGTGAGGGCTGACCGCAGCAACGCGCAGCACGCTACTGGTTGAGGGGCGCACTGCTGGGGAAACGACGAATGGCCCACGTCATGAACACCAGTCCGAGGATGACGACGGTGCCGGACACCGCGAGCAACAGGGCCCCGTTGCCGGTGGTGAGAGCGGCGCCGCCGAGCGCCCCGGCCACGGCGATGCCGATGTACAGGCCACTGGTGTTGAGCGCCACGGCCTCCGTTCCGGCTTCTGCTGCCAGGCGCAGGGCCCGTGCGTTCATCGGCGGGTTATACGCCCACACCGCGGCACCCCACACGGCGAGCACCGTGAGGAGGAGCCAGTATGGCGCATTGCCACCGAACAGTGGACCGGCCAGTGCCAACAGCACGGTCGTTGTGGCCATGACAGCCATCAGTGTCAGGATCGTACGATCAGGTCCCCACCGGTCATTCAACCGTCCTCCGGCGACGGTCCCGATCGCTCCAGCAACGCCGATGACGCCGATTGTCACCGGGATCAAAGTCCGTTCAACTCCGGTCAGGTCAGTGACCACCGGCGCGATGAAGGTGTAGGGCATGAAGCCGGCGGTCGCACCGATGACGGTGCCGACAACGCAGCTCAGCACTGAGGGGCGTCGTAGTAGCGTCAACCGTTCCCGGAGTCCTGTGGCAGGTGGCCCCGGAATGGCGGGGAGAGTTGTCCCGGTGATGATGACTGCGGCACCGGTCAGTGTGGCCACCAGGGCGAATGTAGACTGCCAACCGAAGAGCTCGCCCAACCAGGACCCCACCGGGACCCCGACGATCAAAGACACGGTGAGCCCCGCGGCGACGACGCCGATGGCACGACCACTGCGTTCGGGAGGGGCGAGACTTCCCGCCGTGGCGAATGCGGCGGGAGTGATGGTTGCCCCCACCAGCGCAGCGGCTACTCGCAGCGCCATCAGTGCAGCGTATGAGGGGGCGAAAACGGTGGCTGCGTTGACCAGTGCGAAGACCGTCAGCCCTCCGACGATCAGCTTGCGTCGGGACAGTCGTGCGGTGAGCAGGGCCATGACCGGCGCAGCGACGGCGTACACGAGGGAAAATACTGTAACGAGCTGTCCTGCCGCCGCCTCGGTGACGTCGAAGTCCACGGCAAGTTCCGGCAGGATACCGGCGATGATGAAATCGTCCGTTCCGATGACGAACGTTGCGAGCAGTAGGCCGGGTAGCCATCTCATGGACGCGGTCGTGGCGGTCGAGTGCGGGGAAAGCGGCATGGGTGGACGGTCCTCTCCGGGTCGGTAACTACTGACCGCGCAAACGTAGGACTATGCCGCTAGCGTCAAGGTCAAACCGAAGGGGGACCGGGATGTTGGTGTGCCCGAGTCAGCGGGATCGTTCGAGAGACGCAGTGATGCTGTCCGCATGCTTCTGCAGCCGGTCTCTGGACCGTTCAAGGCGGGAAATGAGTTCATCCAGCGTGTCGAGCCGTGCGTGAATCGGCGCGAGTTCCTCCTGGCATGCAGGACGGCCTCCGAGGGGCGTGTCGAGGCAGCCTTCAGAGATCTGCGGACGGATATCATCGGCGCTGAGCCCGAGGTCGAACAGCGTTTTGATGTTTGCGGCACGTATCGCCTGACGTCGGTCGTAGAACCGGTAGCCGTTCTCCATGCGCCCTGGTGAGATGAGCTGCTGCTGTTCGTAGTGTCGTAGCACGCGAGGTGTCACCCCGATGCGCTCCGCCAGGTCGCCGATACCCAGTGTTTCATCATCCGTCATACCCATTACCGTACGTTCCGAGCCGCGTGGTGGCGGTTACCCCACAGGTGGCATGCCACCGCCGGGCGGTAATGCCCCGGTGCGTTCGATGTGCTGTGGATAGAGAACGTAGTGGGACGTTGCCGTGCCGCTCGGGTCCGCATGGGGATCGCCGGGCAGCAGGAACCGGTAGTCAACCTGGACGATGTTGTCGGCGATGCGGGTCACCTGCTGGTACGGATAGCTCTCCGGGACCGTGGTGCCGACGTACACGCCGTGGTCGAACAGGGCCATCTGCTGAGGTGAGCTTGCCGTCGCACCCTCAACGTTGAGGACGATTGCGGAGAGCGCCAGGCGGGGGTCGTAGGAGGTGGTATCGGCTCCGTCAGCTGTCCACGGACCAACGGCAGTGTCAGGGGTGCGCTCTGCGGCGATCTGCGCCGCCTCCTCAGCAGAGGGGGCACCTGGCGCCGGGACAGTAGCTGACGGAAGTGGCGGCTGGGCCTCACCAGTGGCGACAGGTGCGGCGGCCCCGCCGACGACAAGGAACGTGGCCGCAGCGGCCGCAAGGATTCGGGGGTGGTGTGTCATGTGCGTCCGGGAGGTCATTGCTCGACTCCTTTCCGGAACATCAGTGGTGTGGTGATGGTGATGAAAGCCTTGCAACTCATGCGACCGAACGTCAGCATCCGGATGTTACACGCACCGCCGACGTCAGCTAGGCCTGAACGGGGGTGAATTCGGACATGGGTGACCGGATCGAGTGTTAAAGTCGGGTGGTCTCGTGCTGGCGTCTATCGGAGAACGGAGGTGGTGGCGTATGTCACCTAGGCCCGTATTCTTCGTGTCCGACAGCACAGGCATCACCGCGGAGACCCAGGGCAATGCACTGCTCGCCCAGTTCCCCGGGTTCTCGTTCCGTAGGCGTGTCCTTCCGTTCGTTGACTCCGTGGAAGCCGCCGCCCGGGCGGTCACGACAATCGCGGGGGAGGACGACGAATTGCCCATCGTCTTCGTCACGATCGGGGACGCCGCGGTCGCGGATATCGTCTCGAATGCGTCCGGCGACGTGATTGATCTGCTGGGGGCACACCTGACCCACCTGGAACAGATCCTGGGTGCAGAGCGGACGGGCACGGCGACGGAGTACCACCGGGTCGGCGACCTCGGCCGCTACCACGACCGTATCAACGCCGTGGAGTACACCATCGAGCATGATGATGCCGCGAGTTTCCGTGGGCTGGACAGTGCGGACCTCATTATCCTCGCCCCGTCCCGGTGTGGAAAGACCCCGACGGCGATGTACCTGGCACTGCAGCACGGTCTGCGGGTTGCCAACTATCCACTGACCGACGACGACACCCCCGGTCGTCTGCCGGACGCTGTCGCTCCTTTCCAGGACAGACTGTTCGGACTGACCACCACGGTGCAGCGGCTCAGCCAGGTCCGGGGGGAACGCCGGCCTGGCAGTCAGTACGCCAGTGTCTCCCAGTGCCGTACGGAACTGCGACAGGCGGAGAAGCTCTACCGCTCCCACACGATCCCCTACGTCGATTCCCATGCCATGAGCGTTGAGGAGATGTCCAGTGTCATCCTCACCAGGATGAATCTGCGACAGCCGTAGGGGCCCACCATCCCCGGACAGGAACAGGAACACCACCATGACCACTATCCTCGCGTTCACTGACATCGGCATGGACGACGTCGCTCAGGTTGGCGGCAAGAATGCCTCGCTCGGTGAAATGGTCGTCAATCTTGCCGATGCCGGAGTACGTGTCCCCGGTGGTTTCGCCACCACCGCCGACGCATTCCGTGATTTCCTCGCCGTCAATGACCTCGACAAGAAAATTGAGGGGATTCTCGAGGACCTCGACATCGATGACGTCACCGAGCTCTCCCGACGAGGCGAGCAGATCCGCGGCTGGATCCTGGAGCAGCCTTTCCCGCAGGAGCTGGAGCGCGACATCCGGGACGCCTACGAGGAGCTTGTCGCCTCTGACCCCCGTCCGGACGAGGTCACCTGGGCGGTTCGTTCCAGCGCCACGGCCGAAGATCTCCCCGACGCGTCCTTCGCTGGTCAACAGGAGACCTTCCTCAATATCGGAGGTGTCGATAACCTTCTCGAGGCGGTGAAGGCCGTCTTTGCCTCGCTCTACAATGACCGGGCGATCTCCTATCGTGTTCACCATGGATTCGTGCACGCTGACGTTGCGCTGTCCGCCGGCATCCAACGTATGGTGCGCACTGACATCGGGGCGTCCGGCGTGATGTTCACGGTGGATACGGAGTCCGGTTTCGACCGCGCGGTGTTCATTACCTCGTCCTACGGTCTCGGCGAGGCGGTGGTGCAGGGGGCGGTGAATCCCGATGAGTTCTACGTCTACAAGCCCGCGATCAAGGACGGGAAGTCGGGTAAGGACGCCATCCTCTCCCGCACCGTGGGGGAGAAGGCGGTCGCGATGCGTTACGCCGAGGGGACGGGGATCGATTCGGCCACGCGGTGGGAGGACGTCGACGCCGCCGACCGTGCACAGTTCTCCATCGACGATGACGAGGTCACCGCGTTGGCCCGCCACGCCGTCGCGATCGAGGAACATTACGGACGTCCCATGGACATTGAGTGGGGGCGTGACGGGGTGGACGGTCAGCTCTACATCCTGCAGGCCCGACCGGAGACCGTGGTGTCGCGGCGGGGGCAGGACGGGCAGGTCCTGACCCGGTTCGACATCGACCGGGCGGCGGCCGACTCGGCCGAGGTTCTGGCGGAGGGCCGGTCCATCGGCCAACGTATCGGATCAGGACCCGTACGGGTGCTGCGCTCCATCCGTGACATGGAGACGATGGATACCGGCGACGTGCTCGTCGCCGAGATCACCGACCCGGACTGGGAACCGGTGATGAAACGGGCCTCGGCGATCATCACGGAGCGTGGGGGACGGACCTGCCACGCGGCGATCATCGCCCGAGAACTGGGCATCCCCGCCATCGTTGGTACAGGTGACGCAACCTCCGTGCTGCCGGACGGGGACGAGGTGACTGTCTCGTGTGCCGAGGGGGACACAGGCCGCGTCTACCGCGGGACTGTCGCCTTCGAAGAAAAGGAGACACGCCTGGACGCCATGCCGGAGATTCCGACGAAGCTGATGATGAACGTCGCCACCCCGGACCAGGCTTTCGCGTTCTCGTCACTGCCCAATGAGGGGGTCGGACTGGCACGGATGGAGTTCATCATCAACCGTCAGATCGGCGTGCACCCCAGAGCACTCCTGGAACCGGACTCGCTGTCCGACGACGTTCGGTCGCAGGTCGACGAGATCACCGCCGCGTACCCGTCCCCGGAGGAATTCTTCATCCGCCGGGTGGCTGAAGGCGTGTCGACGATCGCGGCGGCATTCGATCCGAATCCGGTGATCGTGCGACTGTCGGACTTCAAGACCAACGAGTACGCGAACCTTCTCGCCGGCGAGCAGTTCGAGCCCAGGGAGGAGAATCCGATGATCGGCTACCGGGGTGCGGCACGTTATGTCTCCGACGACTTCCGGGGCTGTTTCGCCCTGGAGTGTGAGGCGTTGCGACGGGTCCGAGAGGAGATGGGGTTGGCCAATGTCCGCATCATGATCCCCTTCGTGCGCACCGTGGACGAACTACAGGACGTGCTTGACGTCATGGCGACCCACGGGTTGGAACGCGGATCCGGCGCAGCGGATCCGGCGGGGGACGGGCTGCAGGTCGTGATGATGTGCGAGGTGCCGTCGAACTATCTTCTGGCTGATGAGTTCCTCGACCATGTCGACGGTTTCTCCATCGGCTCGAATGACATGACCCAGCTGGTTCTGGGCGTCGACCGCGATTCTGACCTGGTGGCCCATGACTTCGATGAACGCAACCCGGCGGTCCTGAAAGTTATCGGGTCGGTCATCGATACCTGCGTGGCGCGCGACAAGTACGTCGGCATCTGCGGGCAGGGTCCGTCCGACCACCCTGGCTTCGCGGAGTGGCTGGTGGACCAGGGTATCGGATCGATGTCGCTGACCCCGGACACCGTCGTGAAGACCTGGCTGGCGTTGGCCGGAGAGTCAGACGACGGTGGAAACACGTAGTGTCGGCGCGGGTATAGTGACGAAAGTATCCCCTCACATGATCCGACCTCTCCAGGAGCTTCCAGTGAAACTCACCGATCCGACCTCCGATGCCGTTCTGAAGAGACTGCGGCGTGCCCGTGGCCAACTCGACGGGGTCATCACGATGATCGAGAACGACCGCGAGTGCCGGGACATCGTCACCCAGCTCGCCGCCGTGTCCCGCGCGCTTGACCGCGCCGGGGTCAAGGCCATCTCGGGTGGTATGCGTGACTGCCTCAACGCAGAGGACGGCGACGTTCCGGAAGACTGGGAAGACGAGATGGAGAAGCTTTTCCTGTCCCTGGCGTGACGTAGTGTGATCCCGGTGATCCGAACGCTGCTCATCGACAACCACGACTCCTTCACCTGGAACCTCGTGCATGACCTCACCCGGGTCAACGGCGTCTCTCCCGTCGTCGTCCCGAACGACTGGGACGGTTGGGCGTCCGACGGAGGCACACTTCTGGCAACCGTCGACAACGTGGTCATCTCTCCGGGGCCGGGAACACCGCTGAAGACCGCTGATGTCGGTATCTGTACGGACGTCATTCGCAGCGCCGTCGCACTCGGCCTGCCTGTGCTGGGCATCTGCCTCGGCCACCAGCTGATCGCCCACATGTACGGGGCGACGGTCGGACCTGCGTCGGAGCCCGTGCACGGTCGGCTCTCCCGCATCGAGCACAACGGCAGTGACCTGTTCCACGGGCTGCCCACGTCGTTTGATGTCGTGCGCTACCATTCCCTGGCTGTCTCGGATGTCCCGCCACATGTCGAGGTCTCCGCGCATAGTGCGGACGGGACGGTGATGGGACTCAGCGTGCCCGATGCGCGGCTGTGGGGAGTGCAGTTCCACCCGGAGTCGGTGAAGTCCAGTTACGGTCGTGAACTGCTGGCGAACTTCGCTGCCCTGACCCGGGCCCACGGCAGGATCAGGAGTCTGCGGGTGCGGACGGTGCCCCTGCCCGGTGGTGATTCCCGGCTCCTTTCCGAGGAACTGTTTCACCGCCTTTACGGGAACGCCGCCATCTCCCGGTATGCGGTGTGGTTGGACGGGAACCGTGACCAGGACCCCCGGGCGAGATTCAGCATCATGGGGGCCTCGGACACGGTCATCACCGCCGACGTCGGTGCCGGGACGCTGGACATCACGCGGGACGGTCACCGGGAGGTCACCGACGATGACGTACTGAGCTGGATGCAGGCGGATCTTGCGCAGTGGAACATCACTGACGGCTCGTCCGACCCGTCCGTGGCCGGTGGTTTCCGCCTCGGCTGGGTTGGTTACCTCGGGTACGGGGTAAAGAGTGACTGTTCCCAGGGGGAGGGGGCTGCCAACCGGCATGCGTCCCCGGTACCTGATGCAGGCCTACTGTTCCTCGACAAGGCTGTCGTCATCGACCATGAAACGGACGAAGTCCGCCTCCTGTCGCTGGAGGGGGCCGACGGCGAGCAGTGGCAGGCGGAGGTTGCTCGTGTGGTCCGGAGACTGTCTGTGGAGCAACGAGAACGTTCCGGTGGCGGATCCCTGGCCGTCGGGCTCCACGAGCGGGCCGGTTATGCGGCCAAGGTTCGCGAGATTCAACGACTGATCGGCGAGGGCGAAACCTACGAGGCCTGCCTGACGACCACACTCGAGGCGACTCCGACAGACGGACCGCCGGACACCCTGGAGCTCTACCACCGGTTGCGGCGTGACAACGCGGCTCCGTTCGGCGCTTACCTCCGGTTGCCGGGTGCGACGGTGATGTCGACCTCTCCGGAGCGGTTCCTCAGCGTCGACGTGGAAGGACGGATCACCTCGTCGCCGATCAAGGGAACCCGACCGGTCGGGGAAACGGCGGAAATCGATGAGAGTATCCGTGCTGAACTCAGGGCCAGCGAGAAAGACCGTGCGGAGAACCTCATGATCGTCGATCTGGTTCGTCATGATCTCGGACGTGTCGCCGCGCCGGGCACCGTCGACGTCCCGGAGCTTTTCAATGTAGAGAGCTATGCGACGGTTCACCAGTTGGTCAGCACAGTCACTGCAGAGCTGGGCGCCGGCCTGCACGGGACCGACGCCGTCCGCGCTGCGTTTCCTCCCGGGTCGATGACCGGAGCACCGAAGGAACGGACGATGCGTATTCTCGAGGACCTTGAAGACCGGCCGCGCGGGATCTACAGCGGAGCGATCGGTTACTTTTCGTTGGACGGTTCTGTCGATCTTTCGGTGGTGATCCGGACCCTCGTCGCTGAGTACGCCGGAGACGGATCGTTCTCACGTCTGAGTTACGGGGTGGGTGGTGCTGTGGTCTCCCAGTCCACCCCGGACGGCGAGTACGAGGAGACGGTGGTTAAGGCGGCACCGGTGCTGAGGCTCTGATCCCGCGCAGGTGCAACCCGGGCGGCATGCTCGACTAGGCTCGGTGAACATGCACAACGATGGGGAACACGACGATGTGAACGACCTCAGGGACGCTGTCGCCGCCGTTCGCGCTCAGGTCGACGCCGCGGCGCTGGAGGCAGGACGGGACCCGGCGGAGGTGCGGCTCCTACCTGTCAGCAAGACAGTCCCCGTCGAGCGGCTTCGCTCTGCCGTGGCAGCGGGCATGCACGAGTTCGCCGAGAACAAGCCACAGGAGGTCCAGCGGAAGGCGGTCGAGATGTCCGACCTGCCGGTGCGGTGGATCGCGATCGGCCACCTGCAGACCAACAAAGCGAAGGTCATTGCCGAGCACGCCCATGAATTCCAGGCGCTGGACTCGGTCCGGCTCGCCGAGGCATTGCAGCGCAGGCTTGATCCACTGGACCGCAGACTGGATGTCCTGGTCCAGGTGAACACCTCCGGGGAAGATGCGAAAACGGGTGCTGCGCCTCAGGACGTAGGAACAATCCTCGCTGCAGCGTCCCGGTGCGACCGTCTCCGTGTCCGTGGTTTCATGACTGTGGCCTCGAACACCGATGACATCGGTGAGGTCCGGCGGTGTTTCTCCCAGTTGCGGGGAATTCTGGACAGTGCGCGCAGTGATGCTGTGGTGGACCCGGAGTTGTTGACGGAACTGTCCATGGGCATGTCGGGCGACTTCCGCACTGCAATCGCCGAGGGTGCGACATGTGTCCGCGTCGGTACAGCGATCTTCGGCGCCCGGGACTACTCGAAGAAATAGTCTTTGACATGGTGTTTGTGCCCCGTGTTGGCGAATTGGTGGTCGGTAGTTTATTCTGAACGGGCTGCCGAACAGGAGCGGGCACGTTTGCCGTGTACTCTCCTGCTTGAGGTAGGGCTCCCATCGTCTAGTGGCCTAGGACTCCGCCCTTTCACGGCGGCAACACGGGTTCGAATCCCGTTGGGAGTACTGCGAAAGATTCGTCTTCCGTACAACCAGATAATGGCCCTGTGGCGCAGTTGGTTAGCGCGCCGCCCTGTCACGGCGGAGGTCGCGAGTTCAAGTCTCGTCAGGGTCGCAGTAGGAGCAGCCAGCGGGCGTACACCATCACGGTGTGCGCCCGCTGCATCGTTCGTCCATCATCCGGATGGCCTAGGTTGGGAGACATGCGTTACTCCCTTCTTGACCGGGCCAACACTGTCGAGGGCTCTACTGACGCCGAGGCGGTGCAGGCTGTCGTGGACCGGGCGCAGCTCGCGGAGGCGCTCGGATACCACCGGTTTCTCGTCGCTGAGCACCATGGTGTTCCCGGTATCGCTGGTAGTGCACCCGGCATTCTTACCGCGGCGGTGGGGCAGGCGACGGACACGATTCGTGTGGGGACCGCCGGGATCATGGTGCCCGACCATGCGCCGATAGTCGTGGCTGAGCAGGCCGCTGTGCTGGAGTCCCTGTTTCCTCGCAGGGTCGATATCGGACTCGGTTCGTCCCCGGGCTTCACCCCGGCAGTCAGGCGGGCGCTCCGCCAGTCGGAGGATGCAGGCGAAGCGCGTGCAGGATTCGCTGCGGACCTCAGCGAGGTCGTCAGCTACCTGCGGGGAGAGACGTCGGTAACGTTGCGGCCGAGCGTTGATGAACCTCCCTCCCTGTTCCTGTTGACCGGGGGCTCGTCGCGGTCCCTTGAGATGGCTCGGCAGCTCGGGCTCGGTATCATCCTCGGTGGTCCCCGGCCGGCATACGTGGAGGGCGCTGTCGCGTCGTGTCAGATCGCAGTCGCGGAGACCCGTGAGGAGGCACGGGCTCTCATCCTTCCCGAGGTGTGGGCGCAGGTGTTGTCGAGGAGCACGGGACGGTTCATGCCTTTGCGGCCTGTTGCAGCGTTGGATGAAGCCGAGCTGACGGCTCAGCAGCGTCAGCGCATCGCGCGAGGGCTCGCGGCGACGGTATACGGCAGTCCGGACGAGGTTACCGCCGCTGTCACCGCGCTCGCGGAGAGGACAGGTGCTGTGGAGATTCTGGTGACAGGGGGATCTTCGGACCCTGGCGGGCAGGCGCGCAGTGATGAACTGTTGGCAGAGATTCTGTCCGCCGTGGACGGCTGACCATTGCATTTGTCTGACTCCCGGGGTGCTGTGTACAGTAACCCATCGTGCACAGCGATCGGCTTCGGTCAGACCGCTGGTGATGCATGGCCCTGTGGCGCAGTTGGTTAGCGCGCCGCCCTGTCACGGCGGAGGTCGCGAGTTCAAGTCTCGTCAGGGTCGCTGGATAGTCCGTAGGTTCTCCTCCGGGCTTTCTTGCCCAGATAGCTCAGTTGGTAGAGCGTACGCCTGAAAAGTGTAAGGTCCCTGGTTCGATCCCTGGTCTGGGCACAGTGAACATCCCCCTCGGCACTCCCGTGCTGAGGGGGGATTCTGTGTTTCGGTGCGCACCTGGTCGGCCGAGGCACCAGGGTTATGGTGGTGTCGAGGGGCCAGACCGACATAACCCTGGTGTTCTGCGGGAGGGCCTACACTTGTTGCCATGAGTACAGAGAGTATCTCCGTGACCCATGACGTCGACGCCAGTCGTTACGTCCTGCAACTCGGTGATGTCGTCGCCGGCTACGCAGCCTACGTCCAGCTCGGCCAGGTGCGCGACTTCAACCACACTGTCATCGACCCGGCTTTCCGGGGCAGGGGTCTGTCGAGCCCGTTGATCTCTGCGGCGTTGGATGCGACGCGTGCCGAAGGCTTCGGGGTTCTCCCGAGTTGCTCGGCGGTGGAGGGGTTCATCGCCAAGAACCCTGAGTACGCTGACCTGGTGCGCTAGATGTTGTTCTGCATGTCGTTGACATAGCCGGCGGGGTCGACCAGCGGAGTGCGCTCCTCAGCCTTACGGTGGCGGACCTTCGCCGGTGCTCCGATGAGGATGGAGTCTGCCGGCGCATCCTTGGTGACCACCGAATTGGCGCCGATGGCTGAGCGGGCTCCGATGGTGATGGGGCCGAGGACCTTGGCGCCCGCACCGACCATCACCCCGTCCCCGATCGTGGGGTGGCGCTTACGCTGCACCAGTTCAGAGCCGCCGAGGGTGACGCCGTGGTACAGCATCACGTCGTCCCCGATCTCAGCGGTCTCACCGATGACGACGCCCATGCCGTGGTCGATGAAGAATCGCCGCCCGATCGTGGCACCCGGGTGAATCTCGATACCGGTGAGGAACCGAGTGAACTGGCTGAGTATCCGTGCGGGGCCCTTGGCGCCGCGTACCCACAGGCGATGCGAGATCCGGTGGCTCCAGATCGCGTGGAGACCGGAGTACACCAGGGCATTCTCCAGGTCCCCGCGGGCTGCAGGGTCATGTGTCCTTGCGTTGTCCAGGTCTTCCTTGATCGTGCGCAGCAGACTCACCGGCGGAGTCCTCCTTCTTCTCGGGCGTTAAGGTATGTCGCGGTTCTGCATGGAAAACGGCCTCGGCGCTCGGTCACGTCCGTGCAGGTGGATGTCACCTGATGATACGGACGTTTCCGTGCTCCGGGGCCGTGAGGGTCGGGTGGACCGTACGCTTAGTCGCGCAGGTCGTCGAACAGGAGGGTGGACACGTAGCGCTCACCGAAGTCGGCGACGATCGCGACAATCAACTTGCCTTCGTTCTCCGGCTTCTTTGCTTCTTCGAGGGCAGCCCAGATGTTGGCGCCGGTGGAGATGCCGACCAGGATGCCTTCCTGGGCCGCGAGTTCGCGGGCGTACTTGACGGAGTCCTCGATAGTCGCGTCGTAGACGTCGTCAAGGATGTCCTTGTTGAGGTTGTCCGGGAAGAAGTTGGTGCCGATGCCCTGGATCTTGTGCGGGCCGAAGGTCCCCTCGGTGAGCAGGGGGGAGTCCTTGGGTTCGACGCCGACGACGCGGACGTTCTCGTTCTGCTCCTTGAGGTATTTTCCGGCGCCCGAGATCGTTCCGCCGGTGCCGACGCCGGCGATGAAGACGTCGACCTTGCCGTCGGTGTCCTCCCAGATCTCCGGGCCGGTCGTCTTGTAGTGCACCTCGGGGTTAGCCGGGTTGGCGAACTGGCGGGCCAGGACCGCGTTCTCGGTGGACTCGACGATCTCGTTGGCCTTGTCCACGGCGCCCTGCATACCGGCGGGCGGGGGTGTGAGGACCAGCTCGGCGCCCAGGGCCCGGAGCATGATGCGCCGCTCCAGGGACATGGACTCCGGCATCGTCAGGATGACCTTGTAGCCGCGCGCCGCGCCGACGGTGGCCAGCGCGATGCCGGTGTTGCCGGACGTGGCCTCGACGATCGTCCCGCCGGGCTTGAGGGAACCGTCCTTCTCCGCCGCTTCGATGATCGCCACACCGATACGGTCCTTGACGGAATTGCCGGGGTTGGCGGATTCGAGCTTCACCGCGACAGTGCCGGGGAGCCCCTCGGTCAGCTTGCTCAGCTTCACCAGAGGGGTGTTGCCGATCAGGTCAGTGATGTTCTCGTAGATCTTAGCCATGCTGGTCAATGGTCCTTTCGTTTCCCTCAGTCCAACAGACCGATCGGTCTGTCTGCATTCTGCGGCCAGTTTACACAATGTTGCCCCACCTCGCCACGGGGATCGGTGTGGAGCACGCTTGCGGGGGAGGATCCTGTGACACAATCGAGGTATGACTGAACACACAGGGCAGGACGCTGAAACCATCATCACGAGTATCGGGGGAGTTGACGGGGCAGTCGCGACCATCACGCTCAACCGTCCCAAAGCGCTCAACGCGTTGAATCAGACGGTCATGGAAGAAGTCGTCGGTGCCCTCGAGGAGTTCGACGCTGACCCGTCGATCCGCGCGATTGTCATCACCGGTTCCGAGAAGGCGTTCGCAGCCGGGGCCGACATCACGCAGATGAAGGACCAGACGTGGCCGGATATCAAGCTGAAGCGCTTCTACGCCATGTGGGAGCGTGTCACTACGGTGCAGACGCCGATCATCACCGCGGTGTCCGGGTTTGCGCTCGGCGGTGGATGCGAGCTGGCGATGATGGGTGACATCATCCTGGCCAGTGAGAAGGCAAAATTCGGGCAACCGGAGATCACACTGGGTGTTATTCCAGGGATGGGTGGCACCCAGCGGCTCACCCGCGCCGTCGGAAAGTACAAGGCCATGGACCTGATCCTCACGGGCCGGATGATGGGTGCAGAGGAAGCTGAACGCTCCGGCCTTGTGTCTCGCGTGCTCGCGGCCGACGGGTTCCTCGATGAGGTCGCCACCATTGCCGATTCGGTGGCGGCGCAGTCAGCGGTTGCCCTGGCTGCGGCAACGGAGGCGGTGGATGCCGCGCTGAACACGCCGCTACTCGAAGGGCTGCGTCAGGAACGCGAGGCCTTCTGGGGCTTGTTTGCCACCGAGGATCAGAAGGAGGGGATGAGCGCCTTCGTCGAAAAGCGCAAGCCCGAGTGGAGGCACCGCTGAGATGTCCAAAAGTGCCGAACTCACCAGGACGATTGATCTCCCTCTGGATAAAGTCCACGAGATCGCCTCATCGGAGACCTATCTCCTCACTGTGGACAATGCCTCTACGTCGAAACTTGTGGTGACGGAAGCGGAGAGAGAAGTCAACGCGGACGGGTCGGTGTATGCCCGTGTGGTCGCGGCCCGTGAAAAGGACGACGGCAGCGCAGGTTTCAGTATGGAACAGACCTCGGACATCACGGCGATTGAGGATGACGGTTTCACGTCCACGACAGTCACTCCGTTGCCCAAAGGGATGGGGACGATGACGGTGGTGATGGCCTACACCCGGGCGGGCGAGTCATCAGCCACCGTCAATGCCGAGATCATCGCCGAGGTCGGGATCCCGCTGTTGGGCGGGAAGATCGCCAAGAAGCTCGTGGAGAGTGCGGATAAGACCGTCGACGATGGTCTTGAACGGATCCTTCGGCTAGCCGCAGAGTAGGTAGGAAAACGGGGGTGTTCGGCTTTTGTTTCCCGGGGGTGGGGGAACAACCCCGGTGCGGGGGAGGGGGCCCGGACCAGCAGGTTTTGGGGGAAGACTCAGACCTTTCTATACTCGAAGTCTGTAAACCCCGTGTTCCCCCGCACTCGGGTGTGACCTGATCGGGGGTGACATTCGATCACAACAGAAAGGTGCGCCGTGGAGCAGCAGCGTCACCGGGATGATGACGACGCCATCCGATCAGCACTGTCGTCACTGAAGAACTCGACGGGGATTCCCGTCACGATGTTCGGGTCGTGCCAGCCGGACGGGCGCATGGTGATCAACCAGTGGGTGGGGCTGCGGACCCCAGCGCTCAACAACCTCACCATTGACTCTGGTCAGGGTGTTGGCGGCAGGGTGATGGCGACCCGCCGCCCGGTCGGTGTCTCCGACTACGCGCGTGCCAAATCCATTTCCCACGAGTACGACCGTCCCGTTCGGGACGAGGGGCTGCACTCCATTGTTGCCGTGCCGGTCATCGTCGGTCGGGACATGCGTGGAGTTCTCTATGCAGGAGTCCACTCGCCGGTTCGGATGGGTGACAAGGTGCTCGAGGAGGTCACGATGACCGCCCGGGTGTTGGAGCAGGACCTTGCCGTCAATATCGCCCTGCGTCGGACAGACGGCGGCGGGGTGCGGGAGTCCTCTGCGAAGCCACCTCGTTCGATGACTGGTGCGGAGTGGGAGCAGGTCAGGGCGACGCACTCCCGGCTGCGGATGCTCGCCAATCGTGTCGTCGACGACGAGATCCGTCGTGACCTGGAAATCCTCTGCGATCAGATGGTGAGCCCCGTCCGGGTCAAACAGACGACGAAGCTTTCCGCACGCGAGCTCGATGTGCTGGCTTGTGTCGCACTGGGGCACACCAACGTTGAAGCGGCGGAAGAGATGGGGATCGGCGCGGAGACGGTGAAGAGCTACCTTCGGTCGGTCATGCGTAAGCTCGGAGCCCACACACGCTATGAGGCGGTCAATGCCGCGCGCAGGATCGGTGCTCTCCCCTGATCCCCGGGTAGGATGGGACGGGTGAAAGATCATTTCCTTGTAACTGGTGGTGCCCGTCTCAACGGTGCGGTCCGGGTCGACGGGGCCAAGAACAGTGTCCTGAAGCTCATGTCGGCAGCACTCCTCGCTGAAGGGACGACAGTCCTGAGGAACTGTCCCGATATCGCGGACGTCCCCTATATGGCCGATGTGCTCAGGGGGCTGGGATGCAAGGTCGAGCTGAACGGGGGGACCGTCACGATTCACACGCCCGACGAGATCTCGTCGGACGCCGACATTGACGCGGTTCGGCAGTTCCGTGCCTCTGTATGCGTTCTCGGCCCTTTGACCGCGCGGTGCCACCGGGCAGTTGTCGCGCTACCGGGTGGGGACGCGATCGGTAGCCGGCCGCTCGATATGCACCAGTCGGGACTGGAGAAGCTGGGCGCGAAGACCCGGATCGAGCACGGTTGCGTCGTCACCGAAACCGAGAAGCTCACTGGTGCGAAGATCATGCTGGACTTCCCTTCCGTCGGGGCGACGGAGAACATCCTTACGGCCGCGGTTCTTGCCGAGGGCACCACGGTCCTGGACAACGCAGCCCGCGAACCGGAAATCGTTGATCTGTGCCACATGCTTCGTGACATGGGGGCACAGCTCGAAGGCGAGGGAAGTAACACGATCACTGTCACCGGTGTCAGGAAACTCAACCCGGTCGAGCATGAGGTGGTCGGCGACCGGATCGTCGCAGGGACCTGGGCTTACGCTGCTGCGATGACCCGGGGCGACATCACAGTCGGCGGCATCGACCCGGCCCATCTGCACCTGGTTCTTGAAAAGCTCAAGCTGGCAGGGGCGAAAGTCGAGACGTATCCGACGGGGTTTCGGGTGTCTCAGGAGGCGCGACCGACGGCAGTGGACTACCAGACTCTCCCGTTCCCGGGATTCCCGACGGACCTGCAGCCGATGGCCATTGCGTTGTGTGCGGTGAGCGAAGGAATGAGTGTGATCACGGAGAATATCTTCGAGTCACGGTTCCGTTTCGTCGATGAGATGACGCGACTTGGCGCGGACATGACGATCGACGGCCACCACGTGAGCATCCGCGGCGTGGAAGAACTCAGCTCTGCGCCGGTGTGGTCTTCGGATATCCGCGCTGGCGCCGGCCTGGTTCTTGCGGGTCTGTGTGCCGACGGTGTCACCCAGGTGAACGACGTCTTCCATATCGACCGTGGCTACCCCGGGTTCGTCGAAAAGCTCGTCGAGCTCGGAGCCACGGTAGAGCGGGAGTCCGGTGGCGAAGGACGCCATCACAAGCACTGACCTGTGGGTTTGTGGGTGTGGTGGGGGTGTGTGTAGATTGATGCGAGTCAGCGAGACGCCGGGATGTTGTCCGGGTGGTAGCGACGGCAAGGATGGCCGTGATCGGTTGTTAACCTTTGGGTTGCTTTCCGGTAATGTGGTGGTGTACCTTGTGAATCAGCCGCAGCGGCTTCCTACTGTTTTTGGTGGGGATTGTTGTGTGCGTGTGTTGTTTGAGAACTCAATAGCGTAACAAACCAAGTATTTTTTTGTCGCACCGGTTGTGTGGCGCGGTGGTTTGGGATGATACCGGCAAGCGTGATTGCTTGTTAAATATTGTTCTTTTCTTATTGTGCTGCTGATTGGTGTTGATGTTTTTCGGCTCGTGCCACCTCCCCGGTGGTGTGGGTTGATGTGATTGACATTTTTTGTCAGTAGTTCAGTATTTTTTTGTTTGCCAGTATGTTCAGGCTTTTTGTAGGGCTGATATGCTTTTATGGAGAGTTTGATCCTGGCTCAGGACGAACGCTGGCGGCGTGCTTAACACATGCAAGTCGAACGGAAAGGCCCTGCTTGCAGGGTACTCGAGTGGCGAACGGGTGAGTAACACGTGGGTGATCTGCCCTGCACTTCGGGATAAGCCTGGGAAACTGGGTCTAATACCGGATAGGACCATCGTTTAGTGTCGGTGGTGGAAAGTTTTTCGGTGCAGGATGAGCCCGCGGCCTATCAGCTTGTTGGTGGGGTAATGGCCTACCAAGGCGTCGACGGGTAGCCGGCCTGAGAGGGTGGACGGCCACATTGGGACTGAGACACGGCCCAGACTCCTACGGGAGGCAGCAGTGGGGAATATTGCACAATGGGCGCAAGCCTGATGCAGCGACGCCGCGTGGGGGATGAAGGCCTTCGGGTTGTAAACTCCTTTCAGCCATGACGAAGCTGGCCTTGTTGGGTCAGTGACGGTAGTGGTAGAAGAAGCACCGGCTAACTACGTGCCAGCAGCCGCGGTAATACGTAGGGTGCGAGCGTTGTCCGGAATTACTGGGCGTAAAGAGCTCGTAGGTGGTTTGTCACGTCGTCTGTGAAATTCCGGGGCTTAACTCCGGGCGTGCAGGCGATACGGGCATAACTTGAGTACTGTAGGGGAGACTGGAATTCCTGGTGTAGCGGTGAAATGCGCAGATATCAGGAGGAACACCGATGGCGAAGGCAGGTCTCTGGGCAGTTACTGACGCTGAGGAGCGAAAGCATGGGTAGCGAACAGGATTAGATACCCTGGTAGTCCATGCCGTAAACGGTGGGCGCTAGGTGTGGGGGTCTTCCACGACTTCCGTGCCGTAGCTAACGCATTAAGCGCCCCGCCTGGGGAGTACGGCCGCAAGGCTAAAACTCAAAGGAATTGACGGGGGCCCGCACAAGCGGCGGAGCATGTGGATTAATTCGATGCAACGCGAAGAACCTTACCTGGGCTTGACATATGCAGGATCGGCACAGAGATGTGTTTTCCCTTGTGGTCTGTATACAGGTGGTGCATGGTTGTCGTCAGCTCGTGTCGTGAGATGTTGGGTTAAGTCCCGCAACGAGCGCAACCCTTGTCTTGTGTTGCCAGCACGTTATGGTGGGGACTCGCGAGAGACTGCCGGGGTTAACTCGGAGGAAGGTGGGGATGACGTCAAATCATCATGCCCCTTATGTCCAGGGCTTCACACATGCTACAATGGTCGGTACAGTGGGTTGCGATACCGTGAGGTGGAGCTAATCCCTTAAAGCCGGTCTCAGTTCGGATTGGAGTCTGCAACTCGACTCCATGAAGTCGGAGTCGCTAGTAATCGCAGATCAGCAACGCTGCGGTGAATACGTTCCCGGGCCTTGTACACACCGCCCGTCACGTCATGAAAGTTGGTAACACCCGAAGCCAGTGGCCCAAACTCGTTAGGGAGCTGTCGAAGGTGGGATCGGCGATTGGGACGAAGTCGTAACAAGGTAGCCGTACCGGAAGGTGCGGCTGGATCACCTCCTTTCTAAGGAGCTTTTTGGTTACAGGCCTTACTTGCCTTGCCCGCGTTGAGTGTGGGTGGGGGGTTTGCGTAGTCTGTTTTGTTGAATCCGGGTGGAGATCGTTGTCTGGATCATCGTTTGTTTGTCGCATGGCTTTATGTGGTGTCGGCGAAAAAGTGTTGCTTGGTGTGTTGCGGTGTTGGGTGTCTGGGGCAGCATGCTCCTTTTTGTTGGGCATCTTCTTGATTGTGCGTGCAGTGGTGTGCGTGTGGTTGTGGGTGTCGTGTTGTTTGAGAACTGTATAGTGGACGCGAGTATCTTCTTTATTTTATGCAATTTTTGTAGAGTCATCTTTGTTTGTTTTAGTGTTGTCTGTGAAGGGCGCACGGTGGATGCCTTGGCACAATGAGCCGATGAAGGACGTGAGAGGCTGCGAAATGCCTCGGGGAGTTGCCAACTGAGCGTTGATCCGAGGATGTCCGAATGGGGAAACCCGGCCGTGGTTATGCGCGGTCACCCACTGGTGAATGTATAGCTGGTGTGGAGGGAACGCGGGGAAGTGAAACATCTCAGTACCCGTAGGAGAAGAAAACAATAGTGATTCCGTGAGTAGCGGCGAGCGAAATCGGATGTTTGGCTAAACCTTATGTGTGTGATACCTGGCAGGGGTTGCATGTGGGGTGTTGTGGGGTCTTGTGTGGTGGGTCTGTCAGCCTGCCGCCTGTGTGTGTGGTGTTAGCGGAAGTGGTTTGGAATGGCCTGCCGTAGACGGTGAGAGTCCGGTACGTGAAAGCATCATGCATGTGGGTTGCAAGTGTCCCCGAGTAGCAGCGGGCTCGTGGAATCTGCTGTGAATCTGCCGGGACCACCCGGTAAGCCTGAATACTTGTTGTGACCGATAGCGGATAGTACCGTGAGGGAATGGTGAAAAGTACCCCGGGAGGGGAGTGAAATAGTACCTGAAACCGTGTGCCTACAATCCGTCAGAGCCTCCTTGTGGGGTGATGGCGTGCCTTTTGAAGAATGAGCCTGCGAGTCAGCGGCACGTCGCGAGGTTAACCCGTGTGGGGTAGCCGTAGCGAAAGCGAATACTAACTAGTGTGTTGTTAGTGGCGTGTCCTGGACCCGAAGCGGGGTGATCTACCCATGGCCAGTGTGAAGCGACGGTAAGACGTCGTGGAGGCGCGAACCCACTTAGGTTGAAAACTGAGGGGATGAGTTGTGGGTAGGGGTGAAAGGCCAATCAAACTCCGTGATAGCTGGTTCTCCCCGAAATGCATTTAGGTGCAGCGTCGTGTGTTTCTTGCCGGAGGTAGAGCTACTGGTTGGTTTAGCGGGACTACCATCTTAGCGACATCAGCCAAACTCCGAATGCCGGTAAGTGAGAGCGCGGCAGTGAGACTGCGGGGGATAAGCTTCGTAGTCGAGAGGGAAACAGCCCAGATCGCCGGCTAAGGCCCCTAAGGGTGTACTAAGTGGAAAAGGATGTGGGATCGCGAAGACAGCCAGGAGGTTGGCTTAGAAGCAGCCATCCTTGAAAGAGTGCGTAATAGCTCACTGGTCGAGTGGTTCTGCGCCGACAATGTAGTGGGGCTCAAGTACACCGCCGAAGCCGCGGAACTTGCACCTTTGGGTGTGGGTTGGTAGGGGAGCGTCGTGTAGCGAGTGAAGGTGCGGGGTGACCCAGTGCTGGACGCTATGCGAGTGAGAATGCAGGCATGAGTAGCGAATGATGAGTGAGAACCTCATCCGCCGGATGACCAAGGGTTCCTGGGTCAAGTTAATCTTCCCAGGGTGAGTCGGGGCCTAAGGCGAGGCCGACAGGCGTAGTCGATGGATAACGGGTTGATATTCCCGTACCCGTGTGTGTGCGACCATGGTGAATCAGTGATACTAACCGCCCTGAAGCGTGTGCTGGGTCTACTTTGTGGGCTTGGTGTGTGTGGATGCGCGGGACCTGAATTGGTAGTAGCCAAGTGATGGGGTGACGCAGGAAGGTAGCCGAGCCACTTATTGGATTGTGGTGTAAGCGTGTGGCCCGAGCCCTAGGTAAATCCGGGGTTCATGATGGGTGAGGCGTGATGCGTACCCGTTTGCGGGGATGTCGGTGATCCTATGCTGTCGAGAAAAGCCTCTAGCGATGTGCACATTCGGCCCGTACCCCAAACCGACACAGGTGGTCAGGTAGAGAATACTAAGGCGATCGGGTGAACTGTGGTTAAGGAACTCGGCAAAATGCCCCCGTAACTTCGGGAGAAGGGGGGCCCGTGCTGGTGAAGGCTTTTTCGGCTGGAGCTGGTGTGGGTCGCAGAGGATAGAGGGAAGCGACTGTTTACTAAAAACACAGGTCCGTGCGAAGACGGTAAGTCGATGTATACGGACTGACGCCTGCCCGGTGCTGGAAGGTTAAGAGGACCTGTTAGGTGGTAACACCGAAGCGGAGAATTTAAGCCCCAGTAAACGGCGGTGGTAACTATAACCATCCTAAGGTAGCGAAATTCCTTGTCGGGTAAGTTCCGACCTGCACGAATGGCGTAACGACTTCCCTGCTGTCTCAACCACAGGCCCGGCGAAATTGCAGTACGAGTAAAGATGCTCGTTACGCGCGGCAGGACGAAAAGACCCCGGGACCTTCACTATAGCTTGGTATTGGTGTTCGGTTCGGTTTGTGTAGGATAGGTGGGAGACTGTGAAGCGGCCACGCTAGTGGTTGTGGAGTCGTTGTTGAAATACCACTCTGATCGTGCTGGATATCTGAACCTCGGCCCATGATCTGGGTTAGGGACAGTGCCTGGTGGGTAGTTTAACTGGGGCGGTTGCCTCCCAAAGAGTAACGGAGGCGCCCAAAGGTTCCCTCAGCCTGGTTGGTAATCAGGTGTTGAGTGTAAGTGCACAAGGGAGCTTGACTGTGAGACTGACAGGTCGAGCAGGTACGAAAGTAGGGACTAGTGATCCGGCACCGGCTTGTGGAAGCGGTGTCGCTCAACGGATAAAAGGTACCCCGGGGATAACAGGCTGATCTTCCCCAAGAGTCCATATCGACGGGATGGTTTGGCACCTCGATGTCGGCTCGTCGCATCCTGGGGCTGGAGTTGGTCCCAAGGGTTGGGCTGTTCGCCCATTAAAGCGGCACGCGAGCTGGGTTTAGAACGTCGTGAGACAGTTCGGTCTCTATCCGCCGTGCGCGTTGAAACTTGAGAAAGGCTGACCCTAGTACGAGAGGACCGGGTTGGACATACCTCTGGTGGGCCAGTTGTCACGCCCGTGGCATGGCTGGTTGGCTACGTATGGGAGGGATAACCGCTGAAAGCATCTAAGCGGGAAGCCTGTTTCGAGATGAGGTTTCGTTTGAGGTTCCCTGTAGACGACGGGGTTGATAGGCCGGATCTGGACAGCATGTGAGTGTTGGAGGTGACCGGTACTAATTGACCGAGGATGACATTAACGTTGTAACGAGTGGTTCTGTTGTGTAGTAGTGTGAAGGTATTTTCGCGTTCATTGTGCAGTGTCTGGAACGGCACAGTGCACCAGTCTGTTGGCTTCTCTTTTGTGGGGTTTTGTCCCTGGGGAGGGGTTGTTGGCGGGGTTGGGTGTGTGTTTGTTTCGTGTGTGTTTGTCGGTGGTTTTAGCGGTGGGGTCACGCCCGGTCCCTTTCCGAACCCGGAAGCTAAGCCTGCCTGCGCCGATGGTACTGCACCCGGGAGGGTGTGGGAGAGTAGGACGCCGCCGGCATTAAGTGTCTGGGGAGGTCCCGGTGGTCAGCTTTGTGGCTGGCTGCTGGGGCCTCTCTTTTTTGTGTGTGTGGGTGTGTGTGGTCCGGGGGGTGCGGCTGGCCGCCCGGCCCCGGCGGGGGTTGGGGTGGTGGTTTTCAGAGGTTGTGTGGGGTGTAGGAGCTGTGGAAGCTGCGGTGGCCCCTGTTCTACCGTTGGCCGGTCTCGACGAGCTCCGCAGATTCATGGGGCGACAGCATAGCCCAGAACAGGTATCGGTAGTAGCCGGTGGGCCTCATCGGATCCTGGCTCCTGTGAGACTAGGCATGACGTACTAGTTACCATGCCGTACCGAGGAGTGCTGCTGGATTTCTATGGGACAGTCGTTGCCGAAGATGGGCCGGTCATTCGGAATATTGTCCGTAGAATAGCCGGTGGGTACTCGGATTATTCCGGATCAGCGCTTGCACCAGCCTGGGGTCGGAACCTCCCTTTGTGGCTTGCAGCATTGCGCGGTGCGACCCTTCGTGCCCAGCGAGACTTGGAGATCGAGTCTTTATCGTCGGTTCTCGACACGGTCGGCTCTCCACTCGATGCCACTGAACTGTCACGCGATCAGTTCAACTACTGACGGACCCCTGAGCAGCGCGGCGGCGGTATCGATTTCCTGAGTCCATGTCCGATTCCGGCCTGTGCGGTGTCGAACATCGACAGACATGACCTCGATGCTGCGATACGCCACATAGATGTACCGGTACCTCTCATCCTCACCGGCGAGGAGGCTCGTTCTTACAAACCACGAGCAGGACTGTTTGACGCCGGGCTGGAGCTGCTAGGCCTCGCGGACGACGAAGTGGATCACCTTCGCAACTCCTTGAGCTCAGATATTGCTGGAGCACACGCGCTCGGCGTTGATGTCGCCTAGGAAACGATCGTTACGGGGTGCATCGGGCTGGATGATCTATCGCCGCTTCTGTTGGGGCCTCATTAGCGCAAGAGCGTGCGGAGGAGGTTCGCGCCGCTGCGTGGGGTGCCGATGACGCCGTGCTGTCAGCGCCAGAGAACCCGGGGGAGTCGGTGTTGGCCCTGGTATTAGCTGTTCGTGTGCTCCTCAAGCAACGGAACCAGCTTTTTCATTGCGAACTCGATGGCTGAGGGCGACCCGAGTGAGTAGGCGCTGGAGATATCGCGCGGCATGGCGAACGAATGCCCGTCCTTGGTCGCCGACAACCGCTGCCACGCGCTATTGCTGTCTACGTCCTCTGGTGTCGTCCCGACGGCGAACGCCACGACCAGGTCGGAGTCGGCCTTGGACAGTGTTTCGTCACTGAGTTTGACGGAGAATCCTGTATCGCCGACTTCCTCGTCCGCAAGTGTCGTATTCTCCTGGAACCCGAGGTCGAGAAGCGTGTCATAGCGTTCAGAGCCACGGATGTAGGCGCCCCAACCGGTGGACGAAAGCGCGACCGTCGCAGCGGTCTTGTCCGCCCATTCGGGGTGCTCCTCACGGATTCCCGCAACCATGTCGTCGTAGCCTTGGGTGATCGTCTCCCCCGCATCGGGGCGGCCCAGCGCGGTGGCGATCATCTGCACCTGTTCCGCACGGGGGGTCAGGTAGCTGTCTGCTCCGTCGGGAACGCCGACGGTCGTAGCGATAGCGGAGAGCTTGTCATAGCGGTCCTGGTCGCCGGAGCTCCGGACATCGAGGATAAGGTCTGGCTCCAGGGCTGCGATCTCCTCGTACTCCGGCTCCAGTGTGCTGATGATCTCGGGGGAGGTATCGTAGGCGCCCTCCATCCACGGGCCGACGCCGTCCCCGCCGAAGTCGAGCCAGTCGGACGCACCGACAGGTTGGACGCCGAGGGAGAGTGCCGTCTCCGCATCACCCCACCCCAGTGCCACCACCGTGGTGGGTTGTTCGTCGATGGTGACGTCACCGAACTTCGTCGGCACGGTCTGAGGGAAAGTCCCTTCTGCCTGGACGGCTGCGGTGTCTCCGGTGGTACCGGAGGCAGAGTCATCGTCTGAGGAACCCGCACAGGCGGACAGGGCGAGCATGCAGCAGGTGGCGGTGAGGACGCCGACGGTGCGTCGGATGGGGCGTAAGGTAACAGTCATGAAGGTCAGCCTACGCTGACACAATCGTGAACCGAAAGAAACTACCCCAGCAGGTCTCGACTGGCGATGCGTGCGCCCTCGACAAGTGATTCCAGTTTCGCCCACGCGATCTGCTCGTGGAGACGGCCGCCGAGTCCGCAGTCCGTGGATGCGACGACCCGGTCGGGTCCGACGACTTCAGCGAACTGCAGGATCCGGTCGGCCACGGTGCGGGGATGCTCCACGACGTTGGTGGAGTGGCAGACGACACCGGGGTAGATCAGGGTGTTCTCCGGCAATTCGTGGTCCTGCCACACGCGCCACTCGTGGGCGTGGCGGGGGCTTGCGCCCTCGAAGGAGAATCCGCCGACCTCGGCCTGCAGCACCTCGTCGATGATGTCGGCGAAGGGGATGTCGGTGGTGTGGGGGCCGTGCCAGGAACCCCAGCAGATGTGCAGGCGGGTCTGGTCCTTCGGCAGGCCCGCGAGTGCACGGTTGATGGCGGCGATACGGATACGGATCCACGCCTGATAATCGGCGACCGAGGGCTCAGGGTTGATCTGGTCCCACGCCTCGGCGAGGTCGGGCGCGTCGATCTGCACGGTCAGGCCGGCGTCGGTGATGGCCTTGTATTCATGGTGCAGGGCATCGGCACACGCGTTGACCAGAGCAGCGTCGTCGCCGTAGTACTCGTCGGTCAGTCGTGCGGCAGACCCCGGGGAGATCGCGGCGATGAACCCCTCGGAGGTGGACTTGTCCGCGGCAGACAGCGCATGGGTGAGCAGTCGGGCGTCGGCGGCAACCTGGTCGCCGCCGATGTAGCCGATCTCGCCGGTGAACTTCGGGTTTCCGACTTTGGCGCGCCCGGTGAAGATGCCGGACTCGGGGTCCTCGTAGGCGGCGCTGAAAGCGGCGCGGTCCCGGCGGTCAGGGAAGGACGTCAGGCGGATGTTGCCGGGGGTTGACCGGACCTTCTCCGCGTTGGCCCAGCGGTCGGTGTCGGTCATGGTGAGACCACTGAACCGGGAAAAGATGTAGTTCCACCAGGCGCCGTAGTCCACGGCACCGGAGGTGACGTGTCCGTACTCGCCTTCGTTGATGATGTCGAGGCCCAGGTCGACCTGCCGACGGACGACCTTGTCGACACCGTCCTGGAGGATGTCGAGGAATTCGTCCTGGCTGATGTCGCCGGTGCTCCGACGCTGGTTGGCCTCCAGCAGTTCCGGGGTGCGCGGCAGTGAACCTACATGTGTGGTGCGGATCTGAGTCATGGCCACCATCGTAGTGATTAGTTACTGGTCTTATGCAGGCGCGTCCAGTCGGCGGCAAGCAATCGCTCCTCCGCCAGGTCGAGGGTGCCGTCGGCCTTGCAGAACGTCCACCGTACGAGGGTCGCGACCTGTTCATCGACCTCCTCGACGAAACTGCTCACCGGGATGGCGGCGACACCGACTGCCTCCGGCAGGGCACGGCAGAACTCCTCGGCACTGATGCCGAGTCGCAGTGGTGCGATGTCGCTGACGAGGAAGTACGTGCCGTCGCTGTGCAGGACGTCCTGCCCGGTCGCATGCAGAACACCGGCCAGGCGGTCACGACGGGCCCGCAGGGTGCGTCCCCACCGGTCGCTCCAGTCGTCGGCGTTGTCGAGCGCCCACGCGACCGCCGGTTGCAGGGGCGTGACGCCGACATAACTGAGGAACTGCTTGGCAGCGGTGACGGCATCCAGCAGCGCCGGTGGAGCGATCGCCCACCCGGTCTTCCAGCCAGTGACGTTGAAGGATTTCGCAGCGCTGGACAATGTCACCGTTCGTGACTGCATGCCGGGCAGCGTCGCGAAAGCGACGTGGGGACGGTCGAAGGCGAGACGTTCGTAGACTTCGTCGCTGATGACGACCACACCGGTGTCGCGCACCGTATCGGCGATGAACTCCAGGTCTTCCCGTCCCAGGACCGTACCGGTCGGATTGTGTGGCGAGTTGAGGATCATGGCCGCGGGGCCATCCGCCACCGCAGCGGCGAACTGCTCCCGGTCCAAATGCCACCTGCCGTCGTCCAACAGCAGACGCACAGGCCGGGCGACGGCCTCGGCCAAGCCGATGGCTGCAGAATAGGCGTCGTAGGTGGGTTCAAGGACCACCACCTCACGGCCGCGGTCGACGAGTCCGAGGACGGCGGCGGCGATGCCTTCGGTTGCGCCCACAGTGACCAGCACGTCCTCCGGATCCACGACGTGCCCGAGACGGCGCGCGCGGTCTTCCGCGACGGCACGGCGCAACGACGGCAGGCCTCGCCCGGGGCCGTACTGGTTGTTACCCCCGGTGATTTCCGCGGCGGCCCGACGCAGCATGCCCGCCGGGCCGTCCTCGTCCGGAAAGCCCTGCCCGAGGTTCGCTGCGCCGGTGCGTACCGCCTCAGCGGTGATCGTCGCGAAGACCGTCGGGCCGACGCCGGCGACCCGGGACGCCGGCGTCGACGGGGCACGGGTGGGGAGGTGATGCTGAGATTCCATGCCGCCATAGTATGGGGTCATGAGCATTCAGCCGATTACCGCGACCGGGGCCGACCCGGACGAGACCGTCCCCCTCGAGCAGACCGACCCCGCGACGTTGCCGAAAGGGCATCCGGTGGATGCCCAGGCAGGTCGGGACGGCATCAGCCCGCGCGGCCAGCTGACTCAGCTGCTGAATTTCTTCGAGGACAGCTACCCGGAGATCTTCCGGTCGTTGACCACCGATGAGGCGGCGGAATCGCCTGACGGGGTCACCGCTGACCTCAAGGACCGTACTGAGCGCATGTGGGCGCGCGTGCCCGACCTGATCACCCACTGCAGCCTGCTGGTCCTCGGCGCGGGTCTCGACCACGCCATGCCGACATCGGCGTTTCTGAAGACCGGTCCCTCGGCGGAACCGGTGACACCTGCCGGCGTTCAGGGGACCGTGCTTACTCCGAGTGAGCCGACCGGTGCCGTGGCGGTGAGCCTGCACGGCGGTCCCGGCTGGTTCGGCGATGCCGAAGCCCACGACCAGCTCTGGCTGCCGTTGTTCGCCGCACTGGCGGAGAAGTCCGGGGTGACCGTGGTGGATCTGGTCTATCCGTTGCCTGCCTACGGCGAGGATGCGTCGCCGGAACGGACGCAGGCAGCCGTTGCCGCGGCGTTCCGCGAGGTACGCGGGTGGGACCGACCGGACCAACGCACCGGCCTGATCACCTTCGGCTCCGGCTTCGGGCTTGCCCGGGACGTTGTCGAGGAGGCGGACTTCCTGTTGGCCATGACGCCCCGGATCTCCCCTGAACTGATCGCTGCCCCTCCGGAGTTGTCGCAGGTGCGCACACTGGTGTCGGTGGCCTCCGAGGACTCCCGAGGCACACCGGCAGAGCAGGTGCAGGACTTCTTCACCGGCAGTGCACCGGGCCACGAGTTCCGGGCCTATCTCTCCGAGCACATCCTCGGGGTCCCGGACGTGTGGCGACGGCGGATTAGCGACGATGCGGCATGGCTGGCGCGATGGTAGGGGTGCGTGACCTCAACCGGTACGACGGGGACGGGCGCCGCTGGCTCGCCGGGGCTATCGCGAAAGTGAAGGCGGACCAGTGCCGTTCCGCCGACACCCACCTGTTGTCGGTCCCCCTGCTGGAGGCATGGGGCGTGGACCTCTACCTCAAGGACGAGTCGACGCACCCTACCGGTTCGTTGAAACACCGGCTCGCCCGCTCCCTGTTCCTCTATGCACTGAGTAACGGGTGGATCCGGCCAGACGCGCCGGTCGTTGAGGCTTCATCCGGCTCGACCGCGATTTCGGAGGCCTACTTCGCCAGGCTCATCGGTGTGCCGTTCATTACCGTCGTCGCGGCGACCACCAGTGCCGAGAAGGTTCGTCTGATCAGGTCGTACGGCGCCGATGTCCGCTTCGTTGATGACCCGTCCACCGTCTACGCGGTTGCTGCGGACATCGCGCAGGAGAGCGGTGGCCACTACATGGACCAGTTCACCTACGCCGAGCGGGCCACCGACTGGCGAGGCAACAACAACATCGCCGAGTCCGTTTTCCGTCAGATGGCGATGGAACGGCACCCCGAGCCGACCTGGATCGTTGCGACGGCTGGTACCGGCGGGACCTCGTCGACCCTGGGCCGCTACGTGCGCTACACCGGACGGATGACGGGGCTGTGCGTCGCCGATCCGGAGAACTCGGCATTCCTGCCAGGCTGGGAGGCGGGGGACACCGCGGTGACGACACAGGCGCCGTCGCGGATCGAGGGCATCGGCCGCCAAAGGGTGGAACCGAGTTTCACCGGCACCGTCGTCGACCGGATGATGGGTGTGCCCGATGCTGCAGCGATCGGTGCGATCCAGGCGCTGGAACAGGTGACCGGAATCCGGGCCGGCGGGTCCACAGGCACCGGACTGTGGGCCGCGCTGCGACTGGTCTCCGAGATGGTGCACGCCGGCGAGCGCGGAAGCGTGGTGTCACTGATCTGCGATTCCGGGGAACGCTACCTCGACAAGTATTACTCGGAGGCGTGGCTGGCGGAGCGGGGGATTGACGCAGGAGTGTACCGCGATCGGGTGCTGGAATTCCTCGAGACCGGGGACCTCTGACCCTTCTGATCTCTCTGGCCCGTCGGGTGCAGGTCACCCGATCAGGGAGGACAGCGACTCGCTCGTGTCCAGCAGGGATGCGCGCAGCAGGGACGCCGCCTCCTCCCGGTTACCGGCCTGCAGCAGAGCGACAACACTCCGGTTGACGGGGACGAAACTCCCGTGAAATCCGGGATCGCGCCGTTCGGCCTGCAGGAACACCAGGCGCATCCGGGCGAGTAGTCGTTCCATCTCCTCGTTGAGCAGGTCCGAACCGGCCGCTGCCACCACGGTGCGGTGAAACTCCTGATTCGCCGTCGCCGTCGCTGCCAGATCGTCCGCCTTCTGGTGTGTCTCTGCCGCGGCGACGATCCTGTCCAGGGTTTCGACATCGGGGGCTTCGCCCCACAACAGTGCCCCGGGCTCGACGACGGCGCGGGCGAGGAAGAGGCTGTGCACGTCAGCGGCGCCGGGCGAGGCGATGAACACGCCACGATGGGGGATACGCTCGAGGACACCGTCGGCGATGAGTGTGGCATAGCTTTCGCGCAGTGTATTGCGGGAAATACCGAAGCGTTGCGCCGCCGCGACCTCGCTGAGCTTCTGCCCCGGGGTGAATTCGCCGGCGGACACGGCGAGGCGGAGCTGCTGGGCAGCTGTCTGGGCACGCACGTCTACTCCTCCACGATCCTGGCGAGGATGTCTCCGCGGGCGATGACGTCCCCGGCATCCGCGATGAGCTGGATCGTGCCGGAAGCCGGCGACGTGACGGTGGCCTCCATCTTCATCGCCTCGACCGTGGCAAGTGTCTGGTTCTCCTCGACAGTGTCACCGTCGGAGACCTTCCACTCCACCAGCGTGCCCGCGAAGGGCGCGGGGACATCCCCGGGGTGCCCGTCACTGTTCCCGGTGGCGGTGCTCCCCCCTCGCGCGGCGTCCCCGCGCTGCAGCAGTACAGACGGTACCCGCACATGCTGTAGTGTTCCGCCGATCTCCACCGCGAGGGTGGTGCGCTCGACGTAGATGTCGTCGAACGTGACGTCAGGGGAGACGGTGTGCGCGCCGGGTACGTATTCGCGGTCGACCCAGTCGGTGCACATGCGGAAGCTTGCCGCGCCGTCGGGGGCGGTCCACGCCGGCTCCCGCACGATGTCGCGGTGGAACGGCAGGACGGTCCGCACACCGTCGACATGGAACTCGTCGAGGGCGGCGCGGGCCCGCCGCAGAGCAGTGTCGCGGTCAGGCCCCCACACGACCAGTTTCGCCAGCAGCGAGTCGTAGCTGCCCGGGATCGTTGACCCGGAGCGGACGCCGCTGTCCACACGGATTCCCGGTCCTGTCGGAGGTTCGAAGCGGGTCACCGTCCCCGGGCAGGGGGCGAAGCCGTGGGCGACGTCCTCGGCATTGATCCGGAACTCCACGGCATGGCCGTGGGTGGCGGGGTCCGCGTCCGGATCAACGCCCAGCCGCTCTCCGGCGGCGATACGGAACTGCTCGTGGACGATGTCGATCCCGGAGACGGCCTCGGTCACCGGGTGCTCGACCTGCAGGCGGGTGTTGACCTCGAGGAAGGATACGGTGCCGTCCTCGGCGACGATGAACTCCACCGTCCCCGCGCCGACGTACTCGGCCGCACGACAGACCTCGCGGGCACCGTCGACGATCAGCCGGTTCTGTTCCTCGGACAGGAACGGTGCAGGCGCTTCCTCGACGAGTTTCTGGAATCTGCGCTGGGTCGAGCAGTCACGGGTACCGATCACCGCGACCGCACCGTGCATGTCCGCCAGCACCTGGGCCTCGACGTGCCGGGGGCGGGCGAGGAACTTCTCCACGAAGCACTCCGCACGCCCGAAGGCTTCCTGCGACTCCCGACCAGCGGCAGCGAAGGCATCTTCAATCGCCCCCAGCCCGTCATCCTCGGTGACGACTTTCAGACCACGTCCGCCACCACCGAAGGCGGCTTTGATCGCGATCGGCAGACCGACGTCCTCGGCGAAGTCCCGGGCCTGCTCCCAGGATGTCAGCGGTTCAGACGTACCCGGTGCCAACGGGGCCCCGGACCGCTCGGCCAGCTGCCGCGCCGCCATCTTGTCGCCCAGGGTCTCAATGGTCTCCGGTGACGGGCCGACCCACACCAGTCCGGCATCCTGCACCGCGCGGGCGGCGTCGGCATTCTCCGACAGGAACCCGTACCCGGGGTGCACGCTGTCGACACCGGCGCGGGACGCGACCTCGAGCAGCGCGTCGACGTCGAGGTAGGAGGACACCGCGTACGCTTGTTCGGTCATCTCGGTGTGCACGGCCCCGACATCGGCGTCGGTGTACACCGCGACCGTGCGAATGCCCAGGTCGTGGGCGGCGCGGGCGATGCGCACCGCGATCTCCCCGCGGTTGGCGATCAGGACGGATGAGATGGTGCTCATGTGTACTCCTCGAATCTGACCGTCGCGCCGGGAGCCAGCTGGGCGGCGGCGTCGAGGTCCTCGGCGATGACAGTGGCGATGACGGGGTAGCCGCCGGTGACGGCATGATCCCGTAGAAAAAGGACGGGCTGACCGTCCGGCGGCACCTGGACAGAGCCGGCGACCATCCCCTCACTCGGAAGCTCCCGGTCGTCGCTGCGGTTCACGGCAGTGCCCGACAGTCGCACCCCCACCCGGTTCGACGACGGACTGACCGTCCACTCCCGACCCGTGAGTGCCTCCGTTCCGTCGGCGAACCAGGCGTCACGGGGGCCGGCGACGACGCGCAGCACATCCGGGACACGCACCGGATTGGTGCCCGTACGGGTCGGAGCCACCTGGCCGGCACCCACCTCGATCGCGGAGCCGGCGACCAGTGGACCTGGCCCGAGACCCGAGAGAACATCCGACGACAGCGACCCCAGCACCTCTCCGTTGTGCCGGACACCGCCCCGTACCGCGACATAGCTGCGTAGCCCGTGGTGAGGGTCGTCGACGCCCGGAACCACCAGCGTCGACCCCTCGGTGACCAGCAGGGGAGAGGCCAACGCTCGGCTGCGACCGTCTACCGTGACCGTGGTTTCCGCGCCGGTGACCGCGACCACCACATCCTGCAGGGCCGTCAGTGACAGTCCGCCGATGTTCTCCAGGACCGCGTCTCCGGGGTGGTTGCCCACGACGTCGTTGGCGACCTGGGCTGAGGCCATGTCTGCGGCACCGGAGCCGGTGACTCCCACCCCGCCGTGCCCAGGGCGGCCGGCATCTTCGATCACTGTGAGCAGACCGGGGTCGGTCAGCGTCAGAGAAGCGCGTTCCTGCACGTCGCCGTCGCGTTCGGGAGCCGACGGGCAGACCTCCACCCGTTCCCTGACCGCCCGGTACGCCACACGGTCGCCCGGTCGGATCAGGGCAGGCTCCTGCTCCGATGCGTCCCACACCGGAGTCGCGGACGTGCCGATCAGCTGCCAGCCACCCGGTGAACTGCGGGGATACACTGCGGAGAACTCACCCGCCAGGCCCACGGCTCCGTCCGGGACCTCCGTGCGGGGAGAGTCCCGGCGGGAGACGGACGGTACCTTGTCACCCACACAGTAGGTGAACCCCGGCGCGAAACCACCGAATGCACCCGTCCACGTCGACGAGGTGTGGTGCTCGATCACCCCGTCGACCGTGGTGCCGAGCTGGTCAGCGACCGTCTCCAGGTCGGGGCCGTCGTAGACGACGTCGACGGTCACAGTCCGGGATGCATTCCCGCCAGCGCTTTCGGTAGGGCGGAGTGTCCTGAGCTGCTTCATCGCCGCCGTTGCCGCCGACGGTGAATCCAGCACAACGAGGACGGTACGGGCTGCGGCGATGATGTCGCGCTGGCCTCTTAACGGGTGGGTGGCCAGATGGGAGTGCCAGACCATTGCCGTCGCCAGGTCCGGAAGATCGACGAGCGCCGCCCGCGAGCCGACCCGGTGGACCGGTGTCGCATCCGGTGTCGCATCCGTGGTCACAGGAAACTCCTGATATCGATGCCGTCGGCGCGAAGTTTCTCGACGATCATCCGGGAGAGCTCCACCGCGCCCGGGGAGTCACCGTGGATGCACACCGATTCAGCATCGACGCGCAGGACCGTGCCGTCCACTGCGGTAACGGCGCCGGTGGTGGCTACCTGCAGGACGCGCGCGGCGACAGCGTCCGGATCGGTGATCACGGCGTCCGCCTCCGACCGGGGGACAAGCGTGCCGGCAGAAGTGTAGTTGCGGTCGGCGAACGCCTCCCGGATCACCCGCAGGCCTTTACCCTCGGCGAGGTCGATTGCAACACTGCCGGGCAGGAGCATGAGCGGCAGGTCACCGAATGCCCGGACACCGTCGACGACCGCCCGGGCCTGTGACTTGTCGTGCACGATGGTGTTGTAGAGCGCTCCGTGAGGTTTGACGTAGCTGACTTTCGTCCCGTGGGCCCGGGCCAGGGCATCGAGTGCACCGATCTGATAGAGAGTCTCGTCGGCAAGCTGGTCGGGGTCGATGTCGAGGGTGGTTCGCCCGAAGTTTCCGGGATCCCGGTAGCCGATGTGCGCCCCGACGGTAACTCCGCGTTCAGCGGCGGCGCGGACGGTGGCGGCGATGTCGTGGGGGTCACCCGCATGGAACCCGGTCGCGACATTGGCGCTGGAGACCAAGGCGATCATGGCTGGGTCGTCGGCCACGGCGATGCCACCGGTGGTCTCGCCCAGGTCGGCGTTCAGGTCGATGGTGGGCATCGGGGCCTTTCGTCTCTGCACTGGGACTCACTGACGGTGATTGTTGAACAATCACCGTCAGTGAGTCCCAGTGTAGCGGGAGAAGCTGGGGGCTGCATGACGCTACATTCCACGCAGGCAAGGGTCATGATGGACCCATGAACCTCGACGACACCAACGGATTCCTGCTCCACTACCTCCAGGCCAGTCGCGATGCCCTGCTGTGGAAAGTGGAGGGAGTCAGTGAGTACGACGCGCGCCGTCCCCTCACCGCCACCGGCACGAACCTGGCAGGCCTGGTCAAACACGTCGCACACACCGAAATCGGCTACTTCGGGGAGACTTTCGGACGGGAATGGCCGGTCGCAGGCGAGCGCATTACCGTCGAACAGGCCGACGTTGACCCGCACATCGACCTCTATCTTGCTCCGGATGAGACTGTCGACGACATCATCGCCTTCTACCGCAGGGTCTGGGAGTTCTCCAATGAGACGTTGTCCCGGCGTCCGGTGAGCGATGTTGGTACGGTGCGCCACTGGCCGGCGGACAGGAGGCGCAAGAGTCTGGGTGAGATCGCCACCCATGTCATCGCGGAGACTGCCCGTCATGCAGGACATGCGGACATCCTGCGGGAACAACTCGACGGCAGCATCGGGCTGCGGAAGAACAACACGAACCTCCCGGACGAGGCGGACTGGTCCGTCCATGCAGCGAGACTGCAGGAAATCGCCGAACGCTTCCGGTAGCCCCCGTATGTCGAATTGTCGCCCGCCCGAGTCGGGAATCGACCCGATTTCCTACCTGGGAGGGCGACAATTCGGCGTCGGCATGGGGACGTGCCGGAACCTACTCCAGCTCGAGCAGCAGGTGCCGGGTCTTCTGCACGTCCTCGAGCCGGTCGATCAGGGACTCCAGCCGGGCCCACTCCGACTCCGGGATGGCCTTCTCTGCCTCGGCGACCACGGACCGGTCCTGTGTCCCCCACGCCACCGGCATCGGGGAGATCTGTTCCCAGTGCTCCTGCTGGCCCACTGACCGCATTCCGGTGACGGCCATCGCCGGCACCCGCTCACCGACCTTGCGTTCCACCCCGGGGATCGATGTCACGGTGCGCAGTGCGAGGGCCGGACGTGACCTGGCGGCACCGGTGGCCGCGGTGTCCACCAGCGACATCAGGACGACGTCACGTGGGTTGACCTGGGCGATCACGGTGGGGGCAAGCGCGTAGGCGTCGTAGTAGTGTTGCGGCGATCCGAGTTGGCGGGGGAACACCGGCACCATGATGAAGCAGATCAGCGCCATGATCACTGCGGCGATGCCCACGATCACCGCCCAGCCCGCGTCCACGACCACGAACAGGATCACTGCAGCGGCGATCATGATCGCGCCCATCAACCCGGCCGACCACTGGAACCGGCGGGAGTCACGGAAGAACTCGTTGTGTTTGCGGGCGAAGGGCTCGTCGACAGTGAAGTTGAAGCTGACCACGGTGAATGATCCTACAGGTCGACCGAGTCGATGATGCGGTAGCCGTACCCCTGTTCCGCCAGGAAGCGCTGACGGTGGGCGGCGTAGTCGGCGTCCAACGTGTCGCGGGCGACGACGGAGTAGAAGTATGCGGGGCCACCGTCTGGCTTCGGCCGCAGAATCCGGCCCAGCCGCTGGGCCTCCTCCTGACGGGAGCCGAAGGTTCCCGAGACCTGAACCGCGACCGATGCGCCAGGCAGGTCGATGGAGAAGTTCGCCACCTTCGACACGATGAGGACGCGCAACTCGCCGCTGCGGAAGGCAGCGTAGAGTTCCTCGCGGCGGTGCGTGGTGGTGCGTCCGTCGATGACCGGCGCGTCGAGTTCGTCACCGAGTTCCTCGAGCTGGTCGATGTAGGCACCGATGACCAGTGTCGGTTCGTCGGGGTGCTGGTCGAGGATCCTGCGGACGATCCGGTTCTTGGCCGGTGAACACGCCGCCAGCCGGTATTTCTCGTTCTGTTCGGCGGTGGCGTACACCATGCGCTCGGACTCGGTGAGTTGTACGCGCACCTCGGTGCAGTCGGCGGGGGCGATCCAGCCCTGGGCTTCGATGTCCTTCCAGGGGGCGTCGTAGCGTTTAGGGCCGATGAGACTGAAGACGTCGTCCTCGCGACCGTCTTCGCGCACCAGCGTGGCGGTCAGGCCCAGGCGTCGGCGCGACTGCAGGTCACTGGTCATGCGGAACACCGGGGCGGGCAGCAGATGCACCTCGTCGTAGATGATCAGGCCCCAGTCACGGGAGTCGAAGAGTTCCAGGGCACGGAACTCGCCCTTCGTCTTGCGGGTGACGACCTGGTAGGTGGCGATGGTGACGGGGCGGATCTCCTTCTTTTCGCCTGAGTACTCGCCGATCTCATCTTCGGTGAGGGAGGTGCGCCGGACGAGCTCGTCCTTCCACTGCCGTCCGGCGACGGTGTTGGTCACCAGGATCAGCGTCGTGGTCTGGGACTTCGCCATGGACGCTGCGCCGACCATTGTCTTGCCGGCGCCGCAGGGCAGCACCACCACGCCGGAGCCACCGGCCCAGAAGGAGTCGGCGGCCATCTCCTGGTAGTCGCGCAGCTGCCAGTTTTCCTGTTCGGTGGACAGCGTGATGGGGTGTGCTTCGCCGTCGACATAGCCGGCGAGGTCTTCTGCGGGCCATCCGACCTTGACCAGTTCCTGCTTCAGCCGGCCACGTTCGGAGGGGTGGACGATGAGGGTGTCCTCGTCAATCTCCTCACCGAGCATCGGGCGGATCTTCTTGTGCCGACGAATCTCGGCGAGGACCGCACGGTCGGTCGATTCCAGCACCAGCCCGTGGGCGGGATGGTTGGCAAGAATGAGCCGACCGTAGCGTTCCATCGTCTCGGCCACGTCCACCAGCAGGGGTTGGGGGACGGGGAACCGGGAGTAGGTTTCCAGCACGTGCACGACCTGTTCGGCGTCGTGTCCCGCGGCCCGGGCGTTCCACAGGGCCAGCGGCGTGATGCGGTAGGTGTGGACGTGTTCGGGGGCGCGTTCCAGTTCCGCGAAGGGGGCCAGCGCGGTGCGGGCCTCCTGCGCCTGGGCGTGCCCGATCTCCAGCAGCACGGTCTTGTCCGACTGGACGATCAGCGGGCCGTCGCCGAGTCCCACGGGTGCCTCCTCACAGGGGTTGGTGCAGGTGTGCGTTGCCGCTTGTGCAACCAGATCATTCTACGCGTTGACACCGTTCACGTCAGTCACGGTTCATCGGTCGCTTCTACCGGTGTGCCTACCCAGGCGACGCGGTGCGGTTGGATGTGCAGCGACTGACCACCGGCCTCGGTGACGCCGATGATCGACACCGGGCTCATCGTGACCACGGAGATCCACTCGTGCACGGCTGACCCGGTGGCGTCGACGTAGCTGATCTCCACTGAGGTCCCTGCGTCGTAGGCGTGACGTAGAGCGGCCATGATGGCACGGGGTTCGTGGACACGTGTGGTCTCGCCGCTGTGGCCCGCCTCGTCGTCCTCGTCCTGACGGGTGCGACGGAACCCCTCTACCGCGCCGGCGAGCTGGTCGGCGACCTGTGTGAAGGACGTCGCGGGACGGTCCGGGTCCGGGACGGTGGAGAACACCGGTGCCGCGGTGGCACGTCCGGTGCCGGTGTCGCCGTCGATGCTGATGGTCACACCTTCGTCCTCCAGTGCCTCGACCACCAGCGACAACTGCACCGAGCTCGCGGCGACGGTGGGGGAGAGCAGGCGGAGTCCTGTTTCCTCCGCGGCGTCGGTGTCCATGATCGCGGCCATGGACTTTTCGTCGGGTGCGGTCAACACGCTGGCGGCAGTGCTGCCGACCACCGGGGTTTCGGGACGGTGGGTGCGGAACGTGTCCTGGATCAGGTACCACAGGGACTGGGGGACATCGGGTGCCATGCCTGCCAGGAAGTCCTCGATACCTTCGGCGGTTTCTCCCCGTTCCACGGCACGTTGCATGCTCTCCCTGGTCACCCGCCAGACGCTGGCCATACCGGTGGACTCGACGTCAGCGAAGGCCCGCAGTTTCGCTTCGGTGTCCCCGTCGAGCAGTCCGGGGGCGAGGATCGTCATGTCCGCCTGGATGATCAGCATGCCGACCGGGGCAGGCAGGATGTCGGCCAGTGCGGCGGTGAGCCGGTCTTCGTCGGCACTGTCACTGTCTCCGTCGGATACGGTGGCGGCCAGTGCGACGGCCGCCGAGGACGGTTCCCCGTCTGCGGACAGCCCCAGGATCACACACTCGTCGCGGACATTGTCGACGGCGGCCTCGGATGTCACCGCTGCGACGGACGGCCGGATCCGCCACAGTCCCTCCGCCGTGATGACCTGTCCACTGGCGGCGACGACACCCCGGAGTGCCGCTGCTTCGGCTGCGTCCAGGGATTCCTGCAGCAGGTGGGCGTCGGTGCCGGCGTCATCCTGCGCCGACCACGGGGCGTGCGGGCTGTGGCGCCATCCGTCGACGAGCATTGCCCAGCGTCGGGAGAGGGGCGCGGACAGGTACGTGGCACCGCGTTCGCTTAATGACCAGAAGTTGCCGTTGCCGATGACGTCCTGTGGAGCGGGGACAGGTAGCCCGACCGCGATCAGGTCGGCGTGACGGCACAGGACGAGCGTGTCGCTGACGACGGCTGCGTCGAGGCCCAGTGCCTTGGACAGCCGGGCGATCTCCCGTACCCCGATCCCTCCGGCGTTGAGGGGGCGTACGGGCGTGTTCCCGATCTGTTGCAGGACGTCGGCCACCAGGCGGGCGGTCTCGACCACCCGCGCGACCGCGGTGGCGTCGGTGCGGGCGTCCGGACGGGACGATGCGACCGGGCTCTCCAGCGCACTGAAATCCCCGCCGGGCAGGGGCACGACGCGTCCGGAGATGCTCGCTGACACGCGCAGCGACAGGCGGGCGGTCTGAGCGTCGACCCGGTCCAGCAGCCCTGCCGCGATCATCCGGGCCAGGGGGCGCTCCGGATCGTCGAGTGTCGCAGAGTGCCCGATACCACCGGACAGCTCGAGGGTGTCGAGCAGACGGCGTTGTCGGGTCGGCAGTGCATTGAGGACCTCCGGCAGATCCTCGGTCGGGATCGGGCAACGGTAGCCGTCCACCAGCACCCAGGGCAGGTCGGTCGTGGCGGAGAACAACGGTGGCAGGTGCATCGGTACTTTCATCGCACCCGGCGCTGTCGTTGGATCCTGCGGCGACACTGACAGGCCCGGCCCGAAGACCAGCCCCCAGGAGGCCAACGTGTGGGTTGTCGCCCGGACAGCCGCGGTGTCCGCGCGGCGTTCCGGGTCGGTACCGGCGGCGTCCCACAGTTGCGTGAGGTTCGTCGTGACATCCTCCAGCTCCACCGGCTGATGGTCCGCCCCGGCGACGACGAGGGCGTGCAGGACGGCGAGTCCGGTGGCGTCGAGCCGACGCAACGCGGCCACGTCCGAGACCGACCCCAGGGAACTGGGGTGGAAGGCACGCAGTCGCCAGAGCAGGTCGACGAGAACGTCGTCGGGGTGACCGGACAGCCAGTCGGCGTAGGTGGGGAAGGAGTCAGGCATAACGACGGTCACTTTACCCGCCGGTGGTCACCCGGGTGTAGACGCCGGCGGGGATGACCGTGCCGGAAAGTCGCCTGAACGGCGGGGATGTGGAATGATCGGCGGTATGGCTGACGCAAAGAAGAAGCACTACGTTGATCCGGGCTGGCCGCAGAACCTGCCCGAAGGCAAACACGCGGTCTCCGAGCTCGTGGCTGACGATGCCGGGGCGTTGAGCCCCTTCGGTGACGCTGAGTTCCCCGTCCCCGCTGAGAAGCTGCCTTACGTCCACCCGTACACGGTGATTAACCGCTAGTCGGGCGACACACGGCGAAAAGGTCGTCGCCCGGGGCATTCCGACTGTTCGGAATGCTCCGGGCGACGACCTTTTGTCAGGTGGGACCCTGGTAATGCGTGGGGTCTAGTGCGCGTCCGTGAACAGGACGCGGCGGACTAGAACAGGTTGCCGGCGACGGCCTTGTACTGCTCGCCTGCAGCCTCGGCCTGCTTGATGGCGCCGGTGTAGTTGTCGTTGAGGGCAGCGCGGTTGTCCTTGTAGAGGGACTCCAGCTCGCTCGGAACCTCGATGCCGTTGGCGGCGAAGGCCTCGGTGACCTTCTCCCACACGCCGTCGATGGCGAGGGAGTCGGTCTGGCTGCTGAGGTCCGCGGCAGCTTCCTGGGGGTTGGCGGCGTAGTTGTCGGTGGCGGGGGCCGCCGGGGCGGAGCGCTGCTCCGGTGCGGAGCTCAGGCCCAGCTGGGAGGAGCAGGACGGCCATGCGCCCCAGCCCTGTCCTTCGAGGACGCGCTCGGCGACAACGATCTGCTCTTCACGGGAGGCCTGGTCGGCGGAGGCTGCGAACTCGTCGCCGCCGTAGCCGCTCCAGGTGCTCGGGGAGAACTGCAGGCCACCCTGGAAGCCGTTGCCGGTGTTGATGGACCAGTCGCCGCCGGACTCGCACTGTGCGAGGCGGTCCCAGTCGGAGTCGGGGGCGGCGTTGGCTGCCGGAGCCGCGACGGCACCGAGTGCCAGGGTTGCCATGCCGGCGACGGCGAGGCGCTTAGTGCTGAAGCTGCTCTTACGGATGGTGTGTCGTCCCATGTGGGTTGATTCCTTTCGGAGTCGGTGGTGCGGCGATCAGGTCCCGTGGATCACCGCGGTGTTCATTGCTGGGGTCCGACAGTAACGGTTTGTCACGATTGAGTCACGCTGATCGGCAACATTTGTGGCTGTTCAGGCGGCATTGCGTCCGCAGTTCCGAGATGTGAGCGCGGGCACGGACCGGCTCAAAACCGCCGTTGCCCAGTGCGTTACCGTTCTGTGTCTCGAACGTTATCGAACCGTTATTATTCGACTGTGACCTTGATCACATTTCGCCCCGCGGTGGCACTGTGGCTCCGCGGGCACCTAATAGGCGACGGTGGGGCTCCACGGGTAAACTGGCGCATTCCCCATCCGTGAGTAGAGAGTAAGTAGAGAAAGGACAGGCCGACATCATGCCGACCGGAAAAGTGAAGTGGTACGACCCGGACCGGGGATTCGGCTTCGTCTCCAATCCCGAGGGTGAGGACGTCTACGTCGGCTCGCAGGTACTTCCCGACGGAGTCACCGAACTGCACAAGGGGCAGCGTCTCGAGTACGACTTCGCCGAAGCACGAAAGGGCCCGCAGGCCATGCGTGTGGCGGTGCTGGATGACGGGCCTGCCCCGTCACCGCAGAAGGGGGCCAGGGGGTCCCAGGGAGCACGTGGTCACAAGTACAGTCCTGACAAGCTCCATGAGCTGGTCCAGGACACCGTCACGTTGCTGGAGTCCCGGGTGCAGCCGAGCCTGGAGGCGGGGCGTCGCCCTGACCGGAAAGAGGGGCGGCAGGTTGCCGAGATCCTGCGGACCATCGCCCGCGAACTCGATAGCTGACCGGCTACTCCCCGGAGTCGGTGGTGGGGTCGCCGGCGGGCTCCGGCTCCACGCCGGTGTTGAAGGCCCACACCACTCCGTAGGGCACCTCTTCGCCGTCTTCCTCGCCGAGGATCAGGGCGTGGACCTCCACTACACTGAGGCGGGCGCCTGATCCGTCCCCGTCTTCGGTCTCGGCGGAACCACGGACCGTGACCTCAGATTTCTCGCCGGCCGCCCAGGTGTTTTCTGTGTTCGCAGCCTGATCATCGAAGATCTGCAGCAGCGACCAGTCCTGGCTGGTGACCTCGTCCGGTAGCGACAGGGTGACTTCCTCGTCCGCACCCACCTCGATCGTGGAGGGCTCGCTTTCGTCACAGTCACCTGTGAACCGTTGGCAGACAGAGTAAGGGGCGTACTCTGTCTCATCCCCGGCGGCATCGGTCACCGTCACCCTCAGATCCTGGGGATCCGCGGCAGGACGGTTGTCGCTCCAGTACTGGTAGCCCAGCACCGCCGCGGCGACGACCACGACCAGGAGCACGATCGCCCCGAAAGTCATGTACTGCTTACGCTGGGCGGCCCGGCGTCGCTGCTTCTTCGACTGCGCCGGTTTCTGCGCCGGTGTGTGGGGCTGCTTCTCGGTGCTCATTCGGTGGGGAAACTCCTGTCCACGGGGGCCGGGGCTGGGCCTGATCACCGGGGGCTTCTCGCCCGACCGATCAGGGCTCCCAGACCGACACCGCGCGCCGCGGCGATGACATTGACGTACATCACTGTACCGACGACGGCGAGTACAGCCATACCGACGGTGAGCTCCGGAGGAAGCAGGATCCCCAGCGTGCCGCCGAGCACCCACGACAACTGCAGTGCGGTCTCCGAGATGCCGAATGCCGATGCCTGGGCCGCCTGGTCAAGTCCCGACTGGATCGCCGCGTCCAGACACACCTTCGACATCGCGCTGCCGAGTGACAGGACAGCGGTGGCGACGGCTGCGGTGACCACCCCGTCCCACACCGCCGCGCACACCACCGATCCGAGGGAGAGCGCTCCCAGGACGAGGACGGCGACCCGGGGGCGGGCGAACCGGATCCGCGAACCCAGGGCATTCCCGGCGAACGTGCCGACACCCCCGGCCGCGCCGACGGCGGCGAGCATCGAGAGCTGTTCAAAACCCGACAGATGGGAGGACGACTTGGCGACGAATGCCACGTAGATCGTCATGAACCCGGTTCCGCACCGTTGCAGGGCCGTCGCCCACATGCAGGTCCGTGCAGCATCGGGAAAGCGGACCCGGATAGAACGCCGCCACCGGGTGACTATGGTGTCCCCACCACGCCCCCGTCGTATCCCCGCCTCTGGCACAGGCTCTTCCGGGACAAACGGGCTGACCGTGACCTCGTCCTGACCACGTTCGGCGGTGGAGGGGATCAGGGCGCATCCGTAGATCCCGGACAACGCCACGACCATCAGGAGCCACAAGGCCGCCTGAGGATCGAAGACGTAGGCGATCACCGCGGCCAGACCGCCGGCGACCAGTGAACCGCCGATATGCCCGGCGATCGTCAAACGGGCGTTGGCGCGCACCAGGTCGAGTGCCGCAGGGGCGACGCGGGGAGTGACCGAGGATTTCAGGACCCCGTAGGACTTGCTGAGCACCAGCATGCCCAGGGCCGCAGGGTAGAGCATCCAGGAGTTGAAGTTCTGCAGCAGCACCGCCGCGAGGACCACCCGGCCGGCGAAAGTCAGGGAGAGGGCGAGGCGACGGCCCGTGCGGATCCGGTCCAGTGCGGGCCCGATCAACGGGGCGAGTAGGGCGAAGGGCGCGATCGTCACCAACAGGTAGGCCGCGACCGATGTCCGGGACTCCGCCTCCGCCGCGGAGAAGAACAGGGTGCCTGCCAGCGAGACCGCCAGGACGGCGTCCACCGCGAAGTTCGCGATGGAGGTGTACATCAGTGCGGTCAGTCCGGATTCGCGCGCCCCGTCAGCACCCATCAGGCCGTACACCCGGTTGGCTGACCGTGACATCACACCGCTATTCCTCACTGAACTGCACCTCGTAGAGCGTGTCCCACAGTTTTCCGGTCACGAGGAAGCTGTTGTCGGGAGCCCCGTCGGCGCGGTTCTCGGCGATGCCGTTGAGAACGTCGGCACCGTCCCTGTCGCCTGCCGGGAGATCCAGGTCGACTACCCCGGTCACATCACCGGTGGCCGGGTCGATGCGCAGGATACGGTCGGAATGCCACACGTTCGCCCACACCGTGCGTTCATCCCCGGTGCCCGTGCATTCCAGCTCATTGATCTCGTCGACGGGTTCTCCGTCGAGGGTGACCTCTACACTGTCGGTCGGGGCGAACGTTGTGGGGTCCCGGAAGGTCAGGGTGGGGGACCCGTCCGACATGACCAACCGGTCGCCGTCGGAACACAGTCCCCACCCTTCGCCGTCGTAGGAGGCTTCGTCGGTGACCTCCAGGGTGTCAGCGTCCCGGGCGAAAGCGACACCTGATTTCCACGTGAGTTGCCATACCCTGTCACCGTGTACGGTGGCGCCCTCACCGAAGTAGCGCTCGTCCAGGTCGTCGCTGACGGTGGGGGAGGTAGCGTCGTCGACGGGGGCACGGTAGATCCTGGACTCGCCGTTCAAACCGGTTGACACCAGCAGATCGCCCTCCGGCATAACCTCCAGGCCCTGAGTGAAGGACGATGAGTCGAAGGGGTGTTCGTCTGTGATCTCAGCCGTCAGCACCGGGACGGTGGAAACGGCGTCCTCGGCGTCCTCGGCTGCAGAACACCCGGTCATCGTGAGCGCCAGCATGGCGACGGACAGGACGGACACCGTACGTGCGCCACGCGGCGCCGACTGAACGCGAGGGGACATGCTGTCCATGCTGCCACACCGGTTGCACGCGGGCCTGCCTGGTGCGATTCTTACTACTTATGTCAGATTCCATCGGCGAGAAGACCGCCGCACCAGCACCAGGGGCCCTCGACCGGTACTTTCACATCACGGCACGTCGCTCGACGATTGGCACGGAAGTCCGCGCCGGTATCGTGACGTTCTTCGCGATGGCCTACATCATCATCCTCAATCCCCTGATCCTGGGGACGGTCGAGGACGGCAACGGTGATGTCCTGGGGACTTCCCGGGTCGCTGCTGTTACGGCGCTGGCCGCTGGCGTGATGACCATCGCGTTCGGCGTATTTGCGAAGTACCCCTTCGGTATCGCCGCTGGCTTGGGAATCAACACCCTGGTGGCGGTCACGTTCGTCGCCTCGGAAGGGCTTACCTGGCCACAGGCGATGGGCCTGGTGGTGATCGACGGTGTGATCATCGTCATCCTCGCAGTCACCGGTTTCCGCGAGGCAGTTTTCAATGCGATCCCGAACTCGCTGAAGGCGGCGATCGGCGTCGGTATCGGCCTCTTCATCGCCATGGTCGGCGTGGTGGACTCCGGTTTCGTCCAGCGTATCCCTGACGCAGCCGGAACCACTGTACCGGTCACGCTGGGTATTGACGGCTCCATCGCCTCCTGGCCGACGGCCACCTTCGTGCTCGGCCTGGTCATCTGCGGCATCCTCGTGGCAAAGAAGGTCCGCGGTGGGCTCTTCATCGGCATCATTGTCACCACCGTCTTCGCAATGATCGTCCAGGCGCTCACCGGCGACTTCGGTGAGGGCAAAGGATGGCAGATGGCCACCCCGGAGATCCCGAATTCACTCGGCTCCGTCCCTGACCTCAGCCTCGTCGGCGCCGTCGACCTTTTCGGTGCCTTCGCGAAAATCGGTGCCCTCTCCGCATGCCTGCTGGTCTTCACCCTGGTGCTCGCGAACTTCTTCGACGCGATGGGCACCATGACCGCGTTGGGTAAGCAGGGCCGCCTGGTCGACGAGCAGGGCAACCTGCCTAATCTGCGCACCGCCCTGATCATCGAAGGTGCCGGTGCTGCCGTCGGCGGTTCGGTCTCGGCGTCGTCCAACACCGTGTTCGTCGACTCCGCCGCCGGTATCGGCGACGGCGCCCGCACCGGCCTGGCGAACGTGGTGACCGGTGTGATCTTCCTGGCGGCGATGTTCCTGACCCCGCTGTACTCCGTGGTGCCGATCGAGGCCGCGGCACCGGTGCTGGTCGTCGTCGGGGCGATGATGATGGGGCAGATCACCGAGATTGACTTCTCCCGGTTCGAGATCGCGCTTCCGGCATTCCTGACGATCGTGATCATGCCGTACACCTATTCCATCGCCAACGGAATCGGCATGGGGTTCATCGCCTATGCGATCATGGCGCTGGTGACCGGACGCGGCCGGACGCTGCACTGGCTGATGTACCTGGTGGCGATCTTGTTCGTGGTCTACTTCGCCATCGACCCGATCATGGATGCGGTGGGGTAGAGCAGTGTTGGACGCCCCCGTACCGATTACTGACCCGGCAGACACCCGTCTTGATGACATCCGCGACCTGAACTCCTCTGACAAACGCCCGGATCTGCCCGGTGGCAAGGGCCTGGTGGTCGCCGAGGGAAACCTGGTCGTGCCTCGACTGGCGGCGTCGCGGTTCCCTGTGCGCCAGGTGGTGGGTTTCGCCCACAGATTGGAGCAGCTGCGGCAGGTCGCAGTCTCTGCTCCGGAGGTGGCCCGTGGACTCGAGGGCGTGCCTTTCTACGAGGTGTCCCGGGACGTGCTTGCTGCCGTCGCAGGGTTCGACATGCATCGTGGTGTGGTCGCCACTGCGGACCGGGCGGAGGAACCGTCGCCGCAGAGCGTGCTGGACGGACTTCCGTCGGACAACAGGGTGATCGCTGTGCTGGAAGGCGTGGGCGACCACGAGAACATCGGTGCCCTGTTCCGGAATGCTGCCGGGTTGGGTGTCGGTGCGGTATTGCTCGGGGCAGGGTGCGCGGATCCGTTGTACCGACGGGTGGTGCGGGTGTCGATGGGGCATGTGCTGCGCACCCCGTTCGCTCACATCGGTGCCCGTCCGACGACGTGGCAGCGGGGTCTTGCCGACCTGCAGTCCCGCGGGTACCGGGTGGTGGCGATGACACCGAACACGGACTCGACATTGTCCGAGGCTGTCGCAGGAGCGGACAAGGTGGCCGTGATGGTCGGTGCGGAAGGTCCCGGATTGACCGAACATGCGATGCGGGCTGCTGATGTACGGGCGAAGATCCCCATGTCGCCGGGGACGGACTCGCTGAATGTGGCGACGTCGGCGGCGATCGGGTTCTACGCCGCGCAGTTCTGACGACAGGCCCTATCAGCAAGCCCTGCCAGCAAGCCCTGTCGGTAGGTGCCGATCCGGGCTATCCTGAGCTCAGCGCGTACGGCACGTGGGTGTCCTCAGGGGGACATGCTGCACGGAGGTTCAACGAGGATTTCGGTGCGACGGTCGACGGCGAGGAACGCCAGGCACTGAGCGTTTTTGTGCGACAGGGTGAGCAGCTCTTCCACTCCTGGTCCACATTCGCCCGGGGCGAGGAGCCGTTCATGCTGGTGTTCGACCTCCTTGACCTCACCCCGTACGGACGCCAGGAGACCTGGGAGGACTCGCCCCGAGGGTGGCCCCAGGACCCGCCCTACACGTGGATGCGGTTGCATGACCGTTACGAGGAATGACCGTTATGTTGCTGCAGCGGACGGGCTGACCGTGCGGCCGGGCTGCCCGGCGTTGCGACGGGGCGTCAACCCGAGGGGAAGAGCCCGGCGACGTCGTCGAGGAATGTCGGGGTCTCGTAAGAGTCGAGCATCGAGGATTGCAGAATGTGCGCATAGATCAGGCTGATAAACAGTCGCGCCTGTCGGGGCGCTTGGGCATCTGCTTGCTGACCGTCGAGGCCCCCGGCTGTCGAGAGCCACGAGCGGGAATATTGGTGGAGAAAGCCGAAGGCTTCGCCGTAGACTTCGTTGGCTGCGTCGCGGACAGTCGGGTTCGTGACCGCCTCGGACCAGACCTGCACAATGAACCCGACAGGAACATCGGCGCTGTCGATCCGCTCTGTGATGCGTTCCATGAGGGCACCGGGAGACGGTGGCGGGGAGCGGTGAAGTAGCTCGCTGAATCCGGTGAAGATGCCGCTCACAGTCGTGCGGGCCACATAGGTGATGATCTCGTCCTTGCCCGTGAAGTGCGTGTAGAGGGCCCCGGCCGAGAGGCCCGATGCGTCGATGATATTTGCCATCGACGTTGAGTGGATGCCACGTGCAGCGAATTGTTCCACTGCTGCACGGGCGATCTGCTCTCGTCGGGCTTGGCGACGTTCAGGACTGATCCTCGGCATGGAGTTGGTCGCTGCCTCTCTGCATGGACGTTGGTGGGGAACATCTTACTGGCATGGTTGTGTCGTGCCTCTTGACCCGGAGAATCTTCTCATGGACACTATAGAGAATGAACATTCGTTTTTTGAAGAGGTTGGCATGAGTACGACCGAAGAAGTGCAGGACGCTACCAGCCGTTGGGGCACAGTGTGCGGTGTTGTTTCCGCTACGACACTGGCGTTGACGTTGCTGGTTCTCGCATTCGTCTGGCCGTCAGCAGAAGCAGAACCAGACGGTATGTCGGTGGCTGTGGCAGGTCCTTCAGAGGCAGTTGACGGGTTCACTCAGGCTGCAGGAAATGAGCTGGGAGAGATCGTCGATCTTGTGAGCGTCGGAGACCGACCTGCCGCCGTGGAAGGCATTAAGCAACGTGACTTCATCGGGGCGCTGGTGCTTGAACAGGAGCCTGAGGTACTGACCGCCTCGGCGAACGGGCAGGTACCTGATGCCATCATGGCGGAGATATCCTCCCGTCTTCAGTCGATAGTCAGCGAGCAGGCGTATGCAGGGGTAGCTGAAGGAATCTCGGAATCGGAAGTGCCGGGTAGCCTGCCCATGGTGCAGAACACTGACGTCGCTCCCTATTCGGATGGAGACCCGAACGGGGTGGGGATGACCACGGCAGGAATTCCGCTGACGGTGGGTGCCTTGTTGGTGAGTGTCCTCATATCGTTCTCTGTCGTCGGACGTTGGCAACGAGTCAGTGCAGTCCTGGGATTCGGCATCGGTGCCGGGTTCGTCCTGGCGCTTGTCCTGGGATCATGGCTGCAGGTGTATCCGGGTGTCTTCGGGACGGTATGGCTGGCGCTGACGCTCTCCCTCACGGCCACGAGCGCCCTGTTCGTGGGGATGCACTCTATTCTCGGAAAGAGGGGACTTGGCCTATCCGCTGTGCTGACACTGTTCGCGGCCATGCCGTGGGCAGCGTTCGCTGTGCCGTACCAGTTCTTGCCGGCAGCGCTCGGGCATATCGGACAGTGGCTCATTCCGGGAGCGACGACGACTCTCACCCGCACGGTGAGTTACTTCCCTGACGCGAGTGCAACGATGCCCTGGTGGGTGTTGACGGCCTGGGTTATCTTCGGCCTGGGGTTGGCGACACTCGCACCACGGGGACAGCACCATTCACGTGCGACGGAGGACCGGTGAGTGTGACCTAGCGTCCGGCGTTGCGGGCGCGTCGCCGGACTTCGTCGCCGATACGGTGTGCGCCTGTCTGGAACAGACGCACACCGCCACGAAGTCCGCGTCCCACCCCGGTCACTGCGGAGAGTGCCGCCCCCTTAAGCAGATCGGGGGTTGCTTTGGTGGCGGACTCCTTGCCGTCGGCGTAGTCGTCGTACCCGGGAGTGTTCGGGGTGACGGCGCTGACGGGACGGTGCGGCGCCGTTGATGAACCGGAATCTCTGCGACCGGGCCGTGACGCCGGGCGCCCGTCCAGGGCGAAGGCGCAGACCGGGATGTCGATTCCTTCGCGCTCCACACGGAAACCGAGCCAGTACTCCTCTGCCGCCGCAGCGAATTCCCCGGGGCGGAACGGCAGCTGAATTCCGGAGGCCTCCACGTTGCCTTCCCAGAAGGGCGCCTCGAACGGTTCGGGAAGCCCGTTGTCCTCGAGGATCTTGTCGCGGGTGGCTGTGAAGCACCGTTTGAGTACACCGCCCGACCAGTGGGCGAAGCCGCCAAGCCCGTCCGGATCGTCCGGGGTGCGGCAGGTCACGTAAATGTCCGCAGCGGCGATGAGGTCCCGCAGAGGCACGGGAACCTCCGACAAGAGTCCGGCATCGGGGAGGACCGTCTGCACGATCGATAGACCCGTATACCCGCCGATATAGAACTCGCGGCGCCCCGGGGGAGCGGACCTGTTCATGTCGAAGTCGCCGATATGCGTCGGCGAAGAGAAGTCCCCGAAGAGGGTCGATGTACCGTCACTTTCGGCCTCTAGACGGACCCCGAGTTGAGCGAGGTACTTCCGGGCGAAACCGCGGTCGGGGGCAGGTTCGGCCGTGAGAACGTCCCGCGGGACCGCTGCAGTGGCGAACCAGAGGGTCACCACCGTGTCAGGCGCACCGGTGGAACCGGAGGAGTCGGGGGAGCCCACCGTCGTCTACTTCTTCTTGTTCCGGCCGTTGGCCTTGGGGTTCGTCCGTACTCCGAGAAGGACGTCCTCCCAGTGGGGTGTGACGGCCTTCTTCTTCCGCTTGGCTGAGTCGTTGTCCCCGCCAGCAGGGTGTGTGCGACGTCCGAAAAGGTCCACGGGAGCATCCGCCGTCGGGTCAGATGCCGCATCGACCGGCCTGTTGTCCGGGCGGGTCGCATCGTTGTCGCGCGACGGGACGCCCGACTCTCCCGCCGGATCGTCCGGGTCTTCGTCTTCGACATCGTCCTGACGACTGGTCGGTACGACAGGCGAGACCGTGCGGACAGGTCGTTCGAAACGGGGGTCGATCAGGTCCGAGGCGACCGAATTCACCGGCTCTGCTGTCGCGGGACCGTCCTCGCCAGGCACGTAACGGAAGTCAGCGACAAACCGGGACCCTCCTTCACGGTTCCCCTTCGTCCAGCTCACCGAAATGACCCAGTGGTCCGAGGAGTCCATCGCTGCGGACCATTCCGACGCACGCAGGCTCTCACCCCGAGCGGCGAATGCGCCGGCCAGGACTTCACGCAGCGGACTGTCCGTCGGCCCGTCCGCCCGGACCGGGTGCGCGTCCCGGGCCATGTCGGCGATGCGGTTGCGTTCCATCGCGATCGGGACGGCGAAAGGACGGACGCGGCGGTCTTCCATTCCGGTGTCCGCGACGATCTGCTCGACGGTTTCGCCATGGCGGATGCGGTCCTGGATCTCCTTGGGCCGCAGGTGAACACGCTCGCGCGTTGGGACCGCGACCGGCTCCGGTGTACCGGAGGAGAGCGGTGCGACAACACGTGCGGCCGGGTCCCGGGGGGTGTCAGGGGCCCCGGGATCCGTCGTCCCTGCGGCGTCTTCTGTCTCCGTCGTTTCCGGAACTGCGGTGGGAATGCCGAGGAACTCCGTCAGTTCGTCGGTGACCGGCAGGAAGAACTCCGCGACGCCCGCGCTCTCTGTGACGTCACCAGAGGCGTCACGAGGGGTGTCGCCGGTGCCCTCATCGGTGGTCATGCGGAGAACGAGGGACGCCCGGTCGCTGTCGTCTTTGACGAACCGCAGTTCCTGCATCGGTGGGACCTCCATCCACTGGGTGTTTTCCGCCACAGTAGCGCAGAAACCCCCGGAAGACCGTGAGCTTCCGGGGGTGAGTCAGGTGCAGGGGTACCAGGGTGACGGGGCGTCCGGGTGTGTCCCTGCCTCTGCCGCTACCTGGTGGCGATGCCGGAGTCGAGAATGTGGTCGATCGCGCCGGTGAGCGTGCGTACATCTTCCGGGTCGATGGCGGGGAACATACCGATACGCAGCTGGTTGCGACCCAGCTTCCGGTAGGGCTCGGTGTCGAGGACGCCGTTGGCACGCAGCGTCTTCGCGATGACGTCGGCGTCGACCGACTCCTCGAAGTCGATGGTGCCGACGACCAGCGAGCGGCTGGACGGGTCAGCGACGAACGGAGAGGTCTCCGGGCGGGACTCCGCCCAGTTGTACAGCGTGGAGGACGACTCGGAGGTGCGCGCGACCATCCCGTCTAGGCCGCCGTTGGCATTCATCCACTTCACCTGGGCATCCATCATCAGCAGCGTGCCGACGGCGGGGGTGTTGTAGGTCTGGTTCTTACGCGAGTTGTCCACAGCGGTCTTCAGGTCGAGGAACGCCGGGATATAACGGTCGGTGGCGGCGATCTCCTCGACGCGCTCCAGGGCGGACGGGGAGAAGGCAGCAAACCAGAGGCCACCGTCCGAGGCGAAGCATTTCTGGGGGGAGAAGTAGTAGACGTCGGTCTCGGCGATGTCCACGGGCAGCCCGCCGGCACCGGAGGTGGCGTCGATGGCGACCAGTGCGTCCGTCGCAGGACGCGTGACGTCCACCATCGCACCGGTGGATGTCTCGTTGTGCGCCCACCCGACGAGGTCGGCGTCCACCCCGTCCAGCTGCCCGGGGGAGGGGGCGGTACCTGGCTCGGAAGCGACGACCTCGGGCGCCTCCAACCACGGGGCCTTCTTGGACACTGAGGCGAACTTTCCGGAGAACTCACCGTAGGTCAGATGAGCGGACTTGTTCCGGATCAGACCGAAAGACGCCGAGTCCCAGAACGCGGTGGCACCACCCAGGGAGGTGATGATCTCGTAACCCTCGGGGAGGTTGAAGAGAGTCGACAGACCTTCCCGGACAGACCCTACGAGATTCTTCACGGCAGGCTGGCGGTGCGAGGTGCCGATGATGTCTCGGCTACCGGAGACAATGGCGTCAATCTGGTCCTGACGGACCTTCGACGGGCCGCAGCCGAATCGACCGTCGGCGGGGAGGAGGTTCTCGGGCAGGGTGGGGAACTGGTCGCTCATGATCGGCTTTCCTGGTCTCTTCCTAGTCTTCCAAGCACGGTGGTACGGGAACGTCGTCAGCCTAGCCGGTCGAGCCATTTCGTGGAACCGGATGTCCCACACACCGGGATGCAACGGGGGTGGCTGACGGGGATACCGTACGACCCTACTGTGTCCGTGTGGGGGGTATTGGGTACAGTGTGTCCTATCCCACGATCGTCGACGGTCTGCAGTATGAGCTTTATTCATGCCGGGCCGCTCGGTTCGAGGCGGGCCCCGGGTCGGTGATCTCCGGCCCAGGGGACACAACCGAAAGCATCGAAGTACCTGAATAAACGAAAGGGCTGTCAATGGCTTCCGACAACCAGGACAAGGCCGTTCTCCACTACCCCGGTGGCGAATACGAAATGCCGATCGTCAAGGCCAACGAAGGAAACTCCGGATTCGCACTGGGCAAGCTGCTCGCCGAAACCGGTTTGACCACCGTTGACCCCGGCTACGTGAACACAGGTTCCACCCTCTCCGAGATCACCTACATCGACGGTGGCGAAGGAATTCTGCGTTACCGTGGGTACGACATCGCTGATCTGGCGAACAACGCCACCTTCAACGAGGTCAGTTACCTCCTCATCAACGGTGAGCTGCCGAATGACGAGGAACTCGAAAGCTTCAACGCCAATATCCGCCGTCACACGCTGCTCGACGAGGATTTCAAGAGCCAGTTCAAGATCTTCCCGCGCAACGCGCACCCGATGAACGTGCTGGCGTCCTCGGTCAACATCCTCGCGACCTACTACGAGGACGAGCTCGACCCGCTGAACACGGACTTCCAGAAGAAGAACACCTACCGACTGATGGCGAAGGTGCCGATGCTGGCGGCTTACGCCTACCGCGCGTCCAAGGGCAAGCCCTACATGTACCCGGACAACAAGCTGAATGCGCGCGAGAATTTCCTGCGCAACATGTTCGGCTACCCGACCGAGGACTACGAGGTTGACCCGGTGCTGTCCAAGGCACTGGACAAGCTGCTCATCCTGCACGCAGACCACGAGCAGAACTGCTCCACCTCGACCGTGCGTATGGTCGGCTCCTCGCACGCGAACATCTACTCGTCCATTGCGGCGGGCGTTAACGCTCTGTCCGGCCCGCTGCACGGCGGAGCCAACCAGGCTGTCCTGGAGATGCTCGAAGAGATCCACGACAACGGTGGCGACGCGACCGACTTCATGAACCGCGTGAAGAACAAGGAGCCCGGTGTCAAGCTCATGGGCTTCGGACACCGCGTGTACAAGAACTACGATCCGCGTGCCGCTATCGTCAAGGAGTCCGCACACGAGATCCTTGACCACCTCGGTGGCGACAACCTGCTGGATCTCGCGATGAAGCTCGAGGACATCGCCCTCAACGACGACTACTTCATCTCCCGTAAGCTGTACCCGAACGTGGACTTCTACACCGGCCTGATTTACCGTGCCATGGGCTTCCCGACGGACTTCTTCACCGTCCTGTTCGCCATGGGTCGTCTGCCGGGCTGGATCGCACACTACCTGGAGCAGATCAACGAGCCGACGGCGAAGATCAACCGTCCGCGCCAGATCTACACCGGCGAGGGCAAGCGCGCCTTCGTTTCCCGCGACAAGCGCTAGGTTGAAAGCCGCAGTCTGACGGACTGTCTCCCGATGCCCGGCCGCTGCGACACTGCAGCGGCCGGGCATCCGCCGTTTCGCCTGCTGCCGGGGGTGTACTGGTAATCTGAGACAGTTAGTACGCCCGCGAAACTTCAGGAGACGTTCCATGAGCAAGCCCACCATCGATCCCCAGTCCGGCCCCGCGCCCTCTCAACTGGTCATCGAGGACATCACCGTCGGTGACGGTGCCGAAGCCGTGGCCGGTGGCATGGTCGAGGTGCACTATGTGGGGGTCGACTACGAGTCCGGGCAGGAATTCGACTCCTCCTGGGACCGTGGACAAACCATCGAGTTCCCCCTCTCCGGCCTCATCCAGGGCTGGCAGGAGGGTATCCCGGGCATGAAAGTCAACGGGCGTCGGAAGCTCACCATCCCCCCGGAGCTCGCCTACGGCCCCGCCGGGGCGGGCAACCCGTTGGCAGGACGCACCCTGGTCTTCATCATCGACCTGGTGGACGCGCGTTAGCAGTCAGGCAGGTCGAGCTACCGGACCACCGTTCGTAACCGGAGGACGTTGATCCTCCCGAGTTCACGCACGGTGGTTTCCCATTCGGTGACTGTGGGATTCTCCAGCCGACGTTTGAGCAGGAGCAGTACTTCATGCCCGCCGATGCCCTGGGCGCAGACCAGGAAGATGTGGTGGAACCGTGCCTCGTAGCGCTGGCAGAGGTCGGCGATCTCGACGAGGACTTCGGGCGGTGAGTCGAGGATGAACGACTGTTCTTCGCGTGAATAGGAGTCGGTGGTTTTCTCTCCCAGCACCGGGTGGGCCTGGATACTGGCGAGGATCTCGACGCGCGGTAGGCGCAACAGCTCACGGTGAGCCGCGTCGAGCACATGCTCGAGGCTTCTGAAGGGGGCGGCTGCAGCGATGGCCGCTCCGAGCTGGGGGGAATACAGCAGGTCTCCGATCATGTCTGCGACCTGGGTGGGAGTCATCCTGTTGAGTTCATCGACGGTGGTGACGGGAACGGTGTCAATCATGCTCCCCAGTGAACTGGTGGTGCATTTCAGTCCCGTTTCGCTGTGGTGAACACCCGAGGCTGAGAGCGTTGACGATCTGAGTCACCGCAGAGGTCAATTCCGAGAAGAAATATGACCCCTACGGTGGCTCAGATGACACTGGTCGCCGCCTAGCTGGAGCGGATGGCACGCATCCAGGTCATCTTCTTGCCGTTGTTCAGGATCGATCCCCGGTAGATGCGGGCGACCAGGAGCAGGACCAGGAGAGTGGTCAGTGCCAGGAGCGCGTAGGACGCAGCCAACAATCCGAGGGACATGTCACCGGCGGCATAACGCATCGGCGCGACCCCCAGGGACATCGGCGGCACCCACGACAGAACCTGCATCACCGTGGAATCCGGGGCGCTCCACCCGAAGATCGGTGGGTACATCACCGCGAAGAAGATCAGCATCACCGGCATCTGGGTGCTGCTGAGGTCCTCGGCCTTGCTCACGAGCGATCCGGCAGCGGCGTAGAGGGCACTGAAGAAGAGCATGCCCAGGATGAAGGAGACGAGGAGAACCGGTAGCGTCGCTGCATCTACCTGGATGTCGTCGAGCATGCCTGTCGTGCTCAAGGCAGCCATTGCGACTCCTAGGATGACGACAGTACCGATGAAACCGATGACAAGCATGGCCAGAACCTTGCCGATGAGCAGGTCGATCGGACGGATGGTCGCGAGGATGATCTCGACGACGCGGGAGGACTTCTCTTCTGTGACCCGCCCGCCGACGTTTCCGGCGAAGATCATGATAAAGGTCAGCACGACCATGGTGCCGAGCATGGTGGTGACCACGGCGGCGATCGTGTCTTCCTGCGCGTCATCGGAGATGTCGGTCGTGGTCACCGTGGCATCGGGAAGAGCAGCGGTGAACTCCGCAGGGTCGACCCCGACAGAGGTTAACGCGTCGTTCTGGGCGATTGCTGAGGCCGCAGCCTGTGCAGCGGCGGAGAGGGAAGCGTCCGGGCTACCGTCACTGAGGAGTTCGAAGCTGTCGTCGGTTCGGACGAGTGCGGCGTCTTTTCCGTCCTCGACGGCGGATACAGCGGCATCCCGGCCATCGACGGTGCTCACATCGATACCGTCGCCAGCGATTTCAGAGACGACGGCTACGTCTGCGCCCGAGACGAGGAGTTCCGGGTTGTCGCTGTCCTTGTTGGTGAAGTAGTTGATGACGAAGATGGCGCCGACAACGACGATCAGGACAATGATGAAGGTGGCTATGATGCCCTTGTTCTTCGTCGCGACCTGGATTTCCCGTCCTGTGACGGTGCGGATGGCGCTGGCCCGCGAGTAGCCGGGCGCGCCCGCGCTGGGTGTTGTTCGCGTGCTCATGCGGAGACGACCTCCTTGAAAAGATCGGTGAGATCGGGGACACGTCGGGTGAAGCCGTGGACAGTGCCGGCGTCGAGGGCGGCGTGAAGGATCTCCTGGTCGCCGACATGGCCGGCGTCGAGGACGACCGAGTTCTCGTCGGACGCGATCACACGGGTGCCGGCCGGATACCAGTCACGCGCCGTCGTCGACACCTCGTACAGCACCGGCCCGCGGCTGCGGAGGTCGTCGACGGTCCCTTCCGCCTTCATCTCACCCCTGGTGATGATGCCTACCCGGTGGCAGAGCCTCTGCACCAGGTCAAGCTGGTGGGAGGAGAAGAGTACAGGCACCCCCTCGGCGGCCTTCGACAGGAGCATATCGCTCATCACGGACACGGCGACAGGGTCGAGCCCGCTGAAGGGCTCGTCGAGGATGAGCAGTTCAGGATGGTGTACCAGCGATGCCGCCAATTGGACGCGCTGCTGGTTACCCAGGGAGAGTTCCTGGAGTTTGGCTTCGGCGCGTTCGGCGAGCCCGAGCTGTTCCAGGAGATCCGTGGTGGCGGATGTCGCCGCCTGCTTCGTGAGGCCGTGCAAGCGACCGAAGAAGATCAGCTGATCGGCAATCTTCTCTTTGTCGTAGAGGCCGCGTTCTTCCGGCATGTACCCGATGGTGCGTCGTATGTCGTCGTTGATCGGCGTGCCATCGACTCTGGCTTCGCCGGTGTCGGAGGCCAGGACCCCCAGCGCAATGCGCATGGCTGTTGATTTACCGGCGCCGTTGGAGCCGACGAAACCGTAGATCTCGCCGGGGTGCACGGTGAAGGTCATGTCCGTAAGTGCCCGGACCGCGGAATCACCGCTTCCGAAGGTCTTGTTGAGATGGTCGAGTTCGAGGGTGGGCATGAAGTTCTCCTCTGGTTGAGGGGTGACAATGGCCAGACTAGTTGTTTGGCGGGGGAACAGGGCCGAAGGTTGTCGCGTAGGCGATGGTGGGCAGGGCCGTGGCGGACATCATTCCGAGAATGGTGAGAAGCCCGCCGGTGTAGACCCAGCGGTCGAGACTGTCGGGGTTGAATACAGCTACGAACACCATGAAGATGCTGACGGTGAGGATGATCAGCGTCATCCATCCGTAGGCCGCGACCTGCCAGGTACGGAGAACCTTCGCTTCGTACTCATCGAGTTCGGAGTCAGGAGCGACGTCGCGGCTGTTGATTACGGTGCGCAGCATAGTCCAGCTTGTACAGACGATGAGGGTGAACGGAATCCATGCGAACAGAAACGGGGCCCAGAAGATCTGCCCAATTGCAGTGAGTAGTCCTGCCACCAGGGACCCGACATAGATCCGGATCAAGACGCGTACCCGGCTGTCTGTTCGCAACCTCGGCAGATGACCGGAGATGGACTCTGCTCTGGCGATCCAGCGTCCAGTCCGTCGGTCTGCCCGCTTCTCGGCCCAGGTGTTGAGGGCTTCCATGAAGCTCATCGCTGATCCTTCCGGTAGATCTCGGTGGACATCGGCGCGAACTCCGTGCGGCTGAACACTGCCTCGACCGGAAGGCCGAAGACCTCGCAGATGCGGAAAGCGAGGTCGAGACTGGGGGAGTGGTCGCCCCGTTCGAGTGCGCCCACGGTCTGGGGGTTGACGTCGATCAGCGACGCCAGCTCCGCGCGTGACATGTCCCGTTCCGCGCGGAGTACCCGGATCCTGTTGTGGATCGGGCGCAGCGGTTTCTTCTTCGGGGACATGGCACAAAGTGTTGTATAAACACAATGCTATGTCAACCTCTGTGAATGTTTTCACGTCAGTGCACGCACGGCGTGGGAAGCCTACGCTGGTCGCCATGACAGATACGAACCAGACACGTGTGACAGTCACCCTCAACGACGGACAGGAGATCCCTCAGCTCGGCCTCGGGGTCTGGGAACTCTCACCGGAGGACGCCTACTCGTCCACCCGCGCGGCGATCTCCGCCGGTGCCCGCCACATCGACACCGCCGCCGCCTACGGCAACGAGAAGGAAGTGGGTCGCGCGATCGCCGACGCCATCGCCGACGGTGAGGCCACCCGTGATGACCTCTACATCACCACGAAACTGTGGAACGCCGATCAGGCTCCGGGCAAGGCGGCCGAAGCTATCGACACCTCGCTGACAAACCTCGGTCTTGACCACGTCGACCTCTGGTTGATCCACTGGCCGCTGCCGTCCTACGGACGCTACGTGGATGCATGGCGGTCCCTGATCGCAGCCAGGGAGGCGGGGAAGACGACCTCCATCGGTGTCTCGAACTTCTACCCGGAGGTCCTCGACGAGATCATCGACGCCACCGGTGTTGTCCCGGCTGTCAACCAGATCGAGCTGCACCCCGGGCTCTCCCAGCCGGAGCAGCGGGCCGATGATGCCAAGCGTGGCATCGTCACCGAGGCGTGGTCGCCGCTGGGGCGCGGCCTGCTCGACCATCCCGTGATCACAGCCATCGCAAAGGAACACGGTGTGAACCCCGCCCAGGTGATTGTGCGGTGGCATCTGCAGCAGGGCATCGTGGTCTTCCCGCGGTCTCGTCAGCCGGAGCGTGTCCGTCAGAACCTCGACGTCAACGGCTTCGAGCTCACGGAGGAGGAGATCGCACAGATCACCGCCCTGGATGATGACGCTGACGCGTCCGGGCGCGTCGGAGCCGATCCGCGCGAAGCGGCCTTCGGCATTCCCGAGGAATAGGGGGATGCCGGGAACCCCCCCCTCAAATGCGGTGTCTGCCCACCACTGTCTGCACTTTGGGGGACAATGGGGCACCGGAGAGAAACTGGATAACCCGCTTTACGGTGAGAGGCAGTTGAGGGCATGGCAGAGGGACAGGATGCGCCGGTGAACGACGGGATCCGGGTGGCGCGGGACGAGAGTGTCCCCGCAGTCGGGGTGATCACGCTGTGCCGCCCGGACCGTCGGAACGCATTGGACGCAGATGTGTGCGGTGCTGTCGCCGATGCCGTTGAGGAGTTCGTCACCGCTGGCGATCCGGTCCGCGTCATTCTTCTCCGTGCGGAGGGGCCCGCTTTCTGCGCCGGCGCGAACCTGAAGGGAGGGGTCTATGCCACAGATTTCTTCAGCGGGCTGGAGCGCATGATCCGTGCGATCTCTGAGGCTCCGGTCCCGATCATCGCCGATGTTCAGGGGCCCGCCGTCGGTGCCGGATGCCAGCTCGTCCTTGCCTGCGACCTACGAGTGATGGGTCCGAAAGCGCGGGTGTGGGTGCCCGCCGTCCATCACGGATTCAGCCTGGACCGGTGGACGGTCCAACGCGCTGTGGAACTGTTGGGCGGCTCGGTGGCACGGAATGTCCTCATCGCCGGTGCGCAGGTCGGCCAGAGCATGGCCGTGGCAAACGGGTTCGCGATGTTGGGTGGACCATCCCACGATGCCCTGGAGCTCGCCCGCACCATGTCACGGCAGGCGCCGATGCCGATGCACTACTTCAAACTGGCGATGAACAATCCTGACCCGGATTCCGAGCTTGCCGGGGAGATCGACCGGCTTGGTGGTGCCTGCTGGCTCAGCAGGGATGTCACGGAAGCGCGCCGGGCCCGTGAGGAGAAGCGCGCCCCGATCTTCGAAGGGCGGTAGGGACGATGGCCAGGACCACGGGAGTCTCGCTCACCGGTCTCAGCTCGGCCGAGGTTTCTCAGCGCGTCGCTGACGGGCGGACGAACACCGTCGGTCGGAGCACCGGACGCAGCGTCTGGCAGATCATCCGAGCGAACGTCTTTACCCGGGTCAATGCGATCCTCGGCGTCCTGTGCGTGATCGTGCTGTCTACCGGATCATGGATCAACGCAGCATTCGGACTGCTGATCATCGCAAACTCGGCGGTTGGTGTGATCCAGGAGCTCCGCGCCAAACGGACGCTGGCCAACCTACGCATCGTGGGGGAGACCCAGCCGACCGTCCTACGCGACGGGGAACGCCGCACGGTCCACCAGTCCGAGGTCGTGGTCGACGACCTCATCGTGCTCAAGTCCGGAGACGAAATCGTCGTCGACGGGACGTTGGTGGTCGTCGCGGACTCCGGGTTCGCTGTCGACGAGTCGCAACTCACCGGTGAAGCGGATGCCGTGCACAAGAATGCCGGGGACGAGGTGCTGTCCGGATCATTCGTCACCGGAGGGACCGCCGTCTTCCGTGCGGAGAAAGTGGGGGAGGAGGCCTACGCTGCGCGTCTCGCTGCGGAGGCGAGCGAATTCTCGCTCACTGACTCGGTCCTGATGAGCGGGATCAACAGCATCCTGCGGGTCATCACCTGGCTGTTGATTCCCACCGGGGTGTTGACGATCTGGACTCAGCTGGTGCGCTCAGGAACCGATGTACGGGAATCAATCCTGTCGATGGCCGCGGCGATCGTCCCCATGGTTCCTGAGGGGCTTGTCCTGATGACCTCGATCGCCTTCGCTGCCGGTGTGATCCGCCTCGGACAGTACAAAGCACTGGTCAATGAGCTTGTGGCCATCGAGGGGCTGGCCCGGGTCAATACCGTGTGCACCGACAAGACAGGCACCCTGACGACCAATGAAATGGAGCTCGACGGGACCTACTCCGCCGACGGAGCCCCGGCCCCGGATGAATTCCGCGAGGCGCTGGGGCGGCTGGTGGCCTCCCAGGAGGACCGTAACTCCACCGCTGAGGCGATTCTCGCCGCCTACGACGCGCCGGACCCGTTCGACGGTGCTGAGATTCCCTTCAACTCGAAGTGGAAGTACTCCGGTGTGCAGTGTTCCGGTCATGCATGGATTCTCGGCGCACCCGACGTTCTGCTGTCGGAGGGACCCGCCGCGACCACCGCGCAGGAGTTTGGCGACCGCGGACTGCGTGTCCTGGCATTCGGCCGTGTGGAGGGGACCCTGCAGAGCCCGGACGGTGGTTCCGGTATGGCCGAAGCTCCCTCGATCGACGAGCCGGTGTTAGTGACATTAGGTCAGCAGTTGCGACCTGATGCGAGGGAGACGCTCGACTTCTTCGATACCCAGGACGTTGATCTGAAGATTATCTCCGGCGACAACCCTGACTCCGTTGCCGCTGTGGCGCGCGGTGCGACGGACCGTGAGCTCGTTGCCGTGGACGCACGTACGCTCGACGACCTGTCCGAGACGGATTTCGACGCGGAGGTCGCAAGGGCGAACGTCTTCGGGCGGGTGCGCCCCGAGCAGAAACAGCAGATGGTGGAATCCCTGCACCGTGCAGGCAGGACCGTGGCGATGACCGGCGATGGTGTCAACGATGTCCTCGCTCTCAAGAAAGCGGATATTGGCGTGGCCATGGGAGCAGGCGCTCCCGCGACCCGCAGCGTGGCGCAGCTGGTCCTGCTGACCAACCGGTTCTCCGCCCTGCCCAGAGTGGTGGGGGAGGGACGTCGGGTTATCGGCAACATCGAGCGGGTCGCGAACCTGTTCCTGACCAAGACGGTTTACTCGGTGGTGCTGGCACTGGTCGTCGCTGTGATGGGCATATCGTTCCCGTTCCAGCCGATCCACGTGACGATCACGGGCTGGTTCACGATCGGTATCCCCGCTTTCATTCTCGCGTTGGCGCCCAACAACGAACGTCCGCGTGACGGGTTTCTCCGGCGTGTGCTGTCACTGGCAGTGCCGTCCGGCGTCCTTGTCGGGGGATTCGCGGTGGCCATGTGGATCGCGGTCTACCCCGGTGGTGATGCTCCGGAAATTGAGCGGGCCGAGGCGGGGACGGCGGTACTGCTGGCACTGATCGTGATGGGGCTTTGGGTGCTGGGCATCGTCGCCCGGCCACTGGTGTGGTGGAAGATCCTGCTCCTGGTGGGGTGTGTGGTCGGTTATGTCCTGTTGTTCACGGTGCCGTTCTTGCGCGAACTGGTTCTGTTGGAGCCCGGAAACACCCAGCTCATGTGCCTCGGACTGGTGGTCGGAGCTGTCGGTGCACTGGTGATTGAGGTGGTGCACAGGGTGGTCAAGGGGCGTCGCATTCGAAAGTAGTTGACATGTCATCTACTTCGGGTGGATTATGGGGTCATGGACTTCGGAATCTTCACCATCGGTGACCTCACCCCAGACCCAACGACCGGCCGGGCACCTGATGCGCATGAACGGATCTCGGCGACGGTGGAGTACGCCAGGAAAGCCGAGGAGGTTGGCCTGGATGTCTTCGCCACTGGTGAGCACCACAACCCTCCGTTCGTCGCCCCGGCGAACCCGCCGATTCTCATGGCGTACCTGGCGGCACAGACCGAGAAGATCCGGTTCTCCACCGCTACGACGCTGATCACCACCAACGATCCGGTGCGTCTGGCAGAGGACTACGCCTACGTTCAGCACCTCACCGGTGGGCGCGTGGACGTGATGATGGGCCGGGGCAATACTGGCCCGGTGTACCCGTGGTTCGGTAAGGACATTCGCAAGGGCATTCCGTTGGCGGTGGAGAACTACCATCTGCTCCGCACCTTGTGGAGGCAGGAGGACGTGTCGTGGAAGGGTGAGTTCCGTACGCCGTTGCAGAACTTCACCTCGATGCCCCGTCCTCTGGACGACACCCCGCCGTTCGTGTGGCACGGCTCGATCCGGTCGCCGGAGATCGCGGAACAGGCCGCTTATTACGGTGACGGCTTCTTCCACAACCATATTTTCTGGAATATCGAGCACACCGCGACTATGGTGAACACCTACCGGCAACGATTCGAGTATTACGGGCACGGAGCTGCGGACCAGGCGATTGTGGGTCTGGGTGGCCAGGTATTCATCGGGGAGACCGAGAAGAAGGCCAAGGAGTTCTTCCGTCCGTACTTCGACAATGCCCCGGTCTACGGGCACGGCCCGAGCATGGAAGACTTCACCCGGATGACCCCGCTCACCGTCGGAACGGTGGACCAGGTCATTGAACGCTACCTCAGCTATGCCGACGCCGTCGGCGACTACCAGCGCCAGATGTTCCTGGTGGACCACGCTGGACTGCCGAAAGACGTCGTTCTCGAGCAGATCGAGATCCTTGGTACCGAGGTTGTTCCCGTGCTGCGGCGCGAACTCGAGGCTCGGCGTCCTGCCCATGTGCCCAGCGGGCCGCCGACGCATGAGTCCCTCGTAGCGGCAGGAATGAATGATCCGTTCCACGACGTTGAACCCGTGAAGGAGAGGAGCCAACAGTGAGTACCCGAAAGCTCGTCGTCATCAACGCGGGCCTGAGCAATCCGTCCAGCACACGGGACATCGCGACCCGGGTCGCCTATGCCGCCGAACATGAGGTGGCAGCTTCCGGAGAGGCGGTGGAGGTCACCGTGCTTGACCTCCGGGCGCTCGCGGGCGATCTGGCGACATTTATGACCACTATGATCCCGACTCCGGATCTGGAGGACGCCCGGCTCCTCGTCGGGAGTGCCGATGCCCTGATCGCCGCCACCCCGGTGTTCCAGGGGAGTTACGCGGGACTGTTCAAGATGTTCTTTGACACGCTCGACAAGCATGCCCTGCAGGGGGTTCCGGTGAGCTTGGTGGCCACGGCCGGGACACCGCGGCATTCCATGGTCCTCGACTACGCGATGCGTCCCTTGCTGTCTTTCCTGCAGGCGACAGTCCTGCCCACTGGGGTGTTCGTTGCCACCGGTGAGTACGGCGAGGAAGAAGGGCTCCGGGGTCGGATTCGGCAGGCTGCGACGGAACTGGCCCTGCATCTGTCTCGTCCGGGGCAGGGTGGAGGTGCGGCTCAGCACGTCCCGGAGTCCGACGTGCCGTCCCGTTTCGGACGTCCCGACGGGGATTTCGAAGCCCTGCTGAAGAGGCACTCAGGGGTGTGATGTTCTGATGTCCGTGGTGAACTGCTCCAGCAGCCCGGGTGCACAGCGCTCCGCAAGCTCCGTGGCCGCCGTGGCTGAAACATCCGGGATGACGTATCCGCCGTAACCCGCGGCGGTCGCGACGGTCACCGTGCGTAGTCCGAGCCATTTCTGCAGGAGTGATTCTCTGACGGCGATCGTGCTGATCGCATCACGGCGCAGCACGACAGTGCTCCGGGTGAATAGTCCGGAACGGATGAGCAGATACGGGCCGATGTCCGTGTGCCCGAGCGCACGGTAGGCGACAGTCGCCCCCACGAGGCCTATGCCCCAGGGAATTAGTGCCGCCCACAGACTCCACAGGGGAATGACCCCGGTATACACGGCGACTCCGAGTGCCCCGAGCAAGGCAAGCGCCGGGAGCGTCGCCCACCACATCCGCCGCCCCCAGGCGACGGCAGGATGCGGTCGCACGGCGGCATCGAACAAAGCAGGCTCTTCACCCAGAACGTGGGCAGCTGTACGGCGCGCAACGTTGCGGTGAACCCGGGGAAGAATAGCGGCAGGGTCGGACAATGACCACACATCGAGGCCCGTGGTGATCACGTGGGTGTCTGTGACCCTCAGCCACCGCCAGAACAGGGGCTCTGCGATCTGTACGCCACGGATCCGCTTCTCGTCCCGGTTTACCTCACGTGTCGTGAACATGCCTTGCCGGGTGCGAAGTTGGGTACCGTCCTTACCGGGGACTCGGGCTAGCTCGAATTTCCAGTACTCAGTGAAGAAATTCAGTGTCAGGCCGAGCCATCCGAGCAAGGTCATCCCGACAAGGACAACGAGAGTTCCGCCGACCCATCCGAGTGATTCCCAGTTGTACGACCGGGAGACGATACCGAAGAGATCCACCCCAGTCATCGACAGTATTCCCCAGGTGCCCCCGATGAGGCCGAGTGCCATGACATAGGCCCACACATTGAACATGTTGTACACGACCCATCCCGGCCTGAAAGTAGCGAAGACGCGGTGGGGAATCGCTGGTGTTTTCGGGTCGGTCTCGGGCGTAGGTCGCGATTCTGGGTTCCCGTCCGGAGAGGTGGGCGGGCCACCGTTGCTGATCGCCAGCAGCGAGGACTGGAGCTTCACCGCGTCCTCACGGGACAGTGCGTCCAACGTAAATGCTGCTTCACCGGCGGCGGACTGTTGCCCGGCTCCTATTTTGACCATGCGAAGTCCAGAAAGACGATGGTGAAGTTTCGCCTCGATGTCCACGCTTCGGATACGTTCGCGACGCAATGACCGGTGCTGTTTGAGGATGACACCGGTGCGCAGCTCGACCTGTGAATCTGAAATGCGGTAATGGGTGAACAACCAGCGCAGGGCATCGCCGGACGCTCCGAGAACGCCGAATCCGGCGATGGCGACGAGCGGCCAGACTGCACCGGATGATGCGGCTCCCTGAGACAGCGCCAGCGCAATGACGCCGGGGATCAACGAGAGGAGGGTCCGCGCGAGGTCAACCCAGATCACCCGCGAGCTCAATCGACTCCAGGCTGACGTGGCGGAGGGTGTCGTGCTCGGGGTGGTGGTCATGTCGCATCACCCGGAATCAGCTCTGCGACGTCGGTGAGTTCGTGTGCCACCCGGTCTGCCGTGCCCTTGTCCAGACCGTTGATCTTGATTGCCCCGGACGAAGAGGCGGTGGTGATGACCAGAGTGGAGAGTCCGAGGGCCTGTTCCAACGGGCCCTGGCTAGCGTCGACGGTCTGCACGCGGGACAGCGGTGCTGCACGCCATTCCCTCACCAGCCAGCCGGTGCGGGCGTAGACCGCGGTATCGGTGGTCTCCCACCGGTGTACCCGGAACCGCCAGAACGGTTCCACGAACACTCCGGTCAGCAGGAATGCAGTGGCGAGGAGGAGGGCATAGGGCAGAAAAGGACGAGTAATCTCGAAGAACCAGCCTACGGCGGCCATCCCGAGGAACACCGGGACCATGACCGCGATGGTCTGCAGCATCCACCATCCAATTGCCTTCCGGTCGATGCCGTGGACGGGCTCTCTCATTTCTCTCATGACGACTCCTTCTCGATGGCGTGGGTGATGAAGTCTTCCAATGCCTCGATGTCGGCCGTGAGGTTCATGGTCCCGTCATCTCGACCCCTCGTGGTGGCCCACGAGCTGAGAACTCCGTCGATGCTGCGCAAGATGATGTTGGCGACTCGAGCTGGGTTGAAGTCGCGTAGCTGGCCTTCCTGTTGGCCCGCCGTCAGGATTTCTGCGAGCCCGTCGACGGCTTCCTGGTTGTCGTTGTCGTAGCGCGACGAACCGTCGTCGTTCAGGTGATTGGACATGACAGCCGCCATGGCGAAGAACTCCGCGGGGTGCGAGGTGAAGAATTCCAGTTGTGAGCTCACCCACGCTTTGACCTGGCCTACGGCCGTGGGCTGCGCGTTGATACGGGGTTCCATGAACTCCCAACCGCGATTGAAGTAGTCCGTGACCATCTGTTCGAGGATCTCGTCCTTGTTGGAGAAGTGGTAGGTGACGACACCTTTGCTGATGCCCGCCTGCCGCGCAATCCTTGCCAGTGACGCCTTGCCGAAGCCTTCGTTGGCGACAACCTCCACCGCCGCGGCGAGGATCTGGGCCCGGCGAGCACGTTCTATGAAGGATGGGCTATTCGACTCATTTTCGTACTGCACGGTTCAATTTTAAACCACATGGTCTAAAGTATCCAGGATGCGGCGCGGTGTGGTTTTGACCATCAATTTATGGGCGGAGAGTTCTGGCATTCTTGGGTGACTCATGACGCCAACTGAAGAGAGTGCACCATGCCGGACGCTCCATCCCCCCGTTCCAGCTCTTTCTGGAGGCGGGCGCTCCCCGCATTACTGATTCTCCTGTGGCTGGGAGTTGCTGCCGTGGGAGGGCCGAAGTTCGGCGAGATCAGTGAAGTGGCCACCAATGACCAGTCCTCGTTCCTCCCTGAGTCCGCGGAATCGACGAAGGTCAGCGCCCGGTTGGAGGACTTCCAGGATTCTGGGGCAGCACCGGCGATCGTCGTGATCACCGCCGAGGGTGACGGTCAGGCTGTGGATCCAGCGGGACTGGGAGATCTCCCCGACCGGCTCGCTGCAGCTGTGGACAGTGCTGCCGGTGCTGCCGGTGCAACGGGGACGGAGGTCAGTCCTCCCGTGCCGTCAGAGGACGGGGAGGCGGTGCAGATCATCGTGCTTCCACCTGAAACGGCGGCACCGGCGGACGCCGTTGACGCGCTCCGGGACACACTGGCGTCCGAACTCCCGACGGACCTGCAAGCGCAGGTCACGGGGCCTGCAGGATTCAGCGCTGACTTATCGGAGGCATTTGCCGGGATCGACGGTCTACTTCTGCTGGTCGCTGTCGCGGCGGTCCTGGTCATCCTCGTCCTGGTGTACCGCTCGCCGTTTCTTCCGTTGATCGTCCTGCTGAGCTCGATGGTCGCGTTGTGTGCTGCGGTGCTGGTCAATGTGGCGCTGGCGCGTTCCGGGATCGTGATGATCAACGGCCAGATCCAGGGCATCCTGTTCATTCTGGTCATCGGTGCGGCCACGGACTACGGGCTGCTCTACACCGCGCGCTACCGGGAAGAACTCGGCCGACATGACAGCGCCTGGTCCGCTACCACGGCGGCGCTCCGCGGCACCTGGCAGCCTGTGTTGGCCTCGGCGGCCACGGTGATTGCCGGGTTGCTCTGTCTCCTGCTGTCAGACCTGGCATCGAATGCAGGGCTCGGGCCGGTGGCGGCCGTCGGAATTGCCGCAGCATTCTTCACCTCCCTCACCTTCCTGCCCGCTGTCCTCGCACTGCTGGGCAGAAGGGTCTTCTGGCCCAGAGTTCCCCGTCCGTCGACGGCGGATCCGGATGATGTGCTTCCAGCCCGTGACGGGATCTGGGCACGTGTCGCCGATCTTGTCGGGCGTGCGCCCCGCCGCATTGCGGTTGGCGTAGGCCTTCTTCTCCTTGTCGGCTGTGCGGGACTGTTCACTCTCGACGCCGACGGCGTGCCCACCAGTGACTACGTGATCGGGCAGAGCGATGCACGGGACGGGCAGGACGTCCTCGACCGGCACTTCCCGGCGGGAGCGGGTGCCCCCACCTACGTCCTCGCGCCTGCAGAGAACGGCGACGCTGTCGCAACAACGGTCGCGGCACTGGGCGGAGTGCAGTCCGTCGAAGAAGCCGCAGGGAACGGTCCGTCGGTGGTCGACGGCCGGGTGCTGTTGGAGGTCACCCTCACGAACTCCCCGTACTCGGACGCGGCGGAGGACACGGTCCAGGACATGCGGGACGAGGTGGCAGACCTCGGCGCGATGGTCGGTGGGACGACAGCCACTGAACTGGATACCAAGGAGACGTCGGTCGCCGACCGTACCGTGATCATTCCGATTGTGCTGCTGGTCATTACCGTCATGCTCGCGCTGCTGCTGCGGGCGGTGGTCGCACCGCTCGTGCTGCTGGCGACCACGGTGCTCAGTTTCGGTACGGCCCTGGGGGTCGGCGCGGCGATCTTCGCGCTCATCGGCTTCAGCGGTTCGGATCCTTCCGTACCGTTGTACGCCTTCGTGTTCCTGGTAGCGTTGGCGATCGACTACAACATCTTCCTGATGACCCGCGTACGGGAGGAATCCATGGCGCACGGGACCACCGCCGGCGTCAGCCGAGGCTTGGTCAGTACCGGTGGCGTGATCACCAGTGCAGGCATCGTACTGGCCGCTACGTTTGCGGCACTGCTGGTCATCCCTATCCAGTTCCTGGTGCAGCTTGCGGTCATTATCTCGCTGGGAGTGCTGATCGACACCTTCCTGGTGCGGTCATTCCTGGTGCCGGCGTTGACCCACATACTTGGCGACCGGATCTGGTGGCCGGGCAGGACGAGAAAGACCGGTCACGCAGATATGCCATGACCGGTCGTTTCGAGGATCTGTGCCCCAGGCAGGATTCGAACCTGCGACACCCGCTTTAGGAGAGCGGTGCTCTATCCCCTGAGCTACTGGGGCGCACCGCAATAGTGTAGCGCGTCGGTGCACTCGACGGGGAACGCGGTGCCTGTGTCTGCCGGGCGACTGTCAGAGCCGGCTACCGTCAAGCAGGTTCCGGAGTTGACGTGGTGTCCTTCCGCCGGGGCGTCCCGACTGCGGGTGCAATCAGGGGGAAGATCAGCACGGTCAGCGCTCCTCCAGCGACCAGCAGGGATGCTTCCTCCTGCCCGATAATGCCCGACGCGGTAGCCACACCGGTGACGGCGACGATGATGGGCAAGCCTGTGGCCGAGTACAGCGACATCTCGAGCTTCTCCCGCCACCCTTCAAGCTCCGAGCCGGTGTCGGTCCACAACTCGCGTAGGAAAATCGGCATCCCACGGGTGAGGAAGATGATCGGAACGACGGCGAGCACGAACCACGGGCGGTCGGCGATCACGCCGGTGTCGATTGCCATGCCGGATGTCACGAAGAACACCGGAATGAAGACTCCGTAGCCGATTGTCTCCATCTGCTCCTCCAGCCCGGGGCGGTAGGCATCCGGCACGATCTGATGAAGGATGATGCCGGTCGCGAACGCGCCGAGCACGACATCGAGGTCGAAGACGGCGGCGACGGCCATGAGGACGGCGAGCATCAGGACTACTGACCGGATCACGGTCTGGTTGGTTGAGCCGGCACCGTCCCGGATCGCCCAACCGATCCAGGGCGTCAGTGTCCGGACGGTCCGGGGGACCAGTGCCACGACGATAGCGACGACGAAGAATGCGGCGAGCACGGCGGCGCTGGCCCACGTCGTCCGGGTGGACAGCAGTACCGCCATGGCGATCACCGGGGCGAGTTCGCCGATGGCACCGTGGATCATCACACTGTCACCGATCGGGGTGCTGCTCAGACTGTTCTGCTTGAGGATCGGCATCAGCGTTCCCAGAGCAGTGGAGGTCAGCGCGATCCCCAGCACGATGGACACCCCGGCATCCCCTGAGGTCAGCAGCATGGCCCCGCCGAAGCTCAAGACGAGGCACAGAACCCACGTGGACAGGGCGTGGCCGCCTTGCCGGGACTTCAGCGTGGACGGGTTGATCTCCATGCCGGCAAGAAGGAACAGGAGGCCCAGACCGAGTTCGCGCATCAGGTCGACGGCCTCACCGTTGCTGGCGAGCTCACCTCCGAAAGGCCCGATCACCAGGCCGAGCACGAGTAGGAAGACAACGGCGGGGACGCGCTTGCCGGTGAGAAAAGCCAGGACCGGAGCAAGGAGCCCGGCAGCGGCGATCCACGCGAAAGAGACGAGGGCGTCAGTCATGGTGCTGAGAGTACCGGTCGATTTTTGTGTGCAGGAACGCCACCGCCCCCTTCCACCGTGGTGAGGTGGAAGGGGGCGGGCAGTGGGTGTGGTGTGGCGGTGTGGTGGGAAAGGGGTGGAGTCGCTGGAAGGCCTGGCGGCCTAGTGGTCGACCGGAGCCTCGACACCGACGCCGGTGAGGGAGCGGACTTCCATCTCGGCCTGCAGTGCGTCCTTGTTGTCCGGCTTGCCAAGGTAGGTGCCGACAATGCCGGCCAGGAAGCCGAGCGGGATGGAGATGATGGCCGGGTTGGTGAGGTCAAGCAGCGACCAGTCGGAGGTGTTGAACATTGCCGTCTCGGTGCCGGAAACAGAGTTGGAGAAGAACAGGATGACCAGCGAAGAGATCAGACCCACGTAGATGGAAGAGACAGCACCGGTGGTGTTGAAGCGCTTCCAGTACAGGGAGTACAGGATGGTCGGCAGGTTGGCGGAGGCGGCGATGCAGAAGGCCAGGGAGACCAGGAAGGCCACGTTCTGGTCCATGGCCAGAATGCCCAGGATGATCGAGGCGATGCCGATGACGACCACGGTGATCTTCGAGACCCGGACCTGTTCGGCTTCGGTGGACTTTCCGCCGCGGAGCACAGCATCGTAGAAGTCGTGGGCGACAGAGGCAGAGGCGGTGATCGCCAGGCCGGCGACTACGGCGAGGACGGTAGCGAACGCCACCGCCGAGATCAGAGCCATGAAGATCGACCCACCGAGTTCGAGTGCCAGCAGCGGTGCCGCGGCGTTCGCGCCACCCGGTGCGTTCCTGATGTTGTCGACACCGACGTAGGCGGCGGCGGCGTAGCCCAGGATCAAGGTCAGCAGGTAGAACCCGCCGATCAGCACGATGGCCCAGGTCACGGACTTGCGGGCCTCACGGGCGGTGGGCACCGTGTAGAAACGCATCAGGACGTGGGGCAGACCGGCGACACCGAGGCACAGTGCCATGGCCAGGGAGATGAAGTCCAGCTGGCCCATGAGAGAACCGCCGTACTGCATGCCGGGTTCCAGGATGGCTTCAGGGTTCGCGGTGCCCGCATCAGCATGGCTGTCGACTGCCATCTGCAGCAGTTCGGAGAAGTTCCCCTTGACCATCACCAGGATGATCACCGCCATGATGAACACGCCGGCACACAGCAGCACGGCCTTGATCATCTGGACGTAGGTGGTGCCCTTCATGCCGCCGATGAGGACGTAGGCGATCATCACGACGCCGACCACGGCCACCACAGCAGCCTGTGCAGGCTTCTCGTGGATGTCGAGCAGCACGGACACCAGAGAACCGGCGCCGGCCATCTGGGCGATCAGGTAGAACAGCGAGACGAACAGTGTCGCGAAGGAGGCTGCAAGTCGGACCGGACGCTGCTTCAGACGGAAAGACAGTACATCCGCCATGGTGAACTTGCCGGTGTTACGCAGCGGTTCGGCGACGAGCAGCATGGCGACGACCCAGGCGACAAAGAAGCCGATGGAGTAGAGGAATCCGTCATAACCGTTCAGCGCGATCGCACCGACGATGCCCAGGAAGGACGCCGCCGAGAGGTAGTCACCGGCAATCGCGAGGCCGTTCTGGGTTCCCGAGAAGCTGGCGCCACCGGTATAGAAGTCCTTGGCAGAGTCCTTCTGCTGGGACTTGCTGGCACGGGTCACGATGTACATCGTGATCACGATGAAGCCGACGAAGATGGCGATATTGAGGATGGGGTTGCCCGCGTCAGACTGGGCGAGGAGGTGTGTCTGCATATCTTCTCTCAGTTCAGAGTCTTCTGTGTCGACGGGGCTTATGCCCTGGCGGGGCCGGTCTCGGCGAAGTCACCGGTGCGTTCGAGGCGGTCACGCAACGCGGATGTGCGCGGCTCGATCTCACGGTCAGCGAACTTCACGTAGGCGTAAGTAATGGCGAAGGTGGTCACGAACTGGAGCAGGCCCAGGATGACTCCGACGTTGATGTTGCCGAGCACTTTTCCGGAGAACAGGTCAGGTGCGAACATGGCGAGCACGACGTAGACCGCGAACCAGATCAGGGCGCAGATCGTCACGGGAAAAGCGAAGCCCCGCTGTTTCTTTCGGAGTTCCTGGAATTCGGGGCTTTTCTGAGCCTCCACGAACTCCTCGGGGGACGGTGTGTGCCGCAGGTCGGGTGTCGACATCGGCTCCCTTTCTTGTTAGTGATAATGGTCACAGAATTGCTGTGGATGGGTGTCAAGTTACAGAACCCCGGGAAACCATTTCAAGGCAAAACGTGGCCTACGCTGGGTGCTGAACGCAATGCACCCCCGCTGGTCGTCCTGACATGCAACTAAGCAGGAGCCTAACGGGGGTGGAAAGCGGAGCGGTGTCGACAGTGATGCGCAGCAGATCCTACGCAACTGCTTCCGAAAATATGTGCATCTGTGGAGGGGGCTATCCCAGTTCCTCCAGCTTCGCCCGCACGTCGTCGGCAGGCGGGTTGGTCGCGTACGTGCCGTCGGAGTACTTGACGGTCGGGACAACCCGGTTGCCGTCGTTGACGGACTTCACCCACTCACCGGCCTCAGGGTTCTGCTCGACGTCGATGCGCTCGTACGGGGTTTCCGTGGCATCGAGGTCGGCCGTGAGGCGCTGGCAGAAAGGGCACCAGGTGGTGGTGTACAGAGTGACGGACAAGGCAATCTCCTAGGATGTTGTGGCTGTGTATTCGCAGATACGGTAACGCAGCGGGTCTTCACCGGTCAGTGCGGTACCTTTTTCAGAATCCAACCAGGGGCCGTCCGAGACGGTGAAGGAGCCGTCCTGCAGTGTCGCACGCATGTCCGGCGCAATCACGCTGAACCGTTCGGGTGCGCCGCAGGCGATTTCGGTGACGACCACGCGGTCCGCCACGGGGAGGCACTGCCGGTAGATTTCACCACCGCCGAGGATCCATACTGTCGGCACGGTGCCATCGGTCTGCTTCGCTGCAATCCGATGTGCCGCGACCACGGCCTCCGGGATTGAGGCGCACACGGTCCCGCCGGGGGCATCGTAGGAGGAGTTCCGGGTGATTACGACATTGTCGCGCCCGGGGAGGGGACGGTACCGGGGGTCCAGGGCCTCCCAGGAAATCCTGCCCATCACCACAGGGGCCCCCACGGTGGAGTTCTTGAAGTGTTCGAGATCCTCGGGCAGGTACCAGGGCATGTCGGATCCATCGCCGATGACCCCGTCGGTGGTCTGCGCCCAGATCATGGCGATCTCGATGTCGTCGGGTAGCCCGGCGTCGTGCAAGTCGCGGCGGGACAGGGCGGCACTCGTGGCGGTGCTCGTAGTGTCACTCATGGTGTTCTCTGCGCTCTCCGTGTTCTGCGTGTTCTCCGTGTTTTCGGTCATACCGCCACGGGTGCCTTGATACCCGGGTGCGGGTCGTAACCGTCCACGGAAATGTCGTCGAAGGTATAGCTGAACATGTCTGCAGCCTTCGTCAGGGACAGCGTCGGGTAGGGGCGAGCCTCCCGATCAAGCTGCCGGCGTACCTGATCGACGTGGTTGTCGTAGATGTGGCAGTCGCCGCCGGTCCAGATGAACTCACCGACCTCCAGCCCCGCCTGTTGGGCGAACATGTGGGTGAGAATCGAGTAGCTGGCGATGTTGAACGGCACGCCGAGGAACATGTCAGCACTGCGCTGGTAGAGCTGGCATGAGAGTTTTCCGTCGGCGACGTAGAGCTGGAACAGCAGGTGGCAGGGCGGCAGCGCCATATTATCCAGCTCCGAGACATTCCATGCGGAGACGATATTGCGCCGGGAATCCGGGTTCGACGTGAGGGTCTCGAGAGCGGCAGCGATCTGGTCGACATGGTGGCCGTCCGGGGTGGGCCAGCTGCGCCACTGAACGCCGTAGATCGGCCCCAGATCGCCGTTGTCGTCTGCCCACTCGTCCCAGATACTCACACCGTGCTCATGGAGCCATGCGACGTTCGAGTCTCCACGCAGGAACCACAGCAGTTCACCCACAACGGACTTGAGGTGGACCTTCTTCGTGGTGATCAGGGGAAAGCCGGCGGAGAGGTCGTAGCGGATCTGACGGCCGAACAGGCTACGGGTGCCGGTGCCGGTACGGTCGCCCTTCGCCGTGCCGTCAGCGAGGATCTCGGCCAGGAGATCCTCATAAGGAGTGGGGACCGGGGACGTAGGACTCATGGGTTCCAGAATAGAGTCCGTGCGGCGCCCGCCACCACCTGGGTCACAACACTTTCCTGAGTGGCATCAGGGCGATCTCCGCCACACGTGCCAACGGGTGCTCATCGCGCCAGGACGTGGAGTTCACCGTCTCGCAGTGTTCGATGTCGGCGGTGAAGATCTTCTCCATCGTCGCTGCGAAATCCTTGTCGGTGACCTCGACATTCGTCTCGTAGTTGAAGGACAGCGACAGACGGTCGATGTTCGCGGTACCGACGGTGGACCACTCCCCGTCGATGGTGGCCGTCTTCGCGTGGATCATCGTTGCGGCGTAAAGGTGCAGCGTGATGCCGTGTTCCAGAAGTTCGCCGTAGAACCCACGGCTCACCCAGTCGGCGATCATGTGGTTGGACTCCTTGGGCACCATGAGACGCACATCCACTCCCCGGTCCGCAGCCCGGTACAGGGCCTGCAGAATCTGCTGGTCCGGAATGAAGTAGGGGGTGGTGATCCAGATATGGTCCCGGGCGCGTTCGATAGCGGTGAGGTACATGTTCCTCAGCGGGTAGACCAGCTGCACCGGTAGATTCGCCACCACCTGGATCCGGGAATCCCAGCTGTCGGGAGCGGTCCAGGGGATGTCCCCACCTTCCGGCCACTTCTCGTTCCAGACCCGGGTCACCGCATTGCGGAGCCCCCACGTCTTCGGCCCGACCTGCCGGACGTGTGTGTCGCGCCAATGCCCGGCGAACTGGGATCCGATGTTGTAGCCGCCGATGAAGCCGGTCTCGTCATCGACCACGAGGATCTTGGAGTGGTTGACGCCGGTGGTGCGTACCGGCGCGGTCCACAGTTTGCGGGTGACAAAAGGTAGGCGGGCGACATGCACCTTGTCGGAGAAGTTCCGGTAGAACGATCGCGGAACCACCAGATTCCCGAATCCGTCGTAGATCACGTACACGTTCACGCCCCGGTCAGCCGCGGCGTTGAGTGCTGTGATGAACCGCAGGCCACCCTCGTCGTTCTTCCACAGGTAGTTCTGCATGAGGATAATCTCTTGGGCGTTGTCGATCGCCTCGATCATGTCGTCGTAGAGAGTCCGACCGTCGGTGTAGACCGTCATCTCGGAGTCGCCGACGGTGGTCGAGAACGTGCCGGGACGCGGTGCGGTACGTTCTCTGCGTCCGCGGCGCTGGATGAGATCCGCGGTGAGCGCAGGAAGCGCGGCCGCTGCTGCCAGACCTGCGGTGCCTGCGACGGCGAGACCACCGTATGCGGCCAGAGAGGGGGAGTTCGTCCGGTCCTTGTGACCGCGGGTGGTGCGCAGGATGTTCATCGCACCGATTCTAATGACGGAGGCGCTACACGGTGGTGTATGAACCGTGCTGCGCGGAGAACTCCGCGGCCGCGGCAAGGATATCGTCCGCGATGTCAGAGCGGCAGATCAGAAGATCCGGGAGGTAAGTGTCCTCGTTGTTGTAGATCAGGGGGGATCCGTCGAGGCGGCTGCAGTGCAGACCCGCTGCCTGGCACACACCTACAGGGGCGGCGTTGTCCCATTCATACTGTCCGCCGGCGTGGATGTAGGCGTCGTTGTCGCCCAGCAGCACGCTGATGGCTTTAGCACCGCAGGAGCCCATCGTCGTCAACTCTGCGCCGAGAGCTTCCGCGACATGGGGGGCCACCTCCGGGGTGCTGTTCCTGGAGATCACGAATCTGTTCGTCGGCGCCCCGGCGACGGCGCGGGATTCTGCGGAGGTGAACACCTGGCCCAGATCGGGCATCCCGACGGCGGCGACGGTCACGCGGCCTTGGACGGCCAGGGCGATGTGCACCGCCCAGTCTTGGCGGACGCCGGCGTATTCGCGGGTTCCGTCGAGTGGGTCGATGATCCAGACACGGTCCTGGCCGAGCCTGGTGAGGTCGTCGGTCGCTTCCTCGGAAAGCACGGCGTCCTCGGGACGGTGCAGCGCCAGAGACCGGGCGATCCAGTCCTGGGCGATGGCGTCACCGGCCGCCCCCAGGTCCCCGCCTCGGAGCAGCCCGACGTTGCGGACCCCCTTGAGGATCTCTCCGGTGCCCTGGGCAAGGCGACCGGCAAGGGTCTCGTCGTCGATGAAGCGCGTCATGGCGCCCTAGTGTAGTCGGAGATAGGACGCAGGTCCGTGTCCAGTACAACATAGTGCGGAAGTTTCATGTCCGGCACGCGTGGTTGACTGGTGGGCATGACCGATCCCCTTGACCGTTTCTCGACGCCGGTGGCCTCCTGGTTCCGGGAGGTCTTCACCGAGCCGACGGTGGTGCAGTCCCGGGCGTGGGATGCGATCAGCCGGGGCGACAACGCGCTCGTCGTCGCCCCCACCGGGTCGGGTAAGACGTTGGCGGCGTTCCTCTGGGCCTTGTCGCGGCTCAGTTCGGAAGGGTTGATGAAGGAGCGGCAAGACCGGAACACCGGTACCCGGGTGCTCTACATTTCACCACTGAAGGCGCTTGGTGTGGATGTGGAACGCAACCTGCAGGTCCCTCTGGCCGGGATCGCCCGGACCGCGGCGGCCACGGGCACGGACATCGCTCCGGTGCGTGTCGGAGTGCGCTCGGGGGACACTCCCCAGGCCGAGCGGGCGAAACTGCTGCGGACCCCGCCGGATGTACTGATCACCACGCCGGAGTCGTTGTACCTCATGCTCACCTCGAAAGCCGCAGGCACATTGCGGGACGTGGACACGGTGATCATCGACGAGGTGCACGCGGTCGCAGGCACGAAGCGGGGCACCCACCTGGCGCTCAGCCTGGAACGGCTGGAACAGCTCAGTGACACCGGCGTCCAGCGCATCGGCCTGTCGGCCACGGTGAATCCGGTCGACACCGTCGCCGCATTCCTCGGCGGTGACCGTCCGGTGACGGTGGTCAACCCTCCCGCACAGAAACTGTGGGACGTCCGCGTGCGCAGTGTGGTCGAGGATTTCCAGGACCCCCCTGCGGTGGAGGACGTGTCGGCTGCGGCAGAAGAAGACGGAGAAGACACAGGACGTGACGCGAGCACTCCTGTCGACGAGGCACTGCTCGGCCCCTCCCTGATCGGCGAGGGGATCGGCGGGGTCACCGATGTCGGCAGCGGCAGCCGGGTCGCCTCCGGTGTGGACCGGGAATCGGCGTTGCCACAGCAGAAGTCCGTCTGGCCGCATGTGCAGCGGGCAATCTACGAGCAGGTGATGGACAACCGTTCCACGCTGGTGTTCGTCAACGCCCGGCGCACTGCCGAGCGCCTTACCGGTGCCCTCAACGAGATGTGGGCTGAAGAACATGACCCCGGGTCACTGGCTGCTCCGACCCGTCGTGACCCGGCACAGCTGATGGCGCAGTCCGGTGCGGTTCCGGCCGCGCCACAGGTCATCGCCCGCGCGCATCACGGCTCGGTGTCCAAAGACGAACGCGCAGACATCGAAGCGGCGTTGAAGGACGGTTCCCTGCGTTGTGTGGTGGCGACGTCGTCGTTGGAACTCGGGATCGACATGGGGCTGGTTGACCACGTCATCCAGGTCGGGGCCCCGCCGAGCGTCTCCTCGGCGGTACAGCGCTGCGGGCGCGCCGGGCACTCCGTCGGGGCGGTCTCCCGGGCGACGATCTACCCGCTGCACCGCCAGGATGCGGAGGCGGCGACCGTGATCGTCGACCGGATGCTCGCCGGTGACCTCGAACCCCTGCAGGTGGTGTCCAATGCGCTGGACGTGCTCGCCCAGCAGACCGTCGCGGTGGCGGCGCAGTTCGCGGCCGGAGGCGGGGATGGCGAAAGCACGGTGGATGTCGAGGACTGGTTCCGTACCGTCCGGCGCGCCCACCCGTATGCGGCGCTGCCGCGCGAAGCCTTCGACGGTGTCGTCGAGCTCGTGAGCGGGCGCTACCCGTCGACAGATTTTGCCGAGCTCCGTCCGAAGGTCATCTACGATGCCTCCACCGGCCGTTTCGAGGCCCGCCCCGGAGCACAGCGCACCGCGGTGACATCCGGAGGCACGATTCCCGACCGCGGACTGTTCGGCGTCTTCCTCCCGGCTGACGGTGAGAATGCCGGGGGACGCCGTGTCGGTGAACTCGACGAGGAGATGGTCTACGAGTCACGGGTGGGGGACGTCTTCACCCTCGGGGCATCGTCGTGGAGGATCGCAGAGATCACCCGTGACCAGGTCATTGTCACTCCGGCAGCCGGGCACACCGGGCGGTTGCCGTTCTGGGTCGGTGACGCCGAGGGGCGTCCCGCCGAACTTGCCCCGGTGATCGGGGCGGCACGCCGGGCATGGGGAGGTGGCGGCGCCGGGGATCTCAGGGGAGCCGACTTCCTCGACGACAACACCCGACAGAACCTCGACGCCTTCTACTCCGGACAACGTGAGGCCACTCAGGTCGTCCCTGATGAGCGCACGATTCTCATCGAACGTTTCCACGACGAGGTCGGGGACTGGCGGGTTGTCGTGCACACCCCCTGGGGACGGTCGGTGAATGCGCCGTGGGCGTTGGCGATCGGGGCGTCCCTGTCCCGGAGGTCCGGTATCGACGCCATGGCTGTCGCCGGGGATGATGGCATCGTCCTACGTCTGCCCTACACCGAGGAGGCCCCCGGGGCGGAGCTGCTCACCGGCGATAGGTCCGGTGCTGACACCGCACCGGTCGTCGCCGAGGTGACGGAGTCGGTGGGTTCCTCGGCGCTGTTCGCCGGACGCTTCCGCGAATGCGCGGCGCGGGCACTGCTGCTTCCGCGGCGTAACCCCGGGAAACGCCAGCCGTTGTGGCAGCAGCGTCAACGCGCCGCCCAACTGCTCGACGTGGCGCGACCGCACCCCGAATTCCCGATCATGGTGGAGACCATGCGCGAGTGCCTGCGTGACGTCTACGACCTCCCCGCCCTGGAAAAGGTCGTCGCTGCCGTGGGCACCAGGTCGATGCGCGTCGCCGAGATCAGCACCGACACCCCCTCGCCCTTCGCTGAGTCCCTGCTGTTCAGCTACACCGGAGCGTTCCTGTACGAAGGGGACTCCGCTGAGCGGGCGGCGGCATTGACGGTGGACCCGGCTCTGCTCGCCGCTGTTCTCGGTGCCAGGGGTGAGGGCCTTGTGCTGGACCCGGATGTGGTCGCCGAGGTCGTGGAGTCACTGCAATGGCTTTCTGAGGGACGGCGCGCCCGCAGCGCCGAACAGGTGGTGGACATGCTCCGTGCACTGGGGCCGCTTGCTCCCGCAGAGGTTGCGCGACGGACCGAGGACCCGCAGGGAATCGTTCTGCCGGAGGTGCAGACCATGATCCCGCGACGGATCTGTGAAGTGAAGGTCGGTGGTGTACTGCGCTGGGCCGTTGTCGAGGACATCACCCTGCTGCGCGACGGTCTGGGGATCCCGGTGCCCCCCGGGGTCCCCGCAGCGAGGGACACCGTCTCCGACGCCGTCGACCAGCTCGTCCTGCGATGGGCGCGGACCCACGGGCCGTTCACCGCCGCCGATGTCGCTACCGAGTTCGGCCTGGGCGTGGCCACCGCGGACTCGCTGGCGAAACGCTGGGTCAGCGGGCGACGGCTGGAGTCACATGAGGATCAGTATGTCGACGCGGGTGTTCTGCGTCGGCTTCGTGCAGCCACACTGGCGAAGGCCCGCGGAGCCCTCGAACCCGTGAGTGTGCAGACCTACGCCGCGGTGCTGGCGGACTGGCACGGTCTCGGCGCCGGCGAGCGAGAGGATCTGTCCGGCGTCATCGAACAGCTTGCCGGAGTCGCCCTCCCTGCAAGTGCCTGGGAAACCGTCGTGCTCCCCGCGCGGATCCCCGGCTACCGGACGAACGACCTGGATGATCTCGTCGCCTCCGGGGAGATCCTCGTCATCGGAGCGGGGGCAACCTCGGCGACCGACCCTCGGATCATGTTGCTGCCCGCCGACCTCGCACCCCTGCTCGTAGAAGGAATGGACGGGGTGGAAGATGGTGAGGACCAGAATGCGTTGGGGTCCGTGGCGGCGCTGGTGCGTGACCGGGTCAGTGGCGGAGGGGCGTTTCTTGCCTCCGAGATCGAGCGGGGACTGTCTACCGACGAGACGTCGCAGGCACAGCACCTGCACAGTCATGACGTCGTCGATTCCGCCATCTGGGAACTTTTCGACGCGGGAAAGCTCATGCCCGACTCCTTCGCCGCGGTCCGTGCCCGGCTGGCCGGAACCGGCATCACCGACCGCGCCGGAAGCGGTGGCTCCTCACGAGGATCCGGGGCACATAAAGCCCCTCGCCGGAACCGGGGGCGGGGCACTACCCGGCGACTCCGGATGGGGCGGAGCACCTTCGCACAAACCGTCGCGTCCGAAGAGGTGCGGTCCCGCCGGGCGGCGATGAACGCACACTCAGGCGTTCCCGGCCGCTGGTCGCAGGTGCCGGAGAAGGCCGGCGCCGCGACGGACCGTGCGATCGCCACCGGTGAAGCATGGCTGGACCGGTACGCGGTGGTCACCCGGGGTTCGGTGATGTCGGAGCACACCGAGGGCGGATTCGCCGCCGCCTACCGCATGTTGACCGCGTGGGAGGACAACGGCACCGTCCTGCGCGGCTACATTGTCGACGGACTCGGCGGTGCGCAGTTCGCCTCCCGCGAGATCATCGACCAGCTGCGCCGTGTCGAGGAAAGTACCGGTGCCGGGGCGGAGGCGGCGACATCGCCGGTGCTGTTGGCGGCGTCGGACCCCGCAAACCCCTACGGTGCGGCCGTGCCCTGGCCCGAACTTCCTACTGAGGATGCATCGCGACCCACCCGCGGTGCCGGTGCCCTGGTCGTCCTGCGTGAGGGACGGCTCCTGGCTCACCTGACCCGCGGTGGCAGGACCGTCACGGTCTTCACCAGGCCGACACTGTCCGACGGGCCGGCGTCACCGGACCCGGGGGACGTGGCCGCCGTTGTCGCGGTTCTCTCGGACGCGGTGCAGGCCGGACGGCTGTCCCCGGTCACGGTGGAGCGTATCAACGGTATGGACGTGATGGGTGTCGCCACGAGCATGTGGACGGAGGCCGGGGCACGCCTGACACCGAAGGGGCTGATCGTGCGGTGATACCGGATCGGAGGTTTTCTCGACTGTCTTTCGCCCGTCCGGTCTACAGGGCCGCCGGGCGTACCCTGGCCCGTACCGTCACACGAGGAAAGAGAGAGGGGGATGTAGGTGCCTGAAGGCGATTCCGTACTCCAGCTGTCCGACCGCATGCAGTGGATGACCGGCCGGACCGTGACCCGCTCGGATATCCGTGTGCCCCGGTTCGCCACCGAGGACCTCACCGGCCGCCAGGCAGTCCGGGTCTGGCCCTACGGCAAACACCTCTTCATGGATTTCGGTGGACGCATCCTGCACACCCACCTGAAAATGGAAGGGGTCTGGTCCGTCCACGCCGCGGGATCCCGGTGGCGCAGACCCGGCCACACTGCGCGGGTCGTCCTGCGACTGTCTCCACAGCATGCGGGAGGGGCGGAGATCGAGACCGTCGGACACAGCCTCGGCTTCGTTCGGCTCTTCGATCGGGACGACTATGACCAGGTCGTGGGTCATCTAGGACCGGACATCCTTGCCTCGGACTGGGAGAACGCGGTCTTCGGACGTGATGAAGCACTGGGGAGAATCCTCGCGCGCCCTGACCGTAGCATCGGGGCGGCACTGCTGGACCAGCGCAATGTCGCCGGGATCGGCAATGAATACCGGGCGGAGATCTGTTTCCTCGGAGGTGTGGACCCGCGTCATCCGGTCGGTAGCGGTCCGGAGGCAGAAGCCACGGCCGCCCATCTGCTCGACCTCTCCCGGAAAGTGATGTGGGAGAACCGCCGCGAACCCCGACGGCTCTTCACCGGCGACCGACGTCCCGGCATGGGTAACTATGTTTTCGGCCGGGCGGCGAAACCCTGTCGTCGCTGTGGTACCGCGATTCACAAGGGGTTCCTGGGTGGGGTGGATGCCGGTGGCGACGACGGCGAACTGGAGCGGGTCATCTGGTGGTGCCCGGTCTGCCAGGCGTGAGAGCGGCGTTTCCCGTGCCCCCGGGGCATTGTTGGTTTTCTTGGAGAGAAACCAACAATGCTGCGGGGGCCTGTGGACTGCTCGTCCAACGTCGGGTGGAAGTTCTTCACAGGGGCACCGGCTGCGTGGGGGGAAGCTGGACGGATGCGCCGATGGGTGGTGTACTGCGTGCTCACGGAGTACGCGGGGAGCGCACAGGGGGAGAGGCCACGTCATGGGGAATACTGCACGACCGCGCGGCAGAGGGCCGACGTACACGCGTCGGGTCATGCCCACGGTTACACCACAGATCAGGTCCGAGTTACGGGCGTCGGGCACCGTCAGCGACTGGAAACTTAGACACCGCTACGTGCAGGTGGCGTTCAACGTGGTGGTACCCATGCCAGAAGACGGTCATGACCCGGACTCTTTCGGCGGCTTCGGAAGCGACGTCATGGTCCGCGCTCTGGCACATCATCTGCTCCGACCGGACGCCGTGCTCGGTGGGTGGGGCGCTGCGGCAGCTCACGGGCTGCGACCGGACTGGGCGGACCACGCGCCGGTTGTGCTGCTCAGCGGGAACAAACACCGGAGATCCGCGGTGACCGCTGAGGCTGCGCGGGTACCCATGTACCCGGTCATTCAACCGTTGCCGGAGAACGTGGAGGTTACCTCCCCTGTCGTCGGCTACCCGAACTTGAGAGTGGTGACCCCGCCTGTCGCCGCCGCACAGTGTCTGTGGACGATTCTCACGTCGCGTCACGAGTGGTGGGTCCATGATGTGCCCGGTATGACACGGAAGGAGGTCCGGGCTGTGCAGTTTATCGACGCTTTCGCCCAGTGCACCTGGATCACGCGTGCCGAGATTCTCGAGGCATCGGCGGGCCTGGTCAACCGGAAAGAGCTGGCACCACTGCTCGACATCGCTGACGACGGTGCCCAGTCACCGATGGAGACCGTGATGCGGTTGATGGTTCGTGACCTCTTGCCTGCACCGTACTCCTGGACGTCACAGACGAGGGTCGACCTGGAACCGGGGGCTCCCGGTAGCTGGCCGCGTCACACATTACCGGACCTGGGGTGCCGCGAGTTGAAGATCGCTGTGTACTACGACGGCGCGCACCACCTCTCCCACAGTCAGACCGACGTTGATTTCGACCAGTTTCTCGCACTACGGGATCTCGGATGGGAGGTCCTGCGGTTCACCAAACACCATCTGCGTACACCCGGCGAGCTTCGAGAGCTGGTTATGAATGCCATCAGGAGGGCACTGTCCTCGCTCGCCACCTCCTGAGGCCCCGGGGCATTGTTGGTTTTCCTGGAGAGAAACCAACAATGCCCCGGGGCCTCAGGACGAGTGCAGACCTACCGCTTCCGGTTGCGCAGGATGTGGCGCAGCAGCGAATCCGTCGACGGGTCCCCGGTGTCCACATCTGAGGAGTCGGTGTTGTTGCCCAGCAGCGGGAGCAGTTCATTCGCCTGCTTCTTGCCCAGCTCGACCCCCCACTGGTCGAAGCTGTTGATGCCCCAGACCACACCCTGCACGAAGCAGATGTGCTCGTAGAGTGCGATCAACGAGCCCAAGGTACGCGGGGTCAGCTTGTCGGCGATGATCGTGCTGGACGGGCGATTGCCCGGCATGACCTTGTGCGGGACGAGTTTCTCGTCCACACCCGCCTCGCGCAGTTCCTCGGCGGTCCGGCCGAAGGCCATGACACGCGACTGGGCGAGGAAGTTCGACAGCAGCATGTCGTGCATGCTGGTCTCCCCGTCGGAGCTCCGGTGGTCGGTGTGCGGGTTGACGAAGCCGATGAAGTCCGCCGGGATGAGGTGGGTGCCCTGGTGGATCAGCTGCATGAAGGCGTGCTGGCCGTTGGTGCCGGCTTCGCCCCAGTAGACCTCACCGGTCTCGGCGGTGGTGAGCTCGCCGTCGAGACGCACCGACTTGCCGTTGGACTCCATCATCAGCTGCTGGAGGTAGGCGGGGAAGCGGCCGAGGTCCTGCGAGTAGGGGAGGACCACATGCGACTGGGAGTTCAGTACCGAGGTGTACCAGACCCCGAACAGGCCCATCAGCACCGGCGCGTTCATCTCCAGCGGCTCGGAGTAGAAGTGGTTGTCCACGTCGTGGAAACCGGCGACGAACTCCATGAAGTCCCGCGGCCCGATCGCCGCCATCAGTGACAGCCCGATCGCCGAGTCCACCGAGAACCGGCCACCGACCCAGTCCCAGAAACCGAACATGTTGCGGGTGTCGATGCCGAACTTCGCGACCTCCTCGGCGTTCGTCGACACGGCGACGAAGTGCTTGGCGACAGCGTCGTTCACCACCGCGTCGTCGGAGGTGTCGACGCCGAGCCGTTTGAGGCCATCGAGCAGCCACCGTTTCGCACTGTGTGCATTGGCCAGGGTCTCCGAGGTCGTGAACGTCTTCGAAGAGACGACGAAGAGGGTGGATGCCGGGTCAAGACCGTCGAGGGTGGCGGTGATGTCCGCCGGGTCGACGTTCGAGACGAAGTACGGGGTGATCCCGGCGGTGCAGTAGGGGCGCAGTGCCTGTGCCGCCATCGAGGGGCCGAGGTCAGAGCCGCCGATGCCGATGTTCACCACGTTCTTGATCGTGTGGTTGGTCGCCCCCCGCCAGTCGCCGCTGCGCAACGCCTTGGCGAGTCCGCGCATCCGGTCGAGGGTGTGGTGGACGTCCTCGGCGACATCCTGACCGTCGACGCTGAGGTCCTGGTCAATCGGCACGCGCAGACCCGTGTGCAGTGCCGCACGGTCCTCCGTGGTGTTGACGTGCTCGCCATTGAACAACGCCTGACGATAATCCTCGATCCCCTTCGCCCGCGCCACATTGAGCAGCAGGCGCACGGTGTTCTCGTCGGCGAGGTTCTTCGAGAGATCCACGTGCAGCGGGCCGACCTCGAACGTCATGTCACCCGCCCGGCCCGGGTCCTCCCGGAACAGGTCCTTCAGCGTGGTTCCCTTAAAACGTGTCGCATGGGCGACCAGAGCCTGCCACTCCGGCGTCTTCGTCACAGGGGTGGGGTTCGGGACGGTGAAAGTCACAGGTGTCGCCCTTTCGAGAATCCGGTGTCTGTATTCGTTGTCCCTGCCCACGGTAGCGGAAAATCAGGTGGCAGGGTTCTGCCCTGCATCCAGTGCGGACAGCACCCGCTCCTGCAGCAGTCCGTTGCTCGCCACCGCGGAGCCGTCGTGGGGGCCCGGCGTGCCGTCGAGGGCGGTGAACTGACCACCGGCCTCGCGGACGAGAATGTCCAGGGCCGCCAGGTCCCAGAGGTTGACTTCCGGCTCGGCGGCGATATCCACTGTCCCCTCGGCGACCATGCAGTAGGACCAGAAATCCCCGTAGCCCCGCAGTCGCCATGCTGCGTCCGTCAGTGCGATGAGTTCATCGCGGCGTCCTACCTTCTTCCACCCCTCCAACGAGGACAGTGAGATCGAGGAGTCCGCGATATCGGAGACCTTCGACACCGAGATCCTGCGTGCCTCGCCCGTGTTGAAGACGGCCCACGCGCCCATCTGCTCGGCGGCCCACCACCGTCGCGCGAGGCCGGGTGCGGAAACCACGCCGACGACGGGCGTCCCGTCAATGACCAGTGAGATCAGTGTCGCCCACACGGGCACCCCGCGGACGAAGTTCTTCGTCCCGTCGATCGGGTCGATGACCCACTGCCGGCCCGTCCTCGTTGCGTCCCCGGTGTCCCCACCGAATTCCTCGCCGAGCACGGCGTCGTCGGGACGGCGGGTCGACAGGATCTCGCGCAGCTGCCGCTCCACCTCGGTGTCAGCGTCGGACACCGGGGTCAAGTCCGGTTTCGTGGTGATCTCCAGATCGCCCGCCCCGAAACGGTCCATGGTGACCTTGTCGGCGACGTCGGCGAGGTACAGCGCCAGGGTCAGGTCGTCAGAATAGTCGGGGCAGTCAGACGTGGGTGCACTCATGGCTCCAAGGATAGGTTCTCCACCACGTGACCGACACTGGAGGGGGAGCCTGCCACCGACCACCGTTTGCCGCCGGCGCTGACGCGTTCACAACGGCCGCCCGCGCCCTCGATCAATGCTCGCCCGGGCAGCAGGTCCCACGGCAGGACGCTGTGCTGGAACCAGCAGCCCGCATTGCCTGACGCCACCCCGGCCATGTCCACCGACGCCGACCCATTGAACCGCACCGTCGCAAAGTCCTTCACCGTGCCGGTGAACACACGGTTCAGCTCCGGGGTCGCGATGTCCGTGGGGTGCAGGTAGCCGCTCAGACAGGACTTCTCCGGGGGGAGGTCCGGCAGCGTGCCGACCGGCGTGCCGTCCAGCGTGGTGGGCAGGTCCGGCCCGCCGAACCAGGTGTACCCCATTGCCGGACGGTGGACCGCGCCGAAGTGCAGCTTCTCCGGATCCTCGGGATCGCCGTCGACCAGCGCCAGGGCCGAGCACCAGTAGTCGGAGCCGGTGGTGAAGTTGTATGTGCCGTCCACCGGGTCGATCACCCAGGTGCGACCTGATTCCGACGGTGCGGACGTGCCCTCCTCGCCGAGCAGGCCGTCCTGCGGGCGTAGCGTGCGCAGCGCCTCGGCGACGAAGTCTTCGGCCGCGCGGTCCGCCGCCGTCACCACGTCGGAGACCGACGTCTTGAACTCGGTGGTGACACCCGCTTCCCGCATCCGCCAGGCCAGTCGCCCGGCGTTGTACACCAACGCCTGGGCGAGGGTGCCGTCGTCGTCCCGGTCGTGCGAGATGATGAACGTCTTCGTGATGGCCTGCAGGGCGTCCGCGGGGATGGGGGAGTTCATGCATCTATTGTGCACGGGGTGTGGCCCGGGTACCGCCCCTGGGGTGAGTAGACTGGACGACCATGCAGCCCGATGTGATCTCCGCGATCGATGACCTCGACTCCACCCTCACCACCATCGAAAAGGTGCTCGACCTTGATGAGCTGGAGTCCCGCGCGCGCGAACTCGAGGACCAGGCCGCCGACCCGTCCCTGTGGGACGACCCCGACCACGCCCAGCAGATCACCAGTCAGCTCAGCCACGTCCAGGCGCGTCTGAAGAAGGTGCGTGGCCTGCGCGACCGACTCAATGACCTGCCCGTGATGTACGAGATGGCTGAGGAATCTGAGGGGGATGACGCCGCCGAGGCCGCCGAACTCGCTGAGACCGAGCTTGCCGACCTGCGTGAGGAGATCGACTCCCTCGAGGTCACGACCATGCTTTCCGGCGAATACGATTCACGCGAGGCGGTGGTGAACATCCGTTCCGCCGCTGGCGGCGTGGACGCCGCGGACTGGGCGGAGATGCTCATGCGCATGTACACCCGCTGGGCGGAGAAGAGCGGGCACAAGGTTGAGGTCTACGACATCTCCTACGCCGAAGAGGCCGGCATCAAGTCCGCGACCTTTGTCGTCCACGGCGACTACATGTACGGCACCCTGTCGGTGGAGCAGGGCACCCATCGCCTGGTGCGCATCAGTCCCTTCGACAACCAGGGGCGCCGTCAGACCTCCTTCGCTGAGGTGGAGGTCCTGCCGGTGGTGGAGACCTCTGACCACGTCGACATCGACGACAATGATGTGCGGGTGGACGTCTACCGGTCGTCCGGCCCTGGCGGCCAGTCGGTGAACACCACCGATTCGGCGGTGCGGCTGACCCACATTCCCACCGGCATTGTGGTGACCTGCCAGAACGAGAAGTCGCAGATTCAGAACAAGGCGTCGGCCATGCGCGTCCTCGCTGCGAAGCTGCTCGAGCGCAAGCGTCAGGAGGAGGCCGCCGAAATGGACGCCCTGCGCGGCGACGGCTCGAACTCCTGGGGTAACCAGATGCGCTCCTATGTCCTGCACCCGTACCAGATGGTCAAGGACCTGCGGACGAACTTCGAGGTCAACGACCCGTCCAAGGTGCTCGACGGTGGCATTGACGGGTTGCTCGAAGCCGGGATCCGCTGGCGGATGGCGGAGCAGCAGGGCGACGGGGCGTAGGCGAGACACCGGATCGTAGGGGACATGCGGGGCGCGGGGGCGTCCCCGCCGGACCCCAGGGTAGTGTCGGCCGGGAGGGGGCGAAACCGACATAAACCTGGTGTCCTGCAGTGGGAGGCGGCATCGGGGATGAAAGGTTCCTTCCTTAAATAAACTGGACTAGTGTGAGCTGAATGACAGCTGCCCCGGCGAGTGTGACGGTCGTCTCGGGCGAGTGTGTCGCAACCCTGGCACTGCGTGGAGGGGGACCCTCGCGGCTGACCTGGCGGGGCCAGGAGTTGCTCGAGGGATACGCCGGCCCGGATCAGCAGGTCACAGCACCTCTGTCGGCCAACGTCGTCCTCGCCCCCTGGCCGAACCGAACCCGGGACGGGGCCTTCGACTTCGACGGTCAGCGCCATCGACTGGGCATCACGGAACCGGGGAGGGCGACCGCCCTGCACGGCTTCGTCTCTGATCGGGAGTGGACGGTGGTGGAGCATCGCGCGGACGCTGTCTGTCTCGTCGTCGAACCAGGCCCGCAACCCGGATGGCCGTGGCCGATCCACCTGTCCGTGGCCTACCGCATCACCGGCCGCGGGCTCCGTGCGAACCTGACCCTGCGTAACGACGGCACGGCAGACATGCCGGCAGCCTGCGGATTTCACCTCTACCCGTCGGCACTCGGGGCACCGACAGACACCTGTTCACTGGCTGTGCCGGACCACCTGCACCTGCCCCTCGATGGGCGAGGTCTGCCGTGCGGGGAGCAACAGGAGGACGTCGACATACTCCCGCACCTGGTGAACCCTCTTGCGGGACGCGTGCTCGACCACTGCCTGTGGACCGACGACCCGCAGTTCACACTGTCGCGTCCCGACGGGGCAGGTGTGGTGCTCAGTACCTCCCCGGAACTGCGCTGGTTCCAGATCTTCACGCCGGACGTGCGGACCGGAATGCCGTATCCGGGCCGCCCGGGAGGGCGCGCTGTCGCCGTGGAGCCCATGACGACCCCTCCGGACGCCCTGAACTCGGGCGCCGGACTGGCGCGCCTACCGCCAGGGCAGTGCCTGACCTGTTCCTGGCACCTCGACGTGCTTGTCCCTCACTGATTCTTACCGACCCCCTCCCTGACCCCGACAGAAAGCGCATCCCTCATGGAGACCGCACAGAACGTCCTCCGGCTCGACGCGAGCTGGGTGGACTACGCGCTGGTCGCCCTGTTCTTCATCTTCGTCCTCGGCATCGGCTGGGCGGCGAAACGCAGGGTCTCCAGCTCCATCGACTTCTTCCTCTCCGGGCGTGGTCTGCCCGCCTGGGTGACCGGGCTGGCGTTCGTCGCCGCCAACCTCGGTGCCGTCGAGATCATCGGCATGTCCGCGAACGGTGTCGAGTACGGCCTGCAGACCATGCACTACTTCTGGATCGGCGCCGTGCCGGCGATGATCTTCCTCGGCATCGTGATGATGCCCTTCTACTACGGTTCGAAGGTCCGTTCGGTGCCGGAGTTCATGCGGCGTCGTTTCGGCAACGGCGCACACCTGGTCAACGCCGTGTCCTTCGCCGTCGCCCAGCTGCTCATCGCCGGGGTCAACCTGGTGCTGTTGGCCAAGGTGGTCAATGCCCTGCTCGGCTGGCCGTTGTGGGTCACGTTGATCGTCGCGGCGCTGATCGTGCTCTCCTACATCACCCTCGGCGGGCTGTCTGCTTCGATCTACACCGAGGTCCTGCAGTTCTTCGTCATTGTCGCCGCTCTCGCGCCGTTGACCATCATCGGCCTGAACCGGGTCGGTGGTTGGGGTGCCCTCAAGGAGCAGGTCCAGGATTTCCAGAATCACGCGTGGCCGGCGCAGGAGTTGTCAGGGTTCAGCAGCCCGGTGTTCTCGGTCATCGGGATTGTGCTGGGGCTGGGTTTCGTGTTGTCCTTCGGCTACTGGACCACCAACTTCGTGGAAGTGCAGCGGGCGATGGCGTCCGATTCCATCAGTGCCGCGCGTAAGACCCCGATCATCGGCGCTTTCGTGAAGCTGTTCGTCCCGTTCATCGTGATCGTCCCGGGCATGATCGCCGGCGTCATCGTGGCGGCCTACAGCGAAGGCGGGGATGCCGCCCCGAACGACGCCATCCTCTACCTGATGCGCGATCTGTTGCCGACTGGCCTGCTGGGCGTGGCCATCGCCGGGCTGCTGGCTTCGTTCATGGCGGGAATGGCAGCCAATATCTCAGCCTTCAACACGGTGTTCAGCTACGACCTCTGGCAGGCCTACGTCGTCAAGGACAGGGAGGACGGCTACTACCTCACCGTCGGACGGTGGGCGACCGTCGGTGCCACCGTGATCGCCGTCGGCACCGCGTTGATCGCGAACAACTTCGGCAATGTCATGGATTACCTGCAGACGTTGTTCGGGTTCTTCAACGCCCCGCTGTTCGCCACTTTCCTGCTCGGGATGTTCTGGAAGCGGATGACCCCGCACGCAGGCTGGTCCGGCCTGGTCGCCGGTACCGCCGCCGCCATCATCTTCTGGGCACTCTCCCTCGGCGAGGACCCGTTGGTGAACCTCCCGGGACAGGGGACGGCTTTCGTCGCCGCCGGCCTGGCGTTCGCGGTGGATATCCTGGTGTCCGTGATCGTCACCTCCTTCACGGCGCCGAAGCCCGACAAGGAACTCGTCGGTTTCGTGAAGTCGGTGACCCCGAAGGCCATGCTCGAGGACCCGGAAGAGAAGAAGCTGCCCTGGTACCGCCGTACGGTCCCGCTGGGGATGCTGGCTCTCGCCATCACCGTGATCCTCAACATCATCTTCCACTGACCCGTACTGACCAGCACCGAAAGGAGAGAACAATGTCCGACACTGTGAACCCTGTGAACACCGCAACCACTGATCCGGCGGCACCTGTCAAGCACAAGGCGGGAGCCTTCGACATCCGGACCGTCACCGCGGCCCTCCTCGGCATCTACGGGGTCGTCCTGCTGCTCTGTGCCGCGTTCCTTGATCCCGGAGTCAACCCCGACACCGGCGAGGCGAAGTCCATGATCGACAACGTCTGGGCCGGGATCGCGCTTCTCGTCGTCTCCGCCGCCCTGATCCTCTGGGCGAAGCTGAACCCGGTGGTCGTCGACGAATCGCTCATCGACGAGGACAAATTGCCCGGGACGGACACCTGATGGGGGAGCACCCGCTGAAGATCACCCCCATCACCCTCGCTGACGACCGGGAGTTGATCTACTTCGACGACGACCCGGAGGTCCTCGCCGGGCGGGTAACCCGCGAACGCCGTGATTCCCGGGACCTGCCTGGGTCGGTGACCGAGTCCGAGATGCGCCGCGACCCACTGACCGGGCAGTGGGTGACTTATGCCGCGCACCGCAACAACCGCACGTTCATGCCCCCGGCGAACGAGAATCCGCTGGCGCCGACCACCCCGGGGAACCTGCCCACGGAGGTCCCGGCTGGTGACTATGACGTCGTCGTCTTCGAGAACCGGTTCCCGTCCTTCTCCACACGGATCGCCATGCCGGACGACCCGGCGGATTATGCGTGGGCGGTGGACGGAGAAGATCTTGTCCCGCGACGTCCGGCAGCCGCGAGGTGTGAGGTCATCTGCTTCATCCCGGATAGTGCACTGTCCTTCCGCGACCTGCCGCTGAGCCGGATCCGCACGGTGGTCGAGACCTGGGCGCACCGTACAGCGGCGTTGTCACAGATCGACGGTGTCGTTCAGGTCGCCCCGTTCGAGAACCGGGGCGAAGAGATCGGGGTGACACTGCAGCATCCCCACGGCCAGATCTACAGTTACCCGTTCCTCCCACCGCGTTCCCGTCAGATCCTGGAACGCGCACGTGATCATCGAGGCACCACCGGACGCGACCTTTTCGACGATGTGCTGGCCGCCGAACATCGTGCCGGCACCCGGATCATCGCCAGCACAGACGACTTCACTGTCTTCGTCCCGGCCGCGGCGAAGTGGCCCGTCGAGGTCATGGTGGTGCCGAACCGGGCAGTCGCGGACTTCACCGACCTCACGCAGGACGAACGCGCGGCCCTCCCGTGCATCCTCAAGCCGCTCTACATCGCCGTTGACCGGTATTTCGAGGGCGTGGAGCGGACACCGTACATCGCCGCGTGGAATCAGGTGCCGGTCCAGTCGCGGCTGGTGGGGGACGACGAGTCACTGCGCGGGGAAGGACGTCTGCACCTGCAGCTGTTCTCCCTGATGCGCTCGCCGCACCGGATGAAGTTCCTCGCCGGCTCAGAATCCGCGTTCGGGGCGTGGATCAGCGACACCACCCCGGAGGCGGTCGCAGACAGGATTCGTGCGGTATGGCCGCAGGAGGCGGAATGGCAGTGACACCAGTCTGGTGGACGACCCGCGACGACCACCGTCTCGCGTCCGATGCCTGCGCGCTCTTCGCTGTCCACTTCGGTGACAGCGCGCACTGTGAGGGTGTGTGGGCTGCGCCGGGGCGGGTAAACCTCATCGGCGAGCATGTCGACTACGCCGGTGGGATGTCCCTGCCGTTCGCGCTGCCGCAGAACACCGCCGCCGCGGTGGGGCGTCGGGCTGACCGTCTGTTGCGTCTGGTGTCGGTGTTGCCGGGGGCGGATGCTGCCGAGTACGTGGAGATCAGCCTGGATGCTGTCGGCCCGGGCAGGCCCGACGGCTGGGCCGGCTACGCTGCCGGCGCCGTGTGGGCGGGGCTCCAGGACGGTGTGATTTCGCACTGCGATGGTCTGGATATCGCCTTGGTGTCCGATGTCCCCGTCGGCGCCGGCTTGTCCAGTTCCGCGGCACTCGAGTGCTCCGTCGCGCTGGCCGCCTATGAACTCGCCGCCGGACGGGTGCCAGATACGGAGGCGCTTCCGCGGCTGGTTACGGCGTGCATGCGGGCAGAGAACGAGGTCGTCGGGGCGTCGACCGGCGGGCTTGACCAGCGCAGCGCGTTCTACGGGCGTGCGGGCATGGCATTGGCCGTCGATTTCCTCGACGACTCGGTCGAGATGGTTCCCTGCGACCTCGCGGCAGAGGGACTGTCGTTGCTGATCATTAACACCAATGCACAACATCGCCTTGTCGACGGCCAGTATGCATCGCGACGTGGGGTCATCGACGCCGTTGCGAACTATCTCGGCGTTGCGACGCTGGGGGAGGTGGTGGAGAGGTCGTCGGATGCCTCCCCGCTGCAGGACGCCGTGACCTCCTGGTCAACCACGCGGGTAGCCCGTGACCTGCTGGATGATACGGGGATGACGCAGGATGAGACCACCCGGACCGCGCTGCGCCGGGTCCACCATGTCGTCAACGAGATCCGACGGACCAGGGACGACGCGGTACCGATGCTGCGGGAGGGTCGGGCGTTCGCTGACTCCGGCGGTTCATGCGGCTCGCCCGGCTCACTCGGAGAGCTTATGAATGCCAGCCACGCCAGCCTCCGCGACCTGTACGAGGTGACGGTGCCGGAACTGGACTGCGCACAGGAGACGGCGCTGGCCTGTGGGGCGCTGGGTGCGCGGATGACCGGGGGAGGGTTTGGCGGCAGCGTGATCGCGATCGTGAGGAATGGCCAGGTGGAGCCCGTTGCCTCGGGTGTTGCTGCGGCTGCCCGTGAGCGGAATTTTCCTGTCCCGACGTTCTTCACCGCTGACCCGTCTGCCGGCGCGCGTCGGGTCCACTAGCTGTGTTGCGGCACGTCCTGTGATGCTCCTCCCTTCGCAGGACCCCGGGGTTATGTCGGTCTCGGCCCCTCAAGACCGACATGACCCTGGTGTTCTGCGGCATCATATGGTGCGCCGCTTGGGTTGTTGTCCGCCGTAGAGCACGCTGATAGCGGTGGCCCTGCAGGAGACACGATGTAGCCTGGCTGGCATGGACGAGCACCGCTAAGAACTCCTTGCTCTGTTTTACGAGGTAGACCCCTGGGGACTCCGCGACATTCTCCGGGAAATCGACGAAGACGGCTTGCCGGACGACGAATATTCCCCGGAAGTCGACAGGATCTCGGACTATGCGCAACCCACAGCCGCCGACGTACTGCGGATCTTCGTGTCGATGGGGAGTGAGAGCGGACCGGACCCTGAAGAGCGCGTCGAATACGGTTCCTATCCAGCGGTGAGTAAGAGCGATGCGGAAGCACTGGCGGCGGGAATCGCTCGTATCCGTGCGAAAGGAAATGGGGACGCCCCGCACCACCCAGACCGGTAGAGATCGCAGGGAGCCCTTGTCGAACTGAGGATCCTGTGCCATGATCAAGCGGCCCGGAGCACGACGCCCCGGGTAAAAGCCAATGACGAGTCAGTGTTCCGGGAAAGGGAGCGGCATGGACGCGAAGCATCGTGACCGCCAGGTCCAGCGCCTGCATGTGCAACAGCACCTGCCGGTGCCCGCCAAGTTGCCCGCTGCCCTCTTTACGGGGTCGCTGCAGCTACGCAGCCTTCACTGACTCTCACCCATGTTCCGGGCGAGGCGTCGGTGCCCCGTCCGGACGAATGTCACGCTTGAGACATCACGCTGATCACGCTGATCACGCTGAGAGCCTTAAGGCCGCTGAGGATCTGCCACCAGTGGTAGACCCGCGTGGCGGCAGAGTCCCTCTCCGGACGTGCGCCTGATTGCTTCGCCCTTTCACCAGAAAGGACGACCATCATGTCCACTGACTCCGTCGGCATACCGGGAGTGACGCTGAAGGAGAACAAGCTCCTCGGCTTCGCCTCCGACGTCGACGACAACACCCTTGACCAGGCACGCCAGCTTGCCAGTCTGCCCTTCGTCTTCCCCCACGTCGCCCTGATGCCCGATGCGCACTTCGGCAAAGGCTCGTCCGTCGGTACGGTCTTCGGGACCGAGCGGGCAGTCATCCCTGCTGCTGTCGGCGTGGACATCGGCTGCGGAATGATCGGCGTACGCACATCGTTCACCAGCAGTGACCTGGTCGGACGGGAACTCACGGAGTTGCGGGACGCCATTGAGCTCGCCATTCCGCTCTCCCCGGGCAACTACAACGGGTGGGTACTGGGCGGCACCGCCGAGGCCAGGACCCGTGAGCTCGCCACCATGGCGGAGGAGACCGGCGTGGACCTGGGGCACTCGAAGAAGTGGCGTCAGCAGCTGGGGTCACTTGGTGGCGGTAACCACTTCATCGAGTTGTGTCTCGACGAGGAGGACCGGGTCTGGATGTTCCTGCACTCCGGCTCACGCGGCGTCGGCAACAAGATCGCGCAGAAGCACATCAAGACCGCTCAGCGGCTGATGCGGAAGTTCTGGGTGCAGCTCCCGGACCAGGACCTCGCCTACCTGCCCGAAGGTACTCCCGAGTTCGACTCCTACCTGCGGGATCTCGCCTGGGCGCAGCGGTTCGCCTGGTTGAACCGCGAGGAGATGATGGACAGGTTCTCCACCCTGCTCGGTGAGTGGGTCGGCAGGCAGGTCGAGGAGACCGAACGGATCAACTGCCACCACAACTACACCGTCGAAGAACAGCACTACGGACGGACGGTGTGGCTGACCCGTAAGGGTGCGGTCCGCGCGGATGAGGGTGTGAAAGCCCTGATCCCCGGCTCCATGGGAACAGCGTCCTACGTGGTCGAGGGGCGCGGGTTCACGCCGGGCCTGCGCTCGGCACCCCACGGCGCCGGACGTCGGTTCTCACGGAACCAGGCGCGTAAGCGGTTCAGCGCGGACGACCTGGACGCCCGGATGGACGGCATCGTCTACCGTCCCGGTGACGCATTCGTCGATGAGATTCCGGACGCGTACAAGGACATTGACGTGGTGATGGCAGACGCAGAGCCGTTGGTTCGGGTGGTGCACAAGCTGCGTCAGGTGATGAACGTCAAGGGGACGTAGCGTCGCTTTTCCTGACCGCGATGATCTCCCCGTGAGCGCGCTCAGGACGCCCGGGGCGCGTCGCAGCGTGGGTGACGGTGAACCCGGCGTCCTCGACGAGTGGCATCAGTGACGTGAGTGGCCAGTAGTAGGCCGTGGCGACGGCATGGCCGAAGGTTCCGTGCTCGGCGGCCGTGAAGAATCCGAGCAGCAGGCCCCCTCCGGGCCGCACACACCGGGAGAACTCCCTGAGTGCCGCAGCAACGTCGGTCGGGGTGGAGTGGATCAAGGAGTACCAGGCCAGGACTCCTCCGAGGGACGCGGTTGGGACGTCGAGTTCCTCGGCACGTCCGAGGCGGTAGGGGACGTCTGGATACGTCTGCCGTGCCAGGTCGATGAACTCCGAGACGGGATCCACGCCCGCGATGTCGACGCCCTGATCGTGCAACCAGTGCGTCCACTGACCGGGACCGCAACCGACGTCGAGGATCGGGCCGTCGACGCTCTGAGCCCAGGCACTGACCAGTTCGAGATCCGCGTTCTCGACATGATCGATGTGCCCCACGGCCTCGGTGTACTCCTCGGCACGGGATCCGTACGCCGAGATGGCTGGGGTTGTCATGGGGATGATTGTAGTCATCGATTATGGACCTGGAACGATGCCGCATCGCGAAACCCCGGGCCGTTGTTGGTTTTCGGAGGCTAAGACCAACAACAGCCCGGGGTCAGGCGAGCGTGACGGGGAGCGGCGTGGAGGTTACGGCGGACCCGCACCCGCCCCACAACTACTTACGGCGTGGTGCCGTGGATGTAGCCGAAGCGGTGCTCGGTGGTGGTTACGGCCTGCTCCAGGAGCATCGGCAGCAGCTCCCGCCGGCCGTCCGGAAGGACCGGCTGGTCGAGGACGACCGAGCCTGAGCGTGCGGCGGCCTCGTAGAGATTCTCGTCGACGTCACCCAGAGTGCGGATCCGCACACTGGGCTGCACCCCGATTTCAGCGGCAAACTCCATGTCGGAGACCATGCGGATCCGGTTGGCCAGCTCACCCATCTCCGAGGTGACGGCCGGTGCGGCGGACACCTTGAGTTCCGTCCCCGTCACCGATGCGCCGAGGTAGAGGCGCAGCAGGTCACGAAGGTTGGCGTGGGCGCCGATACGCACGCGCAACGGTTCCAGCAGGGGCCGGTAACGGAAGACGTTGGACTCCACCACCAGAGCCGTCCGGTCGTGTTCGATACCGAACTCTGAGGTCCAGGCCTGCGCGTCCGACTCTGCGGCGCGGCGGAGCCAGCGGTGGTCGTCCTCGGTGAGCACCGGGTGCGCCAGACCGTGGAACTCACGCAGCATCTGGGTGATCGCGGTGGAGACGCTGCCGCTGTGGAGCTCGCTGATGTCTCCTTCAGTCCAGCGTCCTTGCTGGGCCACGTAGTTGGGGCCGCCGGCTTTGGCACCGCTGCCGATTGAGGAGCCTTTCCACCCGCCGAAGGACTGCCGTTGGACGATGGCACCGGTGATGCCGCGTTCAACGTAGACGTTGCCGGCTTCAACCCGGTCGCGCCAGAAAGCCGTCTCGTCACGGTCGATGGTGTGCAGGCCGGCCGTCAGCCCGTATCCCGTGGAGTTCTGCCATTCGATGGCTTCCTCCAGGGTATCGGCGTGCATGACGCCGGCGACCGGCCCGAAGCACTCGTGGGTGTGGAACCAGGCGCCGGGGCGCACATTGTCGCGCAGTCCGGGACTCCACAGGGTGGCGTCTTCCGCGGTCCCGTTCAGCGGTTCGGGTTTCACCAGCCACTTCTCGCCCTTGTCCAGCTTGGTGAGTCCGCGCAGGAGTTTGTCTCCCGCCGGTTCGATGATCCCGTTCATGTCGGTGGAAATGTCGTGCCCCGGGCCGACGTTCAGTGATTTCACGGCATCGACCAGCTGTCCCATGAACCGCTTGGACTTGCCCATGGAACCCACGGTGATGATCAGCGACGCGGCGGAGCATTTCTGACCGGCGTGGCCGTAGGCGGACGCCAGGATGTCCGACACCGCCAGGTCCGGGTCCGCCGCCGGGGTGACGATGATCGCGTTCTTTCCGGAGGTCTCGGCGTTGATGACCATCCGGGGATCCCAGGAACGGAACAGCCGTGCAGTTTCGGATCCGCCGGTGAAGATCACCGAATCGATGTCCTCGTGCGACACCAGGCGTTTACCTGCTTCACCTTCATCGGCGTTGATGAGCTGCAGCATGTCCTCGGTGATGCCCGCCTCGCGCAGTGCCTCGACGAAGATCTCGGCGATGCGCAGGGTCTGCGGTGCCGGTTTGATGATCACGCAGGCTCCGGCGGCCAGTGCGGCCATGCAGCCGCCGACGGGGATCGCGATCGGGAAGTTCCATGGTGGGACGACGGCCACCGTCCGGTAGGGGGTGAAGGTGGAGCCGCGGTGACGGTCGATCTTGCGCGCAGATTCCGCGTAGTACCGGCAGAAGTCGATGGCCTCGGAGACTTCGGGGTCGGTTTCCGCTACCGTCTTGCCCGCCTCGTGGACGGCGGCAGCGATAAGGCGGTGGCGGTTGTCGGCGAGGGCATCGGCGGCACGGTCCAGCATCTCGGCGCGCTCTGCGCCGGTTTTCGACGCCCAGGCATCGTGTGCTTCCAGGGCGCGTTCGACGGCCTTGTCGACGGTGGCGGGGTCGGAGACCTCCTCGCTGACCGCCGGGCCGGGGTCGGAGGACGGGTCGACGATACGTGCAGCCCACTCACGGTTGGCCGGCAGGTCGGAGTCCGTATCCGGCTCGTTGACGAAGTTGCCGGGGACGCTGGCAGAGCGGGCACCGAGTTTCTCGCGGGACTCCTCGGCGCGGTCCTGTGTACGACGGGGCCCGGCGTCGGTGGACCACCGGTCTCGAACCGCGGCAAGGTAGCGTTCGCGCTGCCCCTCCATGGGGGTCATGCCGGTCTCTTCGTCATCTTCGGGAGTGAACATGGCGTACAGGAAGTTCTGCTTGGCGCCGTTCTCCTCGAGGCGGCGGACGAGGTAGCTCACCGCGACGTCGAAGTTCTCCTTCTTGACGACCGGGGTGTAGAGGATCACCTCGCCGACGACGTTCCGCACGGCTTCGGCCTGGGCCGGCGCCATGCCCTGCAGCATTTCCGCGTCGATCTGGTCTTCGACGCCGCGTTCGACGGAAAGCTCGTGCGCCAGCGCCATGTGGAAGACGTTGTGGGTGGCCACACCGATGCGGATGGCGTCGGAGTATTCCGGACGAAGGACCCAGTCGAGCAGTCGGAGGTAGTTCGCGTCCACCTCGGCCTTCGTGAGGTAGGGCGTCTGGGGCCAGTCGTGGATTTCGGCGTCCACACGCTCCATCGACAGGTTCGCACCCTTGACGATCCGTACCTTGACTTTCGCCCCGCCACGTTCACGGCGTGTCTGGGCGAAGTCGGTGAGCTGGCGGAGCGCGTCGAAGGAGTCCGGGAGGTAGGCCTGTAGGACGATCCCTGCCTCGAGGTCGAGGAATTCGTCCTCGCCGAGCAGTTCGGTGAAGATCCTCAAGGTGAGATCAAGGTCCTTGTACTCCTCCATGTCCATGTTGATGAAGGGGTGCGGTGAGCGCTTCAGGGCTTCACGGTAGAGCGGGCGGAGCCGTTCCTTCAGCCTCTCGGTGGATCCGTCAAGGTCCCAGTGGTTCAGCTGGGACACGACGGCGGAGGGTTTGACGCTGATGTAGTCGACCTTGGGGTTACGTACCAGGTCGATGAGGTCGTCGCGACGGCGCACGGCCTCGTCTTCGCCGAGGACGGCCTCGCCCAGGAGATTGATGTTGAGGCGGAAGCCGGATTCGCGGGCATCGTCCAGCATCTTGTCCATCGTCGAGCCCTCAGCGTCGAGGACGAGGTGTCCCACCACGGAGCGCAGGTACGCACGCGCGATCGGCATCACAATCTGGGGAAGCAGTGGCGCGGCTATTGACCCGGCGGTCATGAGGATCTGGTCGACGATGCCGAGAAAACCCGGCACCGGTGCCTGCCGCTTGACCGGGTGGGCGATCTTGGCGAACTCGTCGGCCGCGACCTTGTTGTCTTCAGGGCGGGCGACGCGGTCGACGAAGCTGAAGGTGAATTCCACGCCACTGGGCTCGTGGACCATGTCCGCGAGTTGCTTGGTCGACTTGCTCGTTTCCTTGACCTGCAGCCAGTTGTCGGCGAGCCCGAGTGAGCGCTTGACCACGGCTTCCACGTCGTCTGCTTTCTCGGGACGGGTGGTTGCGGGGGACGTCGCACCGGTGTCGGCGGTGGGTGTGGACGGTGACGTGTGCGGTGACATGATCAATCTCCTGTGGGTCGGCGTGCCGACCCGTGTTCATCAGTGACGGGGGATGAGCTGGTTGGCTGAGGCGGTCACCAGGCAGCAGGAGGGCGGTCGCCGACGGGTCGTAGACCTGTCAGTGCCATGAGATCGCTTGCCGGTAGGTCGTGCAGCACGGCGCTCCTCGCTCTCGTCGTATGCGTCCGGGAGCATGTCCGGACGGCGGTGTCGTTCTGTTCCACGGCGCGCAAGGGCAGAGGAGAGTGGGCGCGTGGGCGATGTGAGGCCCGAGCCTACGCCCACGGCAGGTGGCGTGCCGGTGACGGAGCCCTGGCGGGTGTGCCCGGCGACCACCCTTGTGTATTATCTGACTGATCAGTCAAATAATACGGACCGCAAGGGAGGACAGTACATGGCACGTCGGACGGACCCGGACGAGGTGGCACGGAAGAAGTCACGGATCGCCGACGAGGCCGCACGTCTCTTCGCGACCCAGGGATTCGAGAACACCAGCGTGGCGCAGATCGCCGCCGCCGTCGGCACCAGTCCGGCGAGCATCTTCTACTACTTCCCGGACAAAGCGTCATTGTTCCGTGCTCCGTTCGAGCAGGACATCCCGGCCGCAGAACGGCTCATTGCTGAGCATGCCGATGCTGCGGACCCGCTCGAGGCGGTCCTTGCGATCGTCGACGCGCTGGCAGCGGAGGCCGCCTACCCCTATGCGCAGGGGATGCTGGTGGAGTCCCTGCGCAGGATGGGGCACGACCCCGAGCTCATCGCGGCGTCGGAGCAGGCGGCCGCGACGCAACGTGCCGGCCTTGCCGCACTGATCTCCCGCGCAATGCAGGACGGTCAGATCGACAGGACGTTGGACCCGTCTTTCGCTGCGCAGTGGGTGCTCACGATCATCGACGCCTGCTATCTCAACGCCGAGCCGGGACGGTCGCCGTCCCCCGAAGTCCGCCGGACCGTCCTGGGGTACCTGAAAGGAACAGACCGTGGAGGAAAAGACCATGAGTGACTCTGGTGGCACGACAACTGTGCGGATCCCCGCCAGATATACGACGATCTTCACTGTCGGTGGTGCGGTAGCGGGGCTGATCGCCGCATTCATCGTCGGGCCCCTGGTGGGGTGGTTGATCGGGCTGATCGGGGATGCGCCGGGGCCGTTGCGTCTCGCCGCTGAACTGTCGTTTGTCTGGGCCCTGCCTGTTCTGACCGTGGTCGGCGCGGTGGTCGGGTTCGTGATCGTCGCGTCCTGGTCCGACAGTGCGGGGTCGGTCGAGGTCGGGGCGGACGGGATCACGGTGCACTCAAAGGATGCTGACCGGCATCTTCTGCGGTCCCGGGCCCGCCGGGTGATTGCCGAGAAGAAGGAACTGATCGTCCTCGACGAGGAGACACGCGAGGTGTTCCGCGGTCCGGTCGAGGATGAGATGCTCCCGGGCCTGCGGATGGCCCTGCGCGACCACGGCTTTCCGGAGCTGGAGTCGGTCGACCCGTACTCGCAGGACTACACCACGTGGGTCGAGGGCGACGGTCGCCTGGGTGACGAGGCCGAGGAGCTGCTGCGGGCCAGACGTCGGGCGTTGGCGGACGATCGGCCCGGTGCGGCCGAGGAGGCGTTGGACGGTCTACGCCGCCGCGGGGTCATGGTGCGCGATCGCGAGGGGCGGCAGCAGTACCGTGTCCTCTGACTCATGGCGTTCAGCCCGCCGGGTACTCCATCGGCGCGCCGGGGCCGAGCGGGACGCCCAGCGCCCACCAGGCGAGGAAGAGCAGGAACCAGCCCAGCATCATCGTCAGGCAGTAGGGGATCGTCATCGACATCAGCGTGCCGAGCCCGGCTTTCTTGTAGTAGCGCAGCAGGAACGCGAACGCCATGGCGAAGTAGGGGTTCATCGGGGTGACGATGCTGGTCGTGGAGTCGCCGATGCGGTACAGCATCTGTGTGACTTCAGGAGAGATCCCGATGTACATCATCATGGGCACCACGATGGGGGCCATCAGCGCCCACTGTGCCGAGCCGGAGGTGATCATCATGTTGAGGAAAGCCACCATCAGGACGAAGCACGCGAACAGCACGGGGGTGGGGAGGTCCCAGCTCTGCAGCAGGTCCGAGCCCTTGATCGACAACCAGATACCCAGGTTTGACGCCTCGAACCAGGCGATGAACTGTGAGACGACGAAGAACAGCACCAGCATCGGCAACATCGTCTGCAGGCCTTTGGCCATGAAGTCCGGAATGTCGGTGGCTTTCGTGATGCTCTTGACGGTCAGTCCGTACACGGTGCCCAGCAGGAAGAACCCGACGGAGATAGGCACGGCGATGTCGGTGATCAGCGGGCTCTCCATGACAGCTCCACCGTCACCCTGCAGCGGTGACCCGGGGATGAACAGAAGAGCGAAGTAGACCGCCAGGAAGGCGGCACCTGCGAGACCGGCGAGCTTGAGACCGCCGCGCTCACTGTCCTTCAGCGTCAGGTCGGTGACGACATGGCCGTCCTCGTCGGTGAAATTGACCTCGTCGTAGTTGATGTCGTCGTGATCGACGATCTGGTGGATCTTCTTGTCCATGAACAGTTCGGTCAGCGCTGTGATGATCAGGGCGAGAACGATCGAGGAGGCGATGACGAAGTAGTAGTTCGCCAGGGGGTTCACCACGTACTCGGGGTCCACGAGCTGTGCGGCACTGGTCGACAGGCCGGCGAGCAGGACATCGGTGATGTTGAGCAGCAGCGAGGCGTCGAAGCCTGCGGCTGCGGCGGCGAACGCGACGATCGCGCCCACGATGGGTGACCGTCCCAGGGCGTTGAAAGCCATCGCGCCGAGAGGGATGATGACGATGAAGATGGCGTCCGAGGCGATAGAGCCGGTGACACCGGCCAGGGCGACGGCGAAAGTCAGGGTTTTGGGGCCCGTCCGGGCCACCATGGACCGCACTGCCGCGGAGATGAGGCCGGAATGCTCGGCCACCGCGACGCCGAGCATCACGGTGATGATCACGCCGAGTGGTGGGAAGGAGGTGAAGTTCGTGACGGCCTCAGAGACGATCAGCTGCAGTCCGTCTGTGCTGAGGAGGTTGGTGACCTCGACGTCGTCACCGGACTGGGGATCGGTGGCGTGCATCCCGATCAGGGAGCCCAGCCAGCTCGCCACGAGGACGATTCCCGCCAGACACACGAAAAGCCAGAACGGGTTCGGCAGGAGATTGCCGAGGCGCTCCACCCATCCGAGAATGCCGGGGGTGCGGCTGCTCTTCTTCTCCGACGTCTTTACTGTCTCCGACGAGGTCGGGGTCTCCTGTGGCGTCATGGGGGAGCAGACTACCAACGCGGCAGGCGACGTGCAGGAAATGCACAGAAATAGACCTGTCACAGCAGTCACATCTGTTTCTTTTGTCCCACGGGGTCGGGTACGGTAGCGACGTGATCACATTCGACAAGGTCAGCAAGACATACCGGACGTCCACCCGGCCTGCATTGCAGGACATCTCGGTTGAGATCGAGAAAGGGGAGTTCGTCTTCCTCATCGGTCCCAGCGGTTCGGGAAAGTCGACGTTCCTGCAGCTCATGATCCGCGAGGAGGAAGTCGACGCGGGCGATCTCCACGTCGCCGACTTCCACGTCAACACCCTCCCCAAACGGAAGACCCCTCAGCTCCGGCAGAAGATCGGATACGTCTTCCAGGACTTCCGGCTGCTGCCGAACAAGAATGTGTACGACAATGTCGCCTTCGCGCTGGAGGTGACCGGTCGGCGTCGGGAGGCTATCGAGAAGGCGGTCCCGGAAGTCCTGGACATGGTCGGCCTCGCGGGCAAGGGACAGCGGATGCCTGATGAACTCTCCGGCGGTGAGCAGCAACGTGTCGCTATTGCCCGCGCCACAGCGAACCGTCCTCTCGTCCTGCTCGCCGACGAGCCCACGGGCAACCTGGACCCGGACACCTCGGCAGAGATCATGGCACTGCTCAATCGCATCAACCGCGGTGGTACCACCGTCGTGATGAGTACCCACGATGACGTCGCCGTCGACTCCATGCGGCGCCGCGTGCTGGAACTGTCCAACGGAAAGCTCGTCCGCGACGACGCCCACGGCATCTACGCCGTCGGGCGCTAGGGAAGGAACACGACCATGAAGATCCGTTTCGTCCTCAAGGAAGCCTTCGCGGGGCTGACCCGTAACGTGACGATGACCGTCGCGATGATCATCACCACCGCGATCTCCCTGGCCCTGCTGGCCACCGGTGTACTGATCACCAACATGACCGCCGACACCAAGGAGCTCTACCTCGACCGGATCGAGGTGATGGTCCAGCTCGACGACGAGATCTCCGCCAACGACCTCGACTGTTCCAGTGATGTCTGCAAGGACATCCGGGACACCCTCGAGAATGACGACGACGTCGAGTCGGTGACCTACCGCAACAAGGACCAGAGCTACGAGCGTTTCGTGGAGCTTTTCGGTCAGTCCGATCCCGTCCTCGTCGAGCAGACCTCGCAGGACGCCTTCCCTGCGGCGCTGCACGTTCGCCTGGCCGACCCGTTGGACACCAGTCCCATCGACGAGATCGCCGAGAAGCCCGGAGTTGCGACCATCGTCGACCAGCAGGACGACCTGCGTGGGGCGACGCAGAATCTCGATGCGGTGCGTAACGCCAGCTTCGTTCTGGCCGCCGTGCAGGCGGTTGCCGCGGTCTTCCTGATCATGAACATGGTGCAGCTCGCCGCATTCTCCCGCCGTCACGAAACCAGCATCATGCGCATGGTCGGTGCAACCCGGTGGTACACCCAGGCGCCGTTCATCCTCGAAGCCGTGCTGGCGTCCCTCATCGGTTCCCTCCTGTCGGTGGGGGCGCTGCTGCTGGGCAAGAGCTTCCTGCTGGATCAGGCATTGGGGTCGTTGTACGACGCGAACCTGATAGCCAGAATCACCGCATCCGACATCTGGCTCGTCTCTCCGTTTGTCATCGTCGCCGGCGCTCTCGTCGCCGGGGTGACTGCGCAGGTCACACTGCGCTGGTACGTGAAGAAGTAAGCAGGTAGACTTCGTCGGGCTATGGCGAAGAAGAGCACACCGGTGGATTCCGGACGGAAAAAGGGCGAGAAGGCCGCCAAGTCGGGGAAGGCCGGCACGAAGAACGGTGGCCCGCTCGTCGTCGCCACCAACCGTAAGGCCCGCCACAATTACCGTATCCTCGACACCGTTGAGGCTGGCGTGGCCCTCGTCGGGACCGAGGTCAAGGCGTTGCGCGAGGGCAAAGCGTCGCTGGTGGACGCCTTCGCCACCATCGATGACGGCGAGGTGTGGCTGCGTAACCTCCACATTCCCGAATATGCACAGGGGACGTGGACGAACCACTCGCCGCGTCGGGTTCGCAAGCTCCTGCTCCACCGTGGCGAGATCGACTCGTTGATGGGGAAAGTCCGCGACGGAAACAACACCCTGGTGCCGCTGCAACTCTACTTCGTGTCAGGACGCTTGAAGGTTGAGCTGGCGCTGGCGACCGGTAAACAGGACTACGACAAGCGCCAGGACATCAAGCGTCGCACCGAGGAGCGTGAGGCGACCCGTGAACTGGGTCGCCGGATCAAGGGAATAAAGGGCTGAGCGTCCAGGTTGACTGGGGTAACTCACCCGAACTAGAGTGAGCCATCCTGCCATCGCCGAGCTTTCCGGTGGCGGGGATGCACTACAAGGGGTCGATCAGGTTTCGACTTCGTGCATTGAGCCAGGGGAAGCGTGCCGGTGCAGGCTGGAGACCACCGTAAGCGTCGCAGCAACCTATAGGCGCCGAGAAGAACACTCAGCGCGACTACGCCCTCGCTGCCTAATCAGCGACCGCGTGTCTGTCAGCCCGGGTAGGTCCCTGACCCGGTCACTGGCATCAGCTAAGGGACTTGACGCTACCGTCCTGTCGTTCGGGCGAGTAGCGGACATTTCAGGACGACTGGGCTCATCATCCGGGCACGTCCGCATGACCCGGAGAGCCGAGCAGAGATGACCGCGGACTGCGCACGGAGAAGCCCTGGCAAGGTCGCGAAGGACCCGGGTTCAATTCCCGGCGGCTCCACCGACAGCCCCCGGTCTGCATTTGCAGGCCGGGGGTTTTCTGTCCTGCCCGGTCCCGGATGGTCCCGGGACGGTCCCCGGGGTTGCGGCGCCCCGGGGGAGAAGACGTGCTTATAATCCTGACGTTGTTTCATGTCGGAGTTTGTACACCCCTCCCAGGAGTTCCCGTGCGTCTCAATCTCTCCCACCGCCGTCGCGGAATGCGCTCAACTGTCGGCGCTGCGGCAGTTGCCGTCGCGGTGGCCGTCGTCAGCGCTCCGGTGGCGTCCGCTGTCGGATTCTCCACCGGTGTCGTGGCTACTCCCGCCATCCCCCGGTGTGAGCCGGATATCGTCGTGATTGTTCCTGGCGGCGGCCAGTCGGCGCCGGGGATGCCCGACAATCTGCCGGTGGGTGCTTACACCTCGGATCTCGGGGCGATGCTCGAGACATTCGGGACCTCCACGACCCGGACGGTCGCCTACAACGCCGTCCCGTTCGTCTCCACTGCGTACACGCAGATCCAGGCGGACGGTATTGCCAAGACCCGTCAGCTCATCGCTGGCACGGCAGCCCAGTGTCCCTCGTCGACGATCAGTCTCGCCGGTTATTCACTGGGAGCGGACGTGGCGTCCCGGGTGGCGGCAGATATCGGGCACGGACGGGGGCCGATCGATGCGGATAGGTTCGGCTCTGCCGCAGTGATCTCCAGCCCTAACCGAGGTGCAGGTTCAGTGGAGGGCGGCACCGCCCGCGGTGGGGAAGGGGTTTTTGGGGCACTTCCCGGAGGTTACGGTGAGCTTGCAGACCGGGTCATGGATGTCTGTGACTCTGCTGACTACATCTGCAACTCTGATGAGCGTACGAAAAATACGCGTGGCCGCGCGGAGGCAATCACCCAGATGACCGCTCTTGACCAGGGGCTGACCGGCAGTTCCGACATCCGTGGCACGGACAACCGGAGCATGGTCGCCGAGGTTCCCTTCGGATTGGCGCCGGGGCAGTACGCCCATGTCTCGAGCTACGGGGGCAACGGGGGAGTGAACCCCGCCTACGGGTTCCTGCGGAGCAACTTCTGAACCGCTACGACCCGTACCTCTATTTCGTGGTTTCCAGGGGTTGGAGCGCTGCGTCGGTGAGTCTCGTGAGTACAGTCTGAATAAAGACAATGGTGAGGAGTGGGACTGTGGTGGTTGAGACTCGAGGGCGTAACGCCTACGACCGTGAAACTGTCCTGCGTACGTGTGTCGAGGTCTTCAACCGTCGTGGTTATGAGGCCACCAGCATGGGGATGCTCGCCAAGGAGCTGGGGATATCGAAGGCGGGCATCTACCACCATGTGGCTTCCAAGGAGGAGATCCTTGAGGTGGCATCCGACCGGGCTCTCGCCGGCCTGGAGTCCGCCAGGCGCAGGTGTGAGGCGCTTGAGGGGAACTGGAGTGAGAAGCTCGAGTACCTGCTGCGAGAGTCGGTCAGATTGGCGATTGATGACCGACCGTATGTCGCGCTGCTGCTCCGCCTGCGGGGCAATTCACCGGTGGAGACTGCCGCACTCGGACGGCGGCGCGAGTTGACGCGCTTCGTGGAGGATCTGATGGTTCATGCGCAAGATGCGGGGGAGATCAGGGGGGATGTCGATGCTCGACTCCAGGCGAGGCTTCAGCTCGGCATGGTGAATTCTGTCGTGGAGTGGTTCGACTCGGAGGGTAAGACCGGTGTCGGGGCGCTGCAGGACAATGTTGTACAGCTGGTTTTTCGGGGGATCGCCGCGTAGTTAGTGACTCGGGTCATGTTTTGTGTAGGATATCGATCATCCCACCTACCGACCGAACGGTCGGACGGTTCAGGGTAATCCCCACTGCGAGAAGAGATGGTGAGCATGACTGCGCTGATCACGAACCGCGTCGCCGGCGGCGGCCCGGAACTGGACATCGAATACGCCTCACGTGACGAGATCACGGCACTGCAGATCAACCGGGCGAAGGCCACGCTGCGACACGTGTACTACAACGTGCCTCATTACCGGAAGGCCTTCACCGACCTTGGTGTTCACCCGGATGACTTCCGGGAGATGGCGGACCTGGCGAAGTTCCCGATGACTGAAAAGGAGGACCTCCGACAGAACTACCCCTTCGGTATGTTCGCCGTACCCCAGGAACAGATCGCGCGCGTCCATGCCTCGTCCGGGACGACGGGACGCCCCACTGTTGTCGGGTATACCCACAAGGACATCGAGACGTGGTCGGAACTGGTGGCCAGGTCGCTCCGCGCTGGTGGAATGCGCCCCGGCGACAAGATCCAGGTCGCCTTCGGCTACGGTCTGTTCACCGGTGGGCTCGGCGTGCACTACGGAGTCGAGAAGCTCGGTGCCACCGCTATCCCCACCTCCGGGGGGATGACGGAACGCCAGGTCCAGATCATTCAGGACTTTGAGCCCGACGGCATCATGTGCACGCCGTCGTACATGCTCAATATCGTTGACCGGATGATGAAGGAAGGCATTGACCCCTCGGGGACCTCTATCCGTGCCGGGATCTTCGGGGCAGAACCCTGGACAGCGGGCATGCGTGACGAGCTGGAGAACGTCATGGGTATCACCGCCACCGACATCTACGGCCTGTCTGAAGTGATGGGGCCTGGGGTTGCCCAGGAGTGTGTCGAGACCCGGGACGGTTTGACGATCTGGGAGGACCACTTCTACCCGGAGATCGTTGACCCGGAGACTGGAGAGCAGTTGCCGGACGGCCAGGTAGGGGAGCTGGTGATCACCTCACTGACCAAGGAGGCGTTCCCCGTCATTCGTTACCGCACCCACGACCTCACCAGATTGTTGCCCGGGACGGCTCGGTCGATGCGCCGGATCGACAAGATCCTCGCCCGGAACGATGACATGATCATCCTGCGGGGAGTCAACTGCTTCCCCTCCCAGTTCGAGGAGATCATCACTGAACATACGGATCTGCGTCCGCGCTACCAGTGCGTTCTCGATAGGAAGGGGAGGATGGACACGTTGACGATCAAGGTCGAAGCCGTCGACGGGCTCAGTGACGGTCACCGTGACGACGCTGCCGCCTGGCTGACCCGTGAGATCAAAAACCGTATCGGAATCTCGACCGCGGTCGAGGTCCTCCGGGAGCTTGACACTGGTGAGGGCAAGGCAAAGCGACTGGTCGACAACCGGCCGAAGGAGTGAGCAGTCATGGCACACACACTCGTGACACCGGAGGAAGTCACCAGGGTGCGGGAGATTCTCGTGTCCTCCGGACTCTTCACCGGCACTACCCGACTGGCATACCTCGGGTTGATAGATCCGCCGTTCCCTGAGGTGGAAGAAGCCCCCGTGAACCGGCGTTTCAGGGTGCAGACCGTCGAAACCAGTGATGACACGTCGCGTGACACCGTCGTGTCCGTGTCGGAGGGGAGTATCGAGTCGACGACGGTCCTGGATACTAGTCTTGCTGGCGAACTCCCTGTGAAGGACGAGGATTTCGGGGTCGTTGAGGAGCTCCTGGCTGCGGACGACCGGTGGCTGGCGGCCCTGGACAAGCGGGGTCTCGACGTCGCAACGGTCCGTGTCGCACCGTTGTCCGCAGGTGTCTTCGATTATCCGGGAGAAGCCGGTCATCGCATGCTCCGCGGGCTCGCCTTCGTTCAGCCCACCCCGGAGGAACCTGCCTGGGCCCACCCGATCGAGGGTCTCCTCGCCCACATCGACCTCACCATCGGCGCGGTCACCGATGTAGAGGATTTTTTCGTCGTCGACATTCCGGAAGAGAGCGGCGACTACACGTCAGAGGAACTTACCGGACCACTGCGGGAGACACAGAAGCCCATTGTGATCACGCAGCCTGACGGGCCGTCCTTCACCGTGTCTGACGGCAACCATGTCGAGTGGGAACGGTGGAGTCTCGACATAGGGTTTGACATGCGCGACGGTCTCGTCCTTTACAATGTCTGCTTCGACGACGTCAACCCCGCCGACCCCGCCAACCCACGACGTCGCCGGATCCTCAATCGTGCCTCCATCGCGGAGATGGTCGTTCCATACGGAGACCCCAGCCCGGTTCGGTCGTGGCAGAACTACTTCGACACGGGTGAGTACCTTATCGGCCAATGCGCGAACTCCCTGGAACTGGGTTGCGACTGTCTGGGAGAGATCACCTACCTCTCTCCGACGATCGCTGACAATGACGCTAATCCGCGGACCATCAGTAACGGCATCTGTATGCACGAGGAAGACTGGTCGATCCTTGCCAAGCACTCCGACCTGTGGACGGAGACCTCGTACACACGGCGTAACCGGCGACTGGTGATTTCGTTCTTCACCACTGTGGGGAACTACGACTACGGGTTTTACTGGTACCTCTACCTGGACGGAACCATTGAGTTCGACGCAAAGGCCACCGGGATCCTGTTTAGCTCCGGGTACCTGGACGATCCATCCCACACGTCTGAGGTTGCGCCGGGGTTGGGAGCGCCTTTCCATCAGCACCTCTTCGCCGCACGCCTGGACTTTGCCCTCGACGGTGGCCCCTCGAGAGTTGAGGAAGAGGATGTAGTGAGGGTTCCGCTCGGACCAGACAATCCCCGGGGCAATGCATTCACCCGTCAACGAACGGTGTTGCCTACCGAACGTCAGGCGATACGCGACAGTGATGGTACGAAGGGACGTGCCTGGGTGATTTCGAACCCCGAATCAGTCAACAGGCTGGGACAACCGGTCGGATACAAACTCCATCCGAACGGCGGACCACCCCTTCTCGCAGACCCGGAGTCGTCGATCGCACGTCGGGCTGCGGTAATGCGGCACGCGCTTTGGGTGACACGGTACGACGAATCCCAGAAGTACCCGACGTCCGATTTCGCGAACCAGAATCCGGGGATCGACGGGATCACGGACTGGATCGAGGCGGACCGTGACCTCGACGGCCAGCAGGACGTCGTCTGGCACACCTTCGGCCTCACACACTTTCCCCGTACTGAGGACTGGCCGATCATGCCGGTCGACAGCGTGGGTTTTACATTGCGCGCAGAGGGGTTCTTCGATCGTAACCCCGCCCTCGACGTCCCGGAGCCGACGAAGGCTCACGGTTGCTGCGAGGGCAGGGACTGCGACTGCGGACACTGACACGTGATGTTCCTCATGAGGGAACCAATGGAAAGGCCCCTCGCTTCGGCGAGGGGCCTTCTTCCCGCGTGGGGGTCGTCAACCGTTGATCACATGGGGCACCGCGACGTGCTTGAGCCCCTCTGTCCCGAACTCAAGCCCGTAGCCGGAGCTCTTGATGCCACCGAAAGGAACTCGGGGATCGATCGTCCCGTGGGAGTTTATCCAGGTCGTGCCTGCTTCAATCTGTTCCGCGACTGTGCGCGCCGCTTCCCGGTCCGCTGACCACACGGATGAACCCAGGCCCACGTTCAACCGGTTGGCTTCTGTGATCGCCTCGTCCAACGTGGAGTACCTGATGATCGGCAGGGCCGGTCCGAACTGCTCCTCAGTCACCAGGGGGTTGTTCCCGTCGATGTCGGAGATCAGCGTGGTCGGGTAGAAGAACCCGGCGGCGTCGTAGTCAGGGTCGGCGCCCAGGAGTACTGTCGCGCCGGATTCGACGGCCTTCTTCACGAGATCGTCGACGATGTCGAACTGGTTCTGGTTCTGAAGCGGTCCGAGGACGTTCTCTTCGGACAATCCCACCCCCATCGGCATTTTGGCAGCTACCCGGACCAGTGACTCACAGACGACGTCGTAGATGGAGTCAGGTACGTAGAGCCGCTTGAGGGCCGCGCATGTCTGCCCGGTGTTAATGAACGCTCCCCAGAAGATCCCTTCGGCGACCTTGTCGTTGGCGGCAACGACCTCCGGGTCGGAAGTATCGGCGCCGAATGCGTCCCCCAGGACGATGCCGGCGTCATTTCCTCCGAGTTCCAGCGTGAGACGTTTGATGGTCCCCGCCGCACCTTCCGCGATCTTTCTGCCGGTGGCTGTCGAGCCGGTGAACATGATCTTGTCGATTCCGGGGTGGGTGGGGACGAGACGCCCGACTGCGCGGTCACCGGCGACGACTGTCAGGAGCCCGTCCGGGAGAACCTGGTTGATTACGTGACACATGGCCAGCACCGAGAGGGTGGTGTTCTCTGATGGCTTGAGGATCACCGTGTTTCCCATGCGCAGCGACGGCGCGATTTGCCAGATGGAGATCAGCATCGGCCAGTTCCAGGGGCCGATGGCACCGACGACGCCTATTGGTCGGTACGCGAGGGTCGCGTAGGTTTCACCATCGTCAACCAGGACTTCTTCGGGAAGCGGCGTGGTGGCGGCAGTACGGGTCCAGGCCTGACAGCCACCGACCTCGAAGCGGGCATTCGGACCGTTCAGCGGTTTACCCTGCTCGCGGGAGAGCAGCTCCGCTAGCGGTTCGGCGACGGCTTCCAGTGCATCGGCCGCGCGAAGGAGCAGGTCGCGGCGTTCGGAATCAGTGCGCCGCGCCCAATCCTTCTGTGCGGTGCGCGCTGTGGTGACGGCGTCGTCGAGAACATCGGCACCGTGCACGGGTGCATGGCTGATGAGCTCACCGGTCGCTGGATCGTAGACGGGCCGTCCCAGGTCAGCAGTCGCTGAAACAGCGGCGAGTAGCTCGTCGTAGCTGGAGGGCAGGGGCGGCAGGGTGGTGGGTAAGTTGGTCAAAATGACTCCTAGGAGGGGATGGCGTTGATTGTTCCGGGGCATCTTACGGTTGTCACACCCGCAGGTCCCCCTTCTCCACGGACTTCGGAACTGCCCAGGCGGCCAGGAAGGAAATGACACACACGATCGCCAGGTACAGGCCGATCGTCCAGGACTGTCCTGTCGAGTCGAGCAGTAGCTGTGCGATCAACGGTGCGAAAGCCCCGCCGATGACGGAACCGATCGCATAGCCGATCGAGGTACCGGAGTAGCGCACGCGGGCGGGGAACATTTCGGCGTACAGGGCTGGCTGCGGTGCGTAACAGGGGCCCAGTGCTATGCCCAGGATCACCACGGCGAGGATGAACATCCCTGTCTCGCCGGTGTCGATCAGCGACCACATCGGGATCAACCAGACGATCAGCAAGGCATAGCCGATCATGAAGGTCATGCGCCTGCCGATGCGGTCGGACATCCACCCGCCGAGGAAGGTGAAGACCAACCAGACGGCGCCGCCGCAGAGGGCGACAACCAGAGTAGATGTCTTTGTCATGCCTAGTTGTGAGGTGCCGTAGGAGGAGAAGAACGCGATGATCATGTAGCCCACGGCGTTGGTGCCGGCGAAGATCAGGGCGGCGAGGACGACACCCCGCCAGTGGTGCCGGAACAGTGAGCTCAGTGGCGCGGACGCCTCCTTCTTGCGGGCCTGCATCTCCACGAACACCGGCGATTCGTCCACAGACTGGCGGATCACGTAGCCGGTCAGGATCAGGATGATCGACGAGAGGAACGGGATCCTCCATCCCCAGGAGAGGAAGGCGTCGTCGGACATGGAGCTGGTCAAGACCATCATGAATGTGGTTGCGAGGATGAGGCCGAGCGGAACACCGATCTGCGGGTAGGCACCGAACCAGCCCCGCTTCTCCCGCGGCGCGTGCTCGACGGCCATCAGGGCGGCACCGCCCCACTCACCTCCAGCGGACAGTCCTTGGAGAATGCGGAGCAGGACGAGCAGTATCGGTGCTCCGACCCCGATGGAGGCGTAGGTGGGAAGTAACCCGATCAGTGCGGTGGCCAGCCCCATCCCGACGAGGGTGAGGACGAGGAGAAGCTTCCGCCCGTAGCGGTCGCCCAGGTGTCCGGCGATGACGGCGCCGAGGGGGCGGAACAGAAAGCTGATGCCCAGTGACGCCCAGGAGAAGATCTGGGCGAGTGTGCTCTGGGATCCGACGGGTTCGAAGAACAGTGGCGCGAAGACGAATGCTGCGGCCTGAGCGTAGATGAAGAAGTCGTACCACTCGATGGTGGTGCCGACCATCGTGCCGGCGAGGACCCGACGTTCCTCACGTCGGCGCTCAGGCGAGCGAACGTCGGTGGGGACGGCGGTACTGGTGGGTTCGGGCGCGGGCATGGCGCCCGGGGCGAGTGTAGCCACGGGGGACTCCAGAGGGATTCGGTGGAGAGCAGGCGTGAACAGCTATGACGGGTACAGCGGAGATAGTCGGGGACTACTTGAGAGTGACGGCACGTGAGGTGCCGCGGAATTGTGCGATGACACGACCGTCACAGGCGAGTTCGACATCAGTGATGCCGTTGCGTCCCCAGGTGTCGGACTGGATGGCGCGGCCGTGGATACGTTGGCCCTCCTTTCCCGGCGCGATGTAGTGCATGGTGTTGAATGCGGCCACGGTCGGCTGCCCGCCGGCGTTGCATGCCCCGGCGAACAGGGAGTCGGCGAAGGCGTAGAGGAACCCGCCCTGGGCGTTTCCGTGTCCGTTGCACATCTCGGAACGCAGGGTGAATTCGCCTTCGCAGAGCCCTTCGGAGAGTGTGGTGATCGTGATGCCGAGGAACTGGGAGGCGCGGTCGTCGCGGAACATGCCGCGGACCCAGTCAAATGCAGGGTCGTCGGCGACGCCGGGGGCGAGGATTGTCTCTGCGGTGGTCTGCAGGGTGGTAGTGGCACTCATCATTTTCCCCAGGTCGCGTAGGTGGTGTCTTCCTTCTCCACGAGGGTCAATACGTCGTAGGTGGCGACGATGTCATCGTTCTGATTGGTGATCAGGGCATCCCAACAGACCTCCCCGTAGTCGTCGGTGACGCGCGGGGTGATGCGCTTTGCCGTCAGCGTGACGCGGATGGTGTCGTCGTAGCTGACGGGCGTGATGAAGCGAAGATTCTCGAGCCCGTAATTGGCGAGGACCGGCCCGGGATCCGGCTCGACGAAAAGACCCGCGGCCCAGCTGACGAGCAGGTACCCGTGGGCGACCCGACGGGGGAAGAACGGGTTCGCGGTAGCCGCAGCTTCGTCGGTGTGGGCGTAGAAGGTGTCGCCGGTGGTGTCGGCGAAGTACTGGATGTCGTCCAGCGTCACCGTCCGTGGTTCGGAGACCAGCTGATCACCGATCCGTAGGTCTGCCAGTGATTTCCGGAAAGGATGGATGCCGGTGCCTGCATCGATGGCCTGCCGTGTGACAGTGTGCGCGGCAGCACCGCGGACCCATTCACCGGTGACCGCGGTGAGATGGTCGGGGGAACCCTGCACTGCGGTACGTTGCATGAAGTGCTTGATGCCGCGGACACCACCGAGCTCTTCGCCGCCGCCGGCGCGTCCGGGACCGCCGTGGACCAGGACGGGCAGTGGCGAGCCGTGACCGGTGGAGGTTTTCGCGTCCTGCCTGTTGACAAGGTGGAGGCGTCCGTGCAGGGGAGCGATGCCGCGTGACACGGTGGCGGCAGTCTGCATGTCATTGGTGACGAGGGACGCTACCAGCGAGCCGCGGCCGAGGTTGGCTAGTTCGATCGCGTCAGCTATGTCTCCGGTGAGCCTGTCGTCGTAACCGATGACGGTGACCACGGGGCCGAAGGCCTCGGTGTCGTGGACGGCGGGCGTCCGAGCGTCGTCTACGGACAGGATCGTGGGAGAGAAGAAGGCGCCTCCGTCGATTCCGTCCGGGACTCCGCCACCGTGTCGCACGGTCGCACCGGCATCGACCAGGGTCTGGACTGCGGCAGCGACGTCGGCTTGCTGAGCAGTGGAGACCAGAGGCCCCATCGTGGTGCCGTCCTCGCGGGGGTCGCCGAGGACGACCTTGTCACTGATCTTTGCCGCGAGTGCGTCGACGACGGTGTCCACGAGTGTCGACGGCACGATCGCGCGTCGGACGGCGGTGCACTTCTGTCCGGCCTTCGCGGTCATCTCGCCGAACAGGATCCTGATGTAGGCGTCGAACTCCGGGGTGTCCGGTGTGGCGTCCGGGGCGAGGATCGCGGCGTTGAGGGAGTCGGCCTCGGCGGAGAAACGCAGACCACGGTTCTGGACGGCCTCGGAGCTACGCAGAAGGCGGGCGGTGTCGGCGGACCCGGTGAAGGCGAGGTGGTCCCGCTCGTCGAGGTGGTCAATGAGGTCTCGGCCTGCGCCGGCAATGATCTGGAGCGAACCAGCGGGTAGGAGACCGGATTCGATCATGAGCCGGACACAGTCGACCGCGACGGGCGCCGTCTGGGTGGCTGGTTTGACGATGGACGGCACTCCGGCGACGAATGCCGGGGCGAACTTCTCGAGCATTCCCCAGACAGGGAAATTGAAGGCGTTGATCTGTGCAGCCACGCCCGGTATCGCGGTGTAGATGTGCTGGGCGACGAAGCTGCCGTCTCTGCTCAGTATTTCGACGGCGCCGTCGGGAATGACGTTGGTGTTGGGGAGTTCGCGGCGTCCCTTCGATGAGAAGGCGAAGAGCGTCCCGATGCCGCCGTCGATGTCGATGAGATTGTCGCGGCTGGTCGTTCCGGTGGCGAAGGACAGTTGGTAGAGGCCGTCCCGTCGCTCGTTGAGGTACAGTGCGAGATTCTTGAGGATAAGCGCCCGTTCATGGGTGGTGAGCTCGCGAAGGTGTCGTTGCCCGACGCTCCGGGCGTGCTCAACGGCAGCGGCGCTGTCAATGGGGCAGCTGGGACCGTCGGTGACGGTCTGCGCGGTGACTGCGCCGGTCGAGGCGTCGGCAATGGTCGTGATGTGCGCGCCGGGGGCTGACGGGTCAGGGGTGACCCATTGGTCGGCGATGTAGCTGGGAAGGGTGGTGACGTCGGTCTGTGCAGGTGCGGAAGCAGTCACGGCCGTCCTTTCTGTGATGCTTGGTTACCGAACGATCGGTCGGTAGAGCTATAGTATCGCATGGAAAAGAAGTGATACAACACACAGCAGGTGAGGAGATCGGGTGGACGACGAGATGTGGCAGATCAGGCTGGGGGAGCTCGACGAGAAGATGGGGGTGAGGATCCTTGAGGAGAGTCCGGAAAAGGTGGTTGCAACGATGCCTGTGGTGGGAAACCGGCAGTCGCTCGGGCTGTTGCACGGCGGAGCCATGGTGGCGCTCGCTGAAGCGGTCGGATCGTGGGCAGCTCTGAAGTACGCGTCACGGCAGGGGAAAGCTGTGGTCGGCGTGGATATCAACGCAACGCACCATGCGTCCGTGAGAACGGGGGCTGTCACGGCGACTGCGACGGCGCTACGGCTCGGGAGGCGGATCTGCTCCCACGAGGTGGTCATCACGGATGACGGCGGACGTCGCCTGTGTACGGCGAGGATCAGCAATCTTGTTGTGTCGCGGCAGTGACTCCGGGCGCCGGGGGGGGGGCTAATTATCCTACATTTGGCTCTTTGCTGCTAGGCTGTTCTGCATGCCCAGGATTCAGCCGCACCCCACCTTGTCCGAGCAGGTCGCCGACCAGCTGCGGCGGCGTATAGCCTCCGGAGAATTCCCGGTCGGCGCGCTCATTCCCACAGAGAATGACCTGGCCGAGGATCTGGGTGTCAGTCGAAACAGCGTTCGTGAAGCCGTGCGTGCCCTTGTGCACGCTGGAATGCTCGGGGCGCGCGCCGGTTACGGTACCTTCGTCACCGCCACCAGTGATCTTGCCCCGACTCTTGCACGGCGTATTGACCAGGACCGGGAGCAGGACGTTGCCGAGGTTCGCGCGGTCCTTGAGCGCGAGGGTGCCAGGCTTGCGGCACTGCGGGCCACCGACGTGCAGATCGGTGCATTGAAAGACGCACTTGCCTCACGCGCCGTCGCCGCCGATCACGACGCCTACGCAGCCGCGGACATCACTTTCCATCGCGTACTCATGGAGGCATCGGGAAATGCCCTGCTGGCGGAGCTCTACCGCGGAGTAGGCGGTAATGAGCAGGCACTCCTGCATTTCTCCCATGAGGACATCAACGTCGCTGACCGTTCCGGCGCTATCGCCGACATCGACGCGGAACATGCCGCCATCGTCCAGGCCGTCGCCGACCACGAGGCCGACGCCGCCGCGGACGCCGCCACACGTACTGTTTCGCTGGTGCAGGACTACGCCACTATCCACCGGTCTTCACCTGACCAGGCACCGCGGGAGGCACAGCAATGACAGACGAGACCCCGGTGCGACACCGTACCGCTCCTACGCCCCCTGTCCCTGCCGTGCTCGTCGTGGCCGGGATACTTCTTGTCGCAGGCAACCTGCGTGCGGCGATCACCACTGTCGGGCCTGTACTCACCGACATCGAGGAGGATCTGGGCATCTCCTCGTCCGCGGCATCCTTTCTCGTTAGTCTGCCTCTGTTGGCTTTCGCGGTCGTGTCGCCGCTGGTGCCGAGACTGGCACACCGGTTCGGACTGGAGCGCATCATCGCTGTGGGACTTGCCGTCCTCGCCACGGGTCTGCTCGCTCGGTCGACGCCGCCGATCGCCCTGCTCTGGATCGGCACCCTCCTGATCGGCATTGCCATCGCGGTCCTGAATGTCGTGCTCCCCGCATTGGTGAAGCGCGATTTTCCTACGAAAATCGGTCAGGTTACCGGAGCGTATTCTGCAGTGCAGTCGGGGTGCGCCGCAATCGCCGCTGGTGTAGCGGTGCCGGTGGCGGGGTTGACGGCCCTGGGGTGGCGGTTGCCCCTGGGGATGTGGGCGGGCCTCGCACTGCTGGCCATTGCCGTCGTCCTTCCACAGCTGCGGAGGGGGAGCTCCACGTCCACCGTCGCGGCAACACCGGTTGCTGCGCGGGCCCCGGAACCGGTGTGGCGCCGTGCGCTGGCCTGGCAGGTCGCTGCATTCATGGGGCTGCAGTCCACTGTGTACTATGTCCTGGTCACCTGGCTCCCGTCGATTGAGCAGGACGCCGGAATCAGTGGGGCGACCGCCGGTTCCCATCTGCTCTTCTTCAATGTCTTCGGCATCGCCGGTAGTCTCGTCTGCTCTGCCCTGCTGGTGCGGTTGCGGGATCAGCGGGTCCTCGGAGTCCTCATTCCAGCGACTCTGCTCATCGCCGTCACCGGGATCCTCATTGCGCCCGGACTGACGGGGATCTGGGCCTGCATCGCAGGCATCGGTGGTGGTGCGAGTATCGTACTCTCGTTGTCCCTGTTCGGACTGCGGACCCGACACCACACCACGGCGGCCTCGTTGTCAGGAATGGCCCAGTCCGTCGGCTACATCCTTGCCGCCCTCGGGCCGGTTGCCGTCGGTGCCCTACATGATGCCACCGGATCCTGGACACCGGCGCTCACCATGCTCATCGCCGTGAACGTCGCGATGCTCTGGGCAGGGGTACTCGCAGGGCGGGACCGGACGGTGGACTGATCCGGACAGACCTATGCGTCACGTCAGGACGGGTACTCGTAGAAGCCTCGGCCTGACTTACGGCCCAGCTCCCCCGCACTGACTTTGTCCCGGAGTATCTGTGGTGGAGCGAACCGTTCCCCGAGAGTGGACTCCAGGTACTCGGCGATGCCGAGTCGGACATCGAGTCCGACGATATCGGTCAGGGCCAGCGGGCCGACAGGATGCTTGTACCCCAGGGTCATGGCGTTGTCGATGTCCTCCGTAGAAGCGACGCCTTCCTCGACCATACGCATTGCTTCCAGCGCAATGGCCACACCAAGCCGCGATGACGCGAAGCCGGGGCGATTCTTCACCACCACCGGTGTCTTTCCCAAGGCAGTGACCCACGTGGGAGCCTTTTCGGCGAGTTCCGCAGAGGTCGCGTCAGCGATCACCACCTCGATCAGCTTCGAGGCAGGTACCGGGTTGAAGAAGTGCAGACCACACACCTTCTCCGGACGGCCCGTGACGCCCCCGACCGCGGCAGCAAGATCGTCGACGGAGAGAGACGAGGTGTTCGTCGCAATCCAGGCAGAGTCCCCGACGACGGCGGCTGCGCGGGTGAGGGCCTCAGTCTTGATGGACATGTCCTCCGGGACCGCCTCGACCACGAGACCGCATCCCGCGAGGTCGGTGGTCGTCTCCGAGACGGTGAGACGCTCGAAGGTCTCGACCGGTGAGCCGGTAAGTTTCCCCCTGTCTGCAGAAGCCTGGATCTGGTCGATAACCCGGTTGCGTGCGGCTGCCGAGGCGTCCGGATCAGCCTCCAGCACGGTTACGGCGCATCCGGCGACGAGAAAAGCATGAGCTATGCCAGCTCCCATGCGTCCGCCACCGATGACCCCTACGACATCCGGCAAGGTGGAGGAGTGGTCAGGATCGGTCATGTTATTTCTTCTTTCTGTCGATGAAGGCCTGCATGCGGTCGAACTTCTCTTGTGACTCGAACAGGACAGCCTGGGCGAGTTCGTCGACGTGCGGGTGTGCATCGCGAGGCATGGAGAAGACACGTTTGGAGATGCGGACGGCCAGCGGATCCTGGGCGGCGATGCGCTCTGCCAGCGCGGCAGCGGCATCGACGAGGTCCTCAGGAGAGTGCAGTGAGAGCAGGATCCCGCTGTCCCGGCATTCCTCGCCGGTGAGGATCCGGCCGGCCAGAAGGATCTCCTTGGCCAGTTGTTCACCGGTGACCTCTTTGAGCCGCCAGAGACCACCGGCTGCGGCAACAATGCCGAGCCCGGTCTCCGGCTGCCCGAAACGAGTACCCGGGGTTCCGAGGCGGAAGTCTGCGGCGAGGGCGAGCTCTGCGCCTCCGCCCAGGGCTGCACCGTCAATCGCTGCGATAACCGGCATCGGCAGTTTCGCGATCCGGTCGAATACCTGCGAGTTGATCCCCCGCAGGGCATCGTCACGACGGCGCTCCCGAAGCTGGGTGATGTCTGCACCCGAGGCGAAAATTCCCCTGGGTCCGTTCGTGCCGTCAATCTGGCAGCCGGTAAGGACGAGCGTGCGGGGGCGTTCTTCGAGATCTGTGCACACGGCGTGCAGGTCGTTCACCATTGCCTGGTCTATGGCGTTGCGTACATCGGGGCGGTTCAGCCTGGCCACAGCATAGGTTGCTGCTCCGCGCGTCTCGTCGGTCAAGGAGAGTGTGGAGAACGTCATGCGTCCACCCGCTCAATGAGGATGGCCGTTCCCTGCCCGACGCCGACACACATCGTAGCCAGGCCACGATGACCGCCCTCCCGCTCAAGCCGGTTCAGCAGTGTGACAACGAGCCGGGACCCCGACGAGCCAAGAGGATGGCCGAGGGCGATGGCACCACCGGAGGCGTTGACGATATCGTCGCGGACGTCCAGGCCGAGCTCGCGCATACAGGCCAGGGACTGACTGGCGAATGCCTCGTTGAGTTCCACCGCGTCAAGGTCGTCAATGCTCCACCCAGCTCTGTCCAGGGCCTTCCGGGTGGCAGGGACCGGCCCCATGCCCATGATCTCGGGGGCGAGACCAACTGCAGCGTCGGTGACAACGCGGGCGCGCGGAGTCAGCCCGTAGCGACGGCACGCCTCACCAGAGGCGATGACCAGAGCTGAGGCGCCGTCATTGAGTGACGATGAATTTCCCGCGGTGACGACGCCGTCCGGACGGACAATCGCACGCAGGGTCGCCAGTGTGTCCAGAGTGGTGTCCGCACGCGGGCCTTCATCAGTCTCGATGACAGTCACTGCGCCCTTGCGACCGTGCACAGTGACAGGGGTGATTTCAGCGGCGAACTGCCCTGCCTCGATGGCAGCGAGCGCCCGGGTGTGCGAGCGAAGTGCGAAAGCGTCTGCATCCGTCCGGGTGATCTCTTTGACGTCGGCGACCTCTTCGGCCGTCTCCGGCATCGACAGGGTCCGTTTGTCGACCTCGAGATGCTTCGGATTCGTGAAGCGCCAGCCGATCGACGTGTCAAAGCTCGGTCCGGGCTTCGCCCACGCCGTGGATGGTTTCTCCTGGACCCATGGGGCGCGGGTCATCGACTCCACTCCACCGGCGACGATGAGGTCGGCGACGCCGGCCGCGATCTTGTGCCAGGCGTCGGCGACCGAACTCATACCGGAGGCACAGAGACGGTTCACGGTCATGCCGGGCACATGCTCGGGCCCGCCCGCGAGAAGCCAGGCCATCCGTGCGACGTTGCGGTTCTCCTCACCGGCGCCGTTGGCGTTGCCGAGGATCACCTCATCCACTGAGGACGGGTCGGCACCGGATTTCTCCAGGACGTCGGAGATGACGGCGGCGGCGAGATCGTCGGGACGTACCGACGCCAATGCACCGCCGTAGCGTCCCACGGGGGTCCGGCGTGCCTCGACAATGTAGGCGGCGCGGGAATCAAGGTGAGTCATCGGTGGGCCTTTCCGGTAAAGACAGGCGTCCGCTTTTCCTGGAAAGCGCGGAAACCTTCGGCGTAATCGGGAGTGTGGGACAGTCTGACCTGAGCGGCATTTTCGAGGGTGAGCGCCTCGCGGGGGCTGAGGGAGTCAGAATCAATGGTGGTCAGCAGTCGTTTGGATTCGAGAAAGGCGGCGGTGGGACCCGTCGCTGCTTTCCGGGCTGCTGACCGGGTGAACTCCAGGAGCTGGTCCTCAGGCACGGACCGGGAGAACAATCCTTCGCTGACCGCTTGTCCGCCGCTGATCAGTTCACCGCTGTAGATCAGGTCAAGGGAACGGTGCCTGCCGAGCCGGGACAGGAAATATGCGTGACCGCCGGAGTCCAGCGTCGCCCCGAGTGCGGCAAAGGGGGAGCCGAGCTTCGCCGTCTCGGACAGATAGACCACGTCACAGGCGATGGCCAACCCTAAACCGACCCCGAGACAGGCTCCATGGACGGCGGCGAATGTCGGTGCGGGGAACTCTTCCAGAGCATGGAGGACCGGTTCGAGGGTAGCCAGGTATCCGGAAGCGTCGTCGTTGTCGGGGGCAGTGCCGGTTACATCGCGTCCGGCGCAGAATCCGCGACCCTGCCCGCGTAGGACGAGGGAACGTACCTCCCCGCGCCGGGCCTGTGCAGTGGCGTCGTCCAGAAGAGAACGAAGCTCGCCGAGGTCACCTGCGGTCAGCGCATTGAGTTTCGTCGGAGCATCGAGGACGAGTTCCGCGACAGCGTCGGTCACGGACAGGGTGACGGTGGCGCGCCCGGTGTGGGTGTCGTCGTGCTGCTCAGGCATCGAAGTTCACACTCACAGCGTCGCTGGTCGGCCGGGACTGGCAGGTGAGGATGTACCCGGCGTCGACTTCATCCGGCTCCAGGGCGAAGTTCTCGTCCATGTCGCAGGTGCCCGTCACCAACTTCGCCCGGCAGGTGCCGCAGACGCCTCCGGCACAGGCGAAGGGGACATCCGGACGCTTGCGCAGCGCGGCGTTGAGAATGGTTTCCCGGGCGGACCGAGGGGAGTCCACAGTGGACGACGAGCCGTCCAAGGTGAACTCGACCTCGTATGTCGGCTCGTTGTCCTTGACCTCGACGACACGTCCGTGCTGACCGTCCGGACTCGACGGCTTTCCCGTGCTGAACAGCTCGAATCGGACGCGCTCCTCCGGGACACCCCGGTCTTTCAGCTCATCACGGGCAAGCTGCACCATGTCGAAAGGACCGCAGAGGAACCACTCCTCCACGTCCCCGGCACGGAGCATGCGGTCCAGCATGAGGGAGAGTTTCTCGTCGTCGACGCGCCCGGTGTGCAGTGGGCTCGTCCGGTTCTCACGTGACAGGATGTGGTGGACGGTGAACCGGTCAGGGTAGCGGTCCTTCAGATCGCCGATCTCTTCGGCGAACATCACGTCCACCGTCGACCGGTTGGCGTAGACAAGTTCGAAGGTGGCGTCGGGGGAACCGGCCAGCGTTGCGGTGGCGATCGCCATGACCGGAGTAATTCCCGAACCCGCAGCGAAAGCGACGAGACGGGCCCGCGGATTATGGTCGAGCTGTTCGGCGACGAGTTCTGCCGGGTCGTTCATCGCCGTGGTCCGCACTTTCTGGGTGAAGGCCCCCTGTGGGTTCATCACCTCGATGACGTCTCCGGCAGCCAGAGCCTCGTTGGCCCAGGTGGAGAAGACGCCGCCCAGGGTCTTTTTGATCGCCACCCGGATCTCGCCAGGCACCGGGGCGGCGCAGATGGAGTACGACCGCCGGACCTCGGTCCCGTCGATGGTTGCTCGTAGGGCCACGTACTGGCCCGGGACGTAGTTGTAGTCGGCGACCAGGTCCTCGGGCACCGTGAAACACACTTCCACGGCATTCTCCGTCAGGGGCCTGACCTCGGAGACCGTCAGGGGATTGAACCGGGCACGGGTGCGGGGGGTCGTGGTTGTCATCAGTGCACCTTGAAGTAGTCGAAGGGTTCGTGGCAGTCATTGCACACGTACAGCGCCTTGCAGGAGGTGGAGGCGAACCGGGTCAGTTCACGGGTGTTGTGGGACTGGCACCGGGGGCAGGGGACATCCGGACGGGGGAGACCGAGTTGCAGACTTACCGGGCCGGTGGGGGTGGAACGGTGGGTCGGCGGGGCGATGCCGTATTCCGTGAGCTTGCGTTTGCCCTCCTCGGTCATCCAGTCGGTGGTCCAGGCCGGGCTGAGCACGGTCTCTACCCGGATCCGGGAGTGGTCGAATCCGGTGCGTGCCACAGCGTCTGTGACGTCGGCGGTGATCTGGGACATCGCCGGGCAACCGGAGTACGTCGGTGTGATCGTCACCGTCACGGAGTCACCGTCGACAGCGACCTTCCGTAAGATCCCCAGGTCGGCAATCGTGAGGACGGGAATCTCCGGATCTGTGACCGTTGCCGCGGCAGCCCATACCTGTGTCTGTGTGTCCGGTGCAGTCGAGTCGGCGGTCACCATGTCGCTCCCGGGTGTTGGCGGGCCAGCGACTGCATCTCGGTGATGATGTAGCCGCGGTGCTCACTGAACCGTCCTGTTCGGGCGTATCCCAGGTCGGCGGCCGCCGGCACGGTGGGCACCGACAGTCCGGCCTTCTCGATCACCGTCGCCAGGTGGGCGTCCACGGTCTCTTTGAGAGTCGACGGTCGGACGATCGCCCCCGGCGACTTCTCGTTCGCCCGGTCGATGGTCTCGGTGTCGGTGAACAGCTCATCCTTGTACGGCCACATTGATTCCAGCCCGGCCTGTATACGGCGGTGGGATTCGTCGGTGCCCAGACCGAGACGCAGTAACCACTGGATGGCGTGGTCGATGTGGTAGCTAACCTCCTTGACGGCCTTGTCCGCGATAGCGGCGAGCATGGGGTCGGTGGAGGCGGACAGTCGTGAGTAGAGCTCGCCGGCGTAGAGGCTGAAGATCAACTGGCGTGCGATCGTGTGGCCGAAGTCCCCGTTGGGTTGTTCGACGAGCCGGCAGGAGCGGAAGTCTTCTTCGTCACGGAAATAGGCCAGCTCGTCCTCGGTTTTTCCCCAGGCGCTGCCTGCGTAGGTATAGAGGAACCGGGCGTGGCCGAGGACGTCGAGGGCGATGTTGCCCAGGGCGACATCCTCCTCCATCTCCGGCGCGCGCGAAATCCACCACCCCAGGCGTTGGGAGAGGACCAGCGAGTCGTCGGCGAGCTGGAGAGCGTAGTCAGCGATTTCCCGCGAGGCATTCCCCCCGGTGCTCGCAATCATGTCGGTGACCTGCTCGGCAGTGATCGCGTCGCCGACGGACATGTGTGTGGCGGAGTCCGTGCTGACAGCAGTGGTGGTATTCACAGGTGCTTCACCCCTTCTGAGGCGGTGTAATACGTCGCGTGGCGGTAGTTCTTCCCGGAGGACGACTGGAAGTAACCGCCTTTGGAGTCCGGGTCGGACGCGGTGATCGCCGCTGACGGAACAACCCAGACTGACGTGCCTTCATTGCGACGGGTGAAAAGGTCACGGGCATTACGCAGCGCCATGGTCTCGTCGGGAGCGTGCAGGGAGCCAGCGTGGACATGGGAGAGACCCCGGGTCGACCGGACAAATACTTCCCACTGCGGCCAGTTGGTGGACATAGTGTTCCTCTTCTCTTTCGTCTGTCTACAAGTCAGGCACGTGGTCAGGCGGTCAGGCGCTGATCAGTGCGGTCTCGACGGCGTTGGAGCGCTCGGCGTAGGCGGCGGCGGCATCGCGGACCCACGCTCCATCGGCATGGGCCTGACGCCGGTGCTCCATGCGCTGCGTATTGCACGGGCCGTGGCCCTTGATGACGGACATGAACTCGTCCCAGTCGAGCTCGCCGTAGTCGTAGTGGCCGCGTTCCTCGTTCCACACCAGGTCGGGGTCGTCGAAGCTGAGCCCGAGTGCCTCCGCCTGGGGGACGATCGTGTCGACGAAACGTTGACGGAGCTCGTCGTTGGAGAAACGTTTGATCTTCCAGGCCATGGACTGTTCGGAATTGGGGGAGTCCCCGTCGGGTGGGCCGAACATCTGCAGGGCAGGGCCGTAGAAACGGTTGATCGCCTCGTGTGCCATCTGCTTCTGAGCAGCGGTGCCGTTGGCCAGGGAGTGCAGGATCTCCCATCCCTGACGCTGATGGAAGGACTCCTCCTTGCAGACGCGTACCATGGCCCGCCCGTACGGGCCGTAGGAGCAACGGCACAACGGAACCTGGTTGACGATCGCGGCGCCGTCGACCAACCACCCGATCGCACCGATGTCGGCCCAGGTACGCGCCGGATAATTGAAGATCGAGGAGTACTTTGCGGTGCCGTCCAACAGTTGTTGCACCAACGTGGCCCGGTCGGTTCCGAGGCTCTCGGCAGCGGAGTAGAGGTAGAGGCCGTGGCCGGCCTCGTCCTGGACTTTGGCCATAAGAATCGCCTTGCGCTTGAGGCTGGGGGCCCGTGAGATCCAGTTGGCCTCAGGTTGCATACCGATGATCTCCGAATGCGCGTGCTGTGAGATCTGGCGGGTCAGGGTCTTGCGGTACTTCTCGGGCATCCAGTCTGTCGATTCGATGCGGGCGTCGTTGTCGATGAGCTCGTTGAATGCCTGGTCCGGTGTCGTCGTGGCAGTCATGGTTACCTCCGGTCGTTGCCTCGGCCATGAACTGACCGATCGTTCGGTAAGTGTAGGGCGGAGCGTGATGGATTGTCAACCGAAACTTCCGGTCGGGCTGACTGGGATCAGGGGCACCAGGTTGGTAGCGTTCAGCCCAATGTCGAGATCAGCTATTGCCCCACGCACCGCCGGCACCACCGGTGCCGTCGTCCTCGTCCTGGTGTTGACTGCCGTCGTGACCTACCCGGTGCGTGACGCCCTGTACCGGACGGTCGCGGAAGGGACTGCGGAATCACCGCTCAGTGGGGCGGTGAGCGTGTTCACCGAAGCGGCGCTTCTCGCTCTCGTCGCAACGGCGGGGATCGTTGCAGTGTGGGCGCTGGTCCGTGACCACGGGGTACTGCGTCGCCTGGTGATCGGAGGTCTGGGCGTTATTGCTGCGTACCTGATCAGTGAGGTGACGAAGAATATCGTCCAGGAGGCGCGCCCGTGCTCGGTCGGCGACGTCGCCACTGTCCTCACGTGTCCGGAAGCGGGCAGTTGGGCATGGCCGTCGAATCACTCCACTATTGCGGCAGCTTTCGCCGTGGCCTGCGCTTTCGCTCTGCCGGCGTTGGGGTGGTTCACTGTTCCTTTGGCCGTTGCGGCGGCCTTCAGCCGTGTCGCGGCAGGTGTCCATTACGTGCATGACGTCGCCACGGGCCTGGCGCTGGGCCTGGGCGTCGTCGTGCTGGTCGTTATTCTTCTGGACCGCGTCGTGCCCCGGGTGGATTCTCTCCCTGGTTCTCGCTACCTGCCTCGTCACGCAGCACGTTTTTCCGGACCTTCCCCGTCGACGTCCGGGGTAGCTCCTCGATGACACGGTAGTCGCGCGGGACCTTGTAGCCGGCGATCAGGCCGCGGCAGTGGTCGATCACCGCCTGCTCGAGTGTCGCGTCCGGCTCGACCCCGGGGGAGAGGACGACATAGGCACGTAGCGCTTCGCCCCATGTGTCGTCGGGGACGCCGATGACGGAGACATCGGCGACCGACGGGTGGCTGATGATCGCCTGTTCCACCTCAATGGTGGAGATGTTCTCCCCACCGGAGATCACCACGTCCTTGGCCCGGTCGAGGACCTGGATGTAACCGTCGGGGTGTTTCATCGCCAGGTCCCCGGAATGGAACCACCCGCCGAGGAAAGCCTCTGCGGTGGCGTCCGGGTTGTGGAAGTACTCGCGCATGACGATATTGCCGCGCATCACCACTTCACCCATCGTCTCTCCGTCCGGCGGCACATCGACCAACGTCACGTCCTGCGGCGCGTTCTTTGCGACCTGCTCGACCACGCGAACCTCTTCACTGGTGACCATCGCCAGGCCTTGGCGTGATTTCAGTGTCGCCCGCTCTGCCGTACTCAGTGCGGACCACTCCGGTTGCGGGGCACAGGCGACTGTGGGGCCGTAGGTCTCCGTGAGTCCGTAGACATGGATGACGTCGATGCCGAGGTCTTCACAGGCGCTGATCACCGTCGGGCTCGGCGGAGCTCCGGCCGTGGCGATCGACAGGTTGGTGACCGGGTGTGCGTCGTCGGAGCCGACGATCGTCGCCAGGACCGCCGGTGCGCCGCACAGGCTGCTCACGCCTTCGTCGTCGATGAGACGCCAGATCTCCGGGCCGCGTACGGCGCGTAGTGCGATCTGTGTCGACGTGGCGGCCATTGCGGCCCAGCCGGTGCACCAGCCGGAGCAATGGAACATCGGCAAGGTCCACAGATACACGGTGTCGCGGGTGTAGTTGTGCGTCATCACCATGCCGAGGGCCGCGAGGTAGGCACCGCGGTGGGTGTAGACGACGCCCTTCGGGCGTCCGGTGGTGCCGGAGGTGTAGTTGATGGCGATCGCCGCATCCTCGTCGACGACAGTGAAAGTCAGCCGGACGTCGGCATCGCCCCCGTTCCCTTCGTCACCGCCGGCGATGAAGTCATCGAAGGTGGTGACCACACCGGAGTCGGGGAACTGGGGTTGGGGCTGTGAGCCGTCCTCATTGTGGATGAGTACGAAGGTATCCACCAGCCCGGCGCTGCCCAGGGTGCGACGGCAGGCGAGGATCAGGTCCTGTTCACCGAACAGAATGCCGATGTCGGCGTGGTCGCAGATGTACCGGACTTCGGCCGGGGCCAGCCGGGTGTTGATCGGAACCAGTACACCACCGGCGAGCGGGACGGCGAACTGGGCGAGGAGCGCCTCGTAGCTGTTCGCTGCGAGCATGCCGACGCGCGCTCCCGGGCGCAGGCCGCGGCGTTGCAGTGCGCCGGCGAGACGGAGTGCGTCCTGACGCATCTCCTCGAACGTGATTCGGCGTGGGCCGTCCACGCAGGCGGTGCGGTTCGGGTAAATCGTGGCGCTGCGGTCCAGGAAGCGGAGCGGGGTGAGGGCGACATTCAGGCCGGCAGTCATGGAGGTCCTCGGGATAGGAGATGGTTTCCCAGAGGATAGCGCCCCCTGTTGGTGCTACGACGGTGAAACCCGGAATTCCTCTACTATCGGATGGGAAACATCCGCCGAGGGAAGGAACCGCCGTGAACATCCGTACTACCCGCCGACGTACCGCCGCCGCTGCACTGGGAATCGCCGTTGTCGGTGCGCTCGCCGCCTGCAGTGACGATAACGGTGGCGACAATGCCTCGGACACGACTGCTCCGGAGACTGTTACCGAGACGGTTACCGCCGATCAGGGGACCCCATCGGACACCACATCAGATAATGCGACGGGCACCGAGACGCAGACCTCGGAGAACAATGCCGCGGGCGGCGACGGTGGCAGTGTCGCTACGCTGGTCTTCGACGGAACCGACCTCGCATCGCAGTTCACCAACGTGCAGTGCAGGGAGGACGGTTCGGACGAGTTCGAGATCGACCTGTGGAACGACGACAGGACGGACCATGTCGAGGTGGACCTCGACGTCCGGGACCAACCGCGCGTCGACGGGCTCGGTGTCGACCGTGAAGGCAAGGAGTGGGAGTCCACCGACGCCCAGGAGCGCGACGCCACCGTCGAGATCGACGGCGACACCTACCGCGTGAACGGCCAGCTGGAGGTTGATGACGATCATCCGGATGCCGGTGACGTGGCAGACCTCGAGCTTGAAGTCAGCTGCGTCTGACGCACCTGACGGGGAAATGCCCCTCGCGTGCTGACGGGGACGGGGTCAGCGCCACGGGGATTTCTGCTCGATGAGGAACTTCTCGACGTCGGTCGCCGAGGCCTTGAGTGCCGGATCGAAATCCAGGTACGCCTTGGTTTCCCGGGCCACCAGTCCGGAGAGGATGAGCATGCCGATGAGGTTCGGCATGGCCATCAGTCCGTTGGCGAGGTCCGAGAACGTCCATGCAACGCTCAGTTCCATCGTGGCACCGACGACCACGACGCAGGTGAAGATCACGCGGTAGGGGACCGTGGCGTGGTCCCCGAAGATGCGTTGTGCGTTGCGTTCGCCGTAGTAGGACCAGCCGACGATGGTTGAGAATGCGAAGAAGACCAGAGACAGTGTCACGATCCAGGGGCCCCAGTCACCCAGGACTGTGCCGAAAGCCTTCGCGGTCATGTTTGCAGCATTCGCTTCGCCGTCCTGCCACACACCCGTACTGATCAGAATCAGACCGTTGAGGGTGACGAGGATGATGGTGTCGATGAACGTCTGGGTCATCGACACCAGACCCTGGCGCGTCGGGTGGGTGGTCTTCGCCGCGGCGGCGGCGATAGCCGCTGAGCCCATTCCCGACTCATTGGAGAAGATGCCGCGGGCGACGCCGGTCTGCAGGGCGAGCAGGATGCCGGCGCCCACGAAGCCGCCGGCGGCGGCAGTACCGCTGAAAGCATCAGTGAAGACAAGTCCGAGTGCGCCCGGAATTTCCTGGATGTGCCCGATCAGGACGATCACACCGCTGCCGAGGAAGAGGATGATCATCATGGGGACGAAGCCTGACGTGACACGACCGATAGCGGTGATGCCGCCCAGCAGGACTGCGCCCAGCAGAACGAACATGACGATGCCGGAGACGATCGGCTCGACACCGAAGGTGTCCTCCAGCCCGGCGGCGACGGCGTTACCCTGGGTCATGTTTCCGATACCGAACGAGGCGACCACCGCGGCGATGGCGAAGAACCAGGCCAGGAACTTCCCCAGCGGCCCCTTGATTCCCCGCTCGAGGTAGCGTTGCGGGCCGCCTGACATATTGCCTTTCCCGTCCGTCACCCGGAAACGGACGGCAAGGAACGCCTCGGAGTATTTTGAAGCCATGCCGACGAGACCGGTGACCCACATCCAGAACAAGGCGCCGGGGCCGCCGATGGCAATCGCGGTGGCCACACCAACGATATTTCCCACGCCGACGGTGGCGGCCAGTGCGGTGGTCAGAGACTGGAACTGCGAGATGTCGCCTTCTCCGCCGTCGTCGCTACGGTCAATGAAACCCAGCCTCAGAGCCTTCCCCAGCTTGCGGAACTGGATTCCTCGGAGACGGAACGTCAGCACCAGACCGGTGACGAGAAGGAGCGGGATGAGAAGCCAGGGGCCCCAGACGAAGTCGCGTACTGCGCCGAGTCCGTCCTCGAAGCTGGCGGCGAGCACCATGTCAGATGTTTGCATGAGAGAAAGATATCCTGCCTGTGTTTCCGTCAGGTAATGAACAGGGAAGTTTCTCTGCCCGGGGGTGAGACCGCCGCAGCTGTGCGCGCACTGTGAGCGCGGGAGCCGTGCATGCCAGTTTGCTGGGAATGGGGACCTGCAGGGTGATGCCGTGTGGATATACGTCGAGGACGACCGCTAGGGTAGACGCGGTCACGTCCTGCGAAAACGTCGGGACGAGGAGAGAGAGAACACCGTGAAAGGTTGAGGTTTGTGAGTCAGAAGATCAAGGCGCCGAACGACAAGAACCGGAATTTTCTCTGGGGGATCGTGGCTCTCGTCGTCATCTGCGTGGTGTTCATCGGTTTCATGGTCTTCAACGGCCGGAAGAGTACCGATGTCGAACTCAGCGCTGCGGACGTGTCCTTCTCGGTCGCAGTGGAGGACGGTGTGGTTCAGCTTCGTTCCGATGACGTCGCCGATGATGCTCCCACGGCTGACGTCTACGAGGACTACAGCTGCACCCACTGTGCAGATCTCGTTGAGGCTGACAGTGAGTCCATGGAGGGTGCTCTGGACGCGGGTGAGATCAACGTTAACCTGCACACCGTCAACTTCCTCGACAGCAACGGCAATGAGTCCTCGTCCCGCACCGGCGCGGTGGCAATGGCCATCGCCGAGACCGGCGACGCCGGGGCGTTCTGGGCGTTCCATGAGAAGGCGTTCGGTGATCAGGCTGAGGTCGCGCGAGACTGGCGCTTCGACGAGCTTGCAGATGCGGCTGAGCAGCTTGGCGTGGACAGTGATGTCGTCGACTCGATCCGTGATGAGTCGGTGATGGACCAGTACAAGCCGAATCTCCAAGCTAACGGCGATCGACTGCGCGAACTCATGGGGGACCAGGCAGGAACGCCGGCGTTGTACATCGACGGGGAGTACCTCACTGTTGAACGCGACCCGGAGGACCCGTCGAAGCTGAAGGACTGGGTGCCCGATGTGATCGGCGGCGAGGCTGGCGACGCACCACAGGAGTCTGCGGCAGAGACCGAGTCATCTGACTCCGAGTAGGTCTGGGTAGCCGGGCCCGACGGGCGCCCCCGCGCGTCGCTGTCTTTCTCTCCACAGCGATGGTGGGGGCGTCGAACCGTTCCGGGCCGACGGTCGGTGCACTGACCGCCGTGGGACAGTAATCTGAGGTTGGTTTCTGGCCCGGAGACCAACCAGAGATGGTCGTCTCAACTGGTGGTGACGACTGCCCGCCCCGGATGAAGCCCGCCGACGCTTGTACATACGGAAAAAGGTCCGGCCCTCGCTCTCCCTGGGGAGAGCGAGGACCGGACCTCGATGGTGGAGCTAAGGGGACTCGAACCCCTGACCCCCACACTGCCAGTGTGGTGCGCTACCAGCTGCGCCATAGCCCCGTTCGCTGTAGTGAAGAAGACGGCTCCCTCGCTGCGGACGAGATATAACGTACCTCAGCCCGCTCTGGCGGTGCAAACCAGCAGGTAAAATGCGGTGAGAGGTGGGTTACAGATGTTGCGGTTCCGGTGTCTGTGTGTGCGAGAATTGCAGGTACAGCCATGGCGGTCACCGTGTCCGCTTCGGACCTGATGGGAGATCCAGTGAGTGCAGCAGTAGAGACGCGTCCCGAGACGCGCGCCCCAGGGCTCTGGGGTGCGTCGAAGCTTTATGCTGCGGGACTGGTCCTGTTCGGAGTTGTCGGACTGTTCATGTCCGGCCTGATTCTCTACGACAAGATCAAGCTCCTCCAGGACGCCGGGTTCACCCCGGCCTGCACCCTGAATGATGTCGTCTCCTGTACCGACGTCATGAACTCCAGTCAGGCGTCCGCATTCGGGATCCCCAATCCCTTCATCGGGCTCGCCGGCTTCGCTGTTGTGCTGACCATCGGTATGGCGCTGTTGGCTGGGGCGAAGTTTCGTGCGTGGTTCTGGTACGGCTTCCTTGTCGGGTTGATCTTCGCCGTTGGTTTCGTGCACTGGCTCGCCTATGAGGCCGTCTACGAGATCGAGGCGCTGTGTCCGTACTGCATGGTGGTGTGGGCAGTGGTGCTTCCGCTGTTCGTGTCGACGGTCGTGCGCATCGCGCGTTCCCGGAGTCTGGACCGCGGCGACGCACCGTCGTCTGGGCTGACGGCGGTTGGAATGCCGACGGCGGTTGTGCTCGTCTGGTACCTCGGCTTCACGGCGCTTATTCTGCAGCAGTTCGTGTTCTGACGCGGCACTGACGCTGCACTGACACTGCATCAGTTTGGTTGAGGCACTGTCTGCGGCTAGACTGTCGTGCTGTGTCGCGACCCGGTCTTCTGGGCTCGCACGTTGCTTCTCCGGACAGTTCTCTTCGGTCCGGGAAGCCTGATCAATTCCGATCAATCACGATCAATACCGCGCCGAGGTTCTGTGTGAGCAGCCCGGGGCGCACGACGAGAAAGGAGCGCCCGATGAAGGTCCGTAAGTCCCTTCGGTCGCTGAAGAACAAGCCGGGCGCCCAGGTTGTCCGCCGCCACGGCAAGGTCTTCGTGATCAACAAGAAGGATCCGCGTTTCAAGGCTCGCCAGGGCTAGACCCGCGGTTCCGTCGGTGAACCCCTCCTGTCCGCCCCTCACGGGGCGGACGGGAGGGGTTCTTCGTGTGCGGAGAAGGGGACACCCACGGATGGAATTACAACGGTGATTTTTCGGCCCAACATGTAGTGTCGGCACCGCTCAGCCACCTGCGAATACCCGACTTGTAACTACTACATGTTGTATTTCACCGATGTAGTTACCCCAATATCTCGTGGGGAAATGGGTTGTGTGCCGCTCTGATTCCGGTGTAGTGTCGTCGTCATCAGCCCGGAAGGGGCGTGGCCCCGGGCTTCCCGGTGACCCCGCTGAACCGGGCCCCTCACCGCAGAACAGTCCACCATTATTTTCCAGGGAGTGCCTCGATGATCACCGTCTACACCAAGCCCGCCTGCGTCCAGTGCACCGCTACCAAGAGGGCTCTCGACAAGGCCGGGCTTGACTACGAGATGGTCGACATCAGCCTCGACGACGAAGCCCGTGACTACGTCATGGCACTCGGCCACCTGCAGGCCCCGGTCGTCGTCACTGAGGATGCCCACTGGTCGGGCTTCCGTCCTGACCGCATCAAGGCACTGGACGCAGCAGCGGCCTGATCCGGGCCCCGAGGGGCTGGAACACCGTCGGGGAAGGAGGCTGCGATGTGCAGCGTCCTTCCTCCTTTTTTATGTCTGACCGCTAGATAACGAACCCCCTGGAGTGGTGTTTTCATGGCTTCGCGCTCTGCACGCCGTTCGGGCAGGATGGCCTTCCGGTCGATTCTGGCCGACACCACGCCACTGCAGTCACCGCATTTCCGCCGGTTATGGACTGCCAATATCGTTACGGTGATCGGCGCCCAGCTCAATGTCATCGTCGTTCCCGCGCAGATCTATTCGATCACCGGCAGTTCGGGCTATGTGGGACTGGCCGGCGCTTTCGGCCTGGTTCCACTGATCATCTTCGGCCTCTACGGTGGCGCGTTGGCGGACATGATGGACCGGCGTCGTCTGCTGATGATCACGACGATCGGTCTGATTGTCACCGCCGTTGCGTTCTGGGCGCAGGCGGCCGCCGGTGTCGACAATGTCTGGCTGCTGTTGAGCATCTTCGCTCTCCAGCAGGCGTTCTTCGCCGTCAACCAGCCGACGCGAACTGCGATCACCGCACGTATCGTCCCGGAGGGGTCCATCGCTGCGGCGGTGTCCCTGAACATGACGGTCCAGCAGGCCGGTGCCATCGTCGGTCCGATCCTCGGCGGTCTGCTGATCCCGGTGACCGGTTTCGCCTTGCTCTACCTGCTCGACGCTTTCTGTCTGGCGGCGACGTTGTGGGCTGTGGCGAAACTCCCGGCGCTGCCTCCGGACCTCGGGGACTCGTCGGATGCGGCAGGCGCGACGGCTTCTCGTCGACGCACTCCCGGGTTCCGCAGCATCGCCGAGGGCTTCATCTACTTGGCTGCCATGCCGATCCTGTTGATGAGCTTCGTCATCGATCTCATCGCCATGGTGTTCGGCATGCCGCGGGCATTGATTCCCCAGATCTCCACCGTGGACTTCGGTGAGGCCGGTGACGGAGGGCTCTTCTATGCGCTGCTCTTCGCGGCTGTACCCCTGGGTGCCGTGCTTGGCGGGGTCTTCTCCGGAGCCGTGACACGGTTGCGTCATCAGGGAGCAGGCATCGTGGTGTCCGTGCTCTGCTGGGGTGTCGCGATCATCGTCATGGGCCTCGCTGTCAATCTCGCCGACGGACGCGCCGGACTGTGGGCCTGGGTCGCCGTCGTGGCCTTTGTCATCGGCGGCGTCGCCGACATGTTCTCCTCGGTGCAACGCTCGGCGATGCTCCAGGAGGCGGCGGACGATCGCATGCGGGGGCGTCTGCAGGGAGTGTTCCTGATCGTGGTCGCCGGTGGCCCGCGGTTGGCCGACATGCTGCACGGTTGGGCGGGCTCGGTCTTCACGGCGGGCACGGCGACACTCGTCGGCGGCGTCCTCGTCGTCGTCGGTACCATCGTCGCTGTAGCGGTGGTCCCGTCCTTCCTGAAGTACATTCCTGCTCGGTTCGTCGAGAAGTAGAGAGAAATAGAAAGGACAGTCACCCATGCTCATCGTCTATTTTTCCTCCACCACCCGGAACACCGATCGTTTCGTCCGTAAGCTGGGCTTGCCCGCAGCCAGGATCCCGCTGCGGCGTACAGAACCCGCCCTGACCGTGGACGAGCCTTTCGTCCTGATCTGCCCGACATACGGTGGGGGAGCATCTATCACCGGCGACAACTCCCGGCCTGTTCCCAAGCAGGTCATCCGCTTTCTCAATGATCCGTCGAACCGTGCCCATCTCCGGGGAGTCATCGCATCGGGCAACCTGAACTTCGGTGAGGACTTCTGCAGGGCAGGTGAGGTCATCGCCGAGAAGTGTGGTGTCCCTTATCTCTACCGGTTCGAACTGATGGGGACGCCGACGGATGTCGCCCGGGTCTGCGAAGGATTGTCCGACTTCGAGGATGCGCTCCGGCAGGACGGCCGCTGGGAGGCCGTGGCATGACATAGGCCGACGACTCCAGTAGACATAGACAGACACAGACAGACAGACACACCATCTTTTTCACAACGGGGAGAGCCATGACCACCGATCTCGGGAAGACCGTCGCAGAGCCGGTCCAGCAGGCCGATCAGCTGGACTATCACCAGCTCAACGCACTGCTCAATCTGTACGATGCCGACGGTCAGATCCAGTTCGACAAGGACCGTGAAGCTGCCAACCAGTACTTCCTGCAGCACGTCAACCAGAACACCGTCTACTTCCACGACCTGGAAGAGAAGATCGGCTACCTGGTCGACAACAAGTACTACGACCCGGAGGTGCTCGGCAAGTACGAGTTCGCCGACATTAAGGCGCTGTTCAAGCGCGCATACTCTCACAAGTTCCGCTTCAAGACCTTCCTCGGCGCTTTCAAGTACTACACGTCCTACACGCTGAAGACCTTCGACGGACGTCGGTACCTTGAGCGCTACGAGGACCGGGTGTGCATGGTCGCACTGGGCCTGGCAGACGGCGACATCGAGCTGGCCGGTCATCTCGTTGACGAGATCATCGGCGGCCGGTTCCAGCCGGCGACGCCGACCTTCCTGAACATCGGCAAGGCGCAACGAGGCGAGCCGGTGTCGTGCTTCCTGTTGCGCATCGAGGACAACATGGAGTCCATTGGTCGTTCCATCAATTCCGCGCTGCAGTTGTCCAAGCGTGGCGGCGGTGTGGCGCTGCTGCTGAGCAACCTGCGTGAGACCGGGGCACCGATTAAGCACATCGAGAACCAGTCGTCCGGTGTGATCCCCGTGATGAAGCTGCTCGAAGACTCCTTCTCGTACGCCAACCAACTCGGTGCGCGTCAAGGGGCAGGTGCGGTGTACCTGAACGCCCACCACCCGGACATCATGAAGTTCCTTGACACCAAGCGTGAGAACGCCGACGAGAAGATCCGGATCAAGACGCTGTCGTTGGGTGTCGTCATCCCGGACATCACCTTCGAGCTCGCCAAGCGTAATGACGACATGTACCTGTTCTCCCCGTACGACGTGGAACGCATCTACGGGCGCCCCTTCGCTGATATCTCCGTGACTGAGCACTACGAGGAGATGGTCGAGGATCCGCGGATCCGCAAGAAGAAGATCAACGCCCGCCAGTTCTTCCAGACCCTCGCCGAGATCCAGTTCGAGTCCGGTTACCCGTACATCATGTTCGAGGACACCGTGAACAAGGCGAACCCGATCGAGGGGCGCATCACGCACTCCAACCTGTGTTCGGAGATTCTCCAGGTCTCCACCCCCAGCGAGTTCAACGATGATCTGACCTACTCCCACGTTGGCGAGGACATCTCCTGCAACCTGGGGTCGTTGAACATTGCCGCTGCGGTGGATTCCGAGGACTTCTCCCGGACTATCGCGACTGCCATCCGTGGTCTCACCGCGGTCTCCAACCAGACCGCCATCGATTCGGTGCCGTCGATCCGGGAGGGCAATGACGGTTCCCATGCCATCGGGCTGGGACAGATGAACCTGCACGGATTCCTCGGGCGCGAGCACATCCACTACGGGTCAGACGAAGGACTGGACTTCACCAACGTCTACTTCGCCGCGGTGATGTACGAGTGCCTCAAGGCGTCCAATGCCATCGCCCGTGAGCGTGGGACGAAGTTCCGAAACTTCGAGAACTCCGACTACGCCTCCGGCGCGTTCTTCGACGCGTACGACCCGGCGGCCTTCCAGCCTCGCACCGAGAAGGTCGCGGCCATCATCGAGGGATCCTCGATCCACGTCCCCACCAGCGAGGACTGGGCTGAACTGAAGGCAGCGGTGATGGCAGACGGACTGTACAACCGGAACCTGCAGGCTGTGCCGCCGACGGGATCGATCTCCTACATCAACAACTCCACGTCGTCGATCCACCCGATCGCGTCGAAGATCGAGATCCGCAAGGAGGGCAAGATCGGCCGGGTCTACTACCCGGCGCCCCACATGGACAACGACAACCTCGAGTACTTCGAGGACGCCTACGAGATCGGCTACGAGAAGATCATCGACACCTACGCTGTGGCCACGAAGTACGTGGACCAGGGGCTGTCGTTGACGTTGTTCTTCAAGGACTCGGTGACGACGCGTGACATTAATAAGGCCCAGATCTACGCCTGGCGCAAGGGCATCAAGACCCTGTACTACATTCGACTGCGCCAGACTGCCATGGCAGGCACCGAGGTCGAAGGCTGCGTGAGCTGCATGCTCTAGCATCCACGGCCCGACGGGTCGTATCGGCCGGTGCGACACGGACACCCTGGGTCGGCTCTGAAGTTCAGAGCCGACCCAGGGTGTCCGTGTCAGGTGGGCCAGCAGGTAACGCGGGAGAGACTATTCTCCGTCGCGACCGCCGAGCTTGGCATCGATGCGCAGCAGCCCGGAGCCGTCGTTGCCGACGGTCTTGATCCAGTCGATGATGTCGTTGACGGAGGACTCTTCCTCGATCTGCTCAGCCAGGAAGAAATTGATCAGCTGGCGGGAGTCGATGTCACCGGTCTCGTCCGCGGTGCGGGCGAGGTTACGGATCATCTCGGAGACCTTCTGCTCGTGGGCCAGCGCAGCCTCGAAGGCATCCAGCGGAGTGGCGACCTTCAGGGACGGCAGCTCGATGTCGGTGAGGTCGATGCGAGCCTCGCGGTCGAGGAGGTGCTCGGCGAACTTGGCGGCATGCTCACGCTCTTCGGCTGCCTGGGCGCGGAACCAGTCGCGCATGCCGAGGAAGGAGAGACGGTCCATCTCGTAGGACAGTTGGGTGTAGATGAGGGCGGCCTGGTGCTCGGCGACGACCTGCTTGTTGACGGCTTCCTGGAACTTCTCGTTGATGCTCATGGCTGAAACGGTACTAATCGGTTTAACCTTTCTCTAGCCAGTTCAGGCTAACCAACCGATTATATGTGCAGGTGAAAAGGCGTGTCTGCCCTAAATATGCGTTGCCTCTACTATCCTGGCGGTGGACGTATTTCCGCAGGTAGTGAAGGTTATGGCGGCGGGTCGGAGGATGTTCCGCCCGTTCCGGAGCTGTAGCACCTTTTGCTCCGGCTTAGTATGACCTTGCATAAAATACCCCCATTGGGGGGGGGTGCGAGCGGTGCTGTCGATGCCGCGTCGAGTGTGGGGACGGTGCCGTCGGGGACGTTCGCGTGGGGTGCATTTCGGAGCTAGGATGGCGGTCACTTGTGTCCGTCGGTTGTCCCGGTGAGTCTGGTCCCGGCGGGCACTGAAGGCTTCATCACTCGCCCCTCAGGAGAGGTACATGACAACGTCCCGGCAGCCGCACTCGCCCATTCATCACGCTCAGGGCGGGCCAGTCACCGCAATCAACTGGAACACCATCCCCGATGATAAGGATCTCGAGGTGTGGGACCGGTTGACCGGTAACTTCTGGCTTCCGGAGAAGGTCCCGCTCTCCAATGACATCCAGAGCTGGGGAACGCTGACCGAGACCGAGAAGCAGGCGACGATGCGTGTCTTCACCGGTCTGACGATGCTGGACACCATCCAGGGCACGGTGGGTGCGACAAGCCTGATCCCCGATTCGATCACCCCGCACGAGGAGGCGGTCTACACCAACATCGCCTTCATGGAGTCCGTGCACGCCAAGTCGTATTCATCGATCTTCATGACGCTGGCGTCGACTCCAGAAATCAACGACGCTTTCCGGTGGTCCGAGGAGAACAAGAACCTCCAGGACAAGGCCGACATCATTCTCAACTTCTACCGGGGTGAGGACCCGCTGAAGAAGAAGATCGCCTCCACCCTGCTGGAGTCCTTCCTCTTCTACTCGGGGTTCTACCTTCCGATGTACTGGTCGTCGCATGCCAAGCTCACCAATACCGCTGACCTGATCCGACTCATCATCCGCGATGAAGCGGTGCACGGCTACTACATCGGCTACAAGTACCAGCGGGGCCTGGAGAAGGTGTCCGCCGAGCGGCAGCAGGAGCTCAAGGAGCACACGTTCGAGCTCGTATTCGAGCTCTATGACAACGAGTGCCAGTACACCGAAGACATCTACGACGATCTCGGATGGACCGAGGACGTCAAGCGGTTCCTCCGGTACAACGCCAACAAGGCGTTGAACAATCTCGGGTATGAGGGTCTGTTCCCGGATGATGAGACCAATGTCTCGCCCTCCATCCTGTCGTCGCTGAACCCTGGTGGTGACGAAAACCACGATTTCTTCTCCGGGTCCGGGTCGAGCTACGTGATCGGCAAGGCGGAGAACACCAACGACGACGACTGGGCTTTCTAGAGTCTTCAGGCGGCGTCCGATATGCCACTGTTTTCACTGGCTGTTGCTCCTGTGTCCACGGCATCCGCCTCCGCTCCCCGCGAGGGGAACCGGGCGCCGGTGTGCCGGGTGTCGGGGCAGTGGGCAGAGTAGTGCACCCCCGATCGCGTCAACAAGGGGGCGATGGGGGGCTCCGGCTATTAAAGCCGGCTCCAACCGATTAGTATTGGTCCCAGTCTGCGCGGGTGGCCCCGTGACGGGTGACGTTCAACGCCACCGGGTGCCCGCTGTGCAGCTCATTCATTGGGTGCCGTCCCGACGAACGGCACCGCGTAGTCAGGAGGATTGAATGACCGCAGTAGCGCCCAGGGAAGACCAACCGGTCTCCCCAGCTCGGCCTGCTCCTCAAGGTGGTAAGTCGAAGAAGGGTGGTCATGCGTGGACACTGCTGACCACGACTGACCACAAACAGCTCGGCATCATGTACATCATCACTGCCTTCATCTTCTTCGGCATCGGTGGTCTCATGGCGCTGCTGATCCGCGTGGAGCTCTTCCACCCGGGTCTGCAGTTCCTGTCCAATGAGCAGTTCAACCAGCTGTTCACCATGCACGGCACCATCATGCTGCTGCTGTTCGGTACCCCGATTGTCTGGGGTTTTGCGAACTACATCATGCCTCTGCAGATCGGCGCGCCAGACGTCGCCTTCCCCCGGCTCAACGCCTTCGGCTTCTGGCTGACCACCTGGGGCGGCATCATCATGCTCACCGGCTTCCTGACCCCCGGTGGTGCCGCGGACTTCGGCTGGACGATGTACATGCCCCTGGCCGACGCCATCCACTCCCCGGGCGTGGGCTCGCACCTGTGGATCATCGGCGTCGGCGTCGGCGGCGTCGGCAGTATTGCCGCGGCCGTCAACATGATCACCACGATCCTGTGCCTGCGTGCACCGGGTATGACGATGTTCCGCATGCCGATCTTCACCTGGAACGTCCTGGTGACCTCCCTGCTGGCGCTGCTGATTTTCCCGTTGCTGACCGCTGCGGCGCTCGGTGTGCTCTACGACCGCCTGCTGGGTGGACACATCTACGACTCGGCCAACGGTGGCGCGATCCTGTGGCAGCACCTGTTCTGGTTCTTCGGCCACCCCGAGGTCTACGTGCTGGCCCTGCCGTTCTTCGGCATCGTCTCGGAGATCTTCCCGGTGTTCTCCCGTAAACCGATGTTCGGCTATGTCGGCCTGGTGTTCGCCACCCTGTCGATTGCGGCGTTGTCGTTGGCGGTGTGGGCGCACCACATGTTCGTCACCGGTGCGGTGCTGCTGCCGTTCTTCAGTTTCATGACCTTCCTGATTGCCGTGCCGACCGGTATGAAGTTCTTCAACTGGCTGGGCACGATGTGGAAGGGCCGGATCACCTTTGAGACGCCGATGATCTTCGCGGTCGGTTTCTTCGCCACGTTCCTGTTCGGTGGTCTCACCGGTGTGATGTTGGCGTCGCCGGCGCTGGACTTCCACCTGTCGGACACCTACTTCGTGGTCGCGCACTTCCACTACGTGCTCTACGGAACGGTTGCCTTCGGTTCCTTCGCTGGCGTGTACTTCTGGTTTCCGAAGATCACCGGTCGCATGCTGGACGAGAAGTTGGGCAAGATCCACTTCTGGCTGACCTTCATCGGGTTCCACACCACCTTCCTGGTGCAGCACTGGCTGGGCAACATGGGCATGCCGCGTCGTTACGCTGACTACCTGGATTCCGACGGGTTCACCCTGTTGAACCAGATCTCCACCATCGGCGCGCTGATTCTGGGTATCTCGGTGTTGCCGTTCGTCTGGAACGTGTTCAAGTCCTGGCGTTACGGTGAGGTCGTCACCGTGGATGATCCGTGGGGCTACGGTAATTCGCTGGAGTGGGCGACGTCCTGTCCGCCGCCGCGGCACAATTTCACGTCGATGCCGAAGATCCGTTCGGAGCGTCCCGCCTTCGAGCTGCATCACCCGCACATGGTGAAGACCGCCCGCGAGGAAGCCCACGTCGGACGCCACTTCTAGACGTTCTCCCGTCGTCACAGCCGCACCCCAACTACGCGGGGTGCGGCTGTTCTCGTCTGCGCCCGTCCATGAGACAATGAGTTCCGTGGACCAGCCGAATTCCTCCCGTCACCTCACCGTCAGCCTCGCCCCCGGACTTTCCCCCGGCGTTGTCACCGTCACCGGTCCGGACGCCCCCGGAGTCTCCGCGGATTTCTTCCGCATCCTCGCCGACCACGGAGTCCAGCTCCTGGATGTTGAACAGGCAAACTTCCGAGGCACGCTCAACCTCGCCGCGTACATCGGCGTCGTCGCCGGCAGTACCGAGGCGATGCGTCAGGCGCTGACCGATGAACTCTCCGGCCGCGAGATGACCGTCACCCTCGACGTTGACGACGAACTCGAAGGAAGTCGCGCACGCTCCACGCACGCTGTCATCGTCCTCGGAAACCCGGTCACCGCCGAGCACATTTCCGCGATCGGCCAGACACTCGTGGACCATGGCGCGAACATCGACCGCATCCGCGGTATCGCCGACTACCCGGTCACCGGTCTCGAGCTCAAGGTCACCGCAGCAGATCCCACCCCGGGGGGGAGTGCCGCCCTGCGACAGGCGCTCGCCACCGTGTCCCACGCCACCGGCGTAGACATCGCCATCCAGCGAGCCGGGCTGACCCGTCGTGCGCCTCGCCTGATTTGTTTTGACGTCGATTCCACGCTGATTCAGCAGGAAGTCATCGAGATGCTCGCGGCCCACGCCGGTCGCGAGGCGGAAGTCGCAGAAGTCACGGAGCGCGCCATGCGCGGCGAGCTCGATTTCTCCGAATCCCTTCATGAACGGGTCAAGGCGTTGCAGGGGCTGGACGCATCTGTCATCGACGACGTCTCCCGCATGATCCAACTCACGCCGGGGGCGCGGACCACGATTCGCACACTCAAACGTCTCGGGTTCCGAACCGGAGCGGTCTCCGGCGGATTCGTGCAGGTCCTTGAACCGCTCGCGCGGGAACTTGGCCTCGACTTCTACCGTGCAAACACCCTGGAGATCGAGGACGGGAAGCTGACCGGCCGTGTCATCGGGCAGGTCATCGACCGGGACGTCAAGGCTGAGAGCCTCAAGGAGTTCGCCTGGTCCAACGGCATCGCGCTGCACCAGACCGTTGCAGTGGGGGACGGTGCCAATGACATCGCGATGCTGTCTGTGGCTGGCCTGGGCATCGCCTTCAACGCGAAACCAGCTCTGCGCGAGGTTGCCGATGCCACGGTCAATCATCCGTTCCTCGACGAAGTTCTCTTCATGCTCGGTATCGACCGGGAGGAGATCGACGCCGCAGACCTCGAGGACGGTAGCTACCGCCGTGTCCCGCTGGAGCGTTGAGTGTCCTACGAACGTGCCCATGACCGTCTGCGGACCGTCCTTGAGGAGCGGGACGGTGAGAACCCGGATGATCCGATGAGCGTCCAGGCGATGCCGTTGGTTCTGCACCTTCCGCACGACCCCCGTCCTCTCCGACGAGATGTGTTGGAGGCGGCGGCTGTCGCCTGTGTATCGCTGTGCCTGGACGACCGCGCCGGAGTTGAACTGCGTGCGGAGTCTGGCACGGGACCGGGGCCAGAGAGCGAACCGGAGGAGGCTGCGGTCGCCTCCGCGTTGATGCGGTGGTACGGCGCCAGGATCCGGAAGGTCGCACGCCGTGCCAGGAACAAGAAGTGGTCGGATGTGCAGTCACTGCCCGGGGTGACGGCCACGGTCGGCACGGCGTCGGTACGTGCTTTCGCTCCGTGCCCGGTGACGGAGACCCCGGCAGCAATCAACCGCCTCCAGATTGAGGGGGTGGATCTGCCGCTTCCTGCCGACGCCGAGAGCGTGACAGCAGGTGATGAGCATCCGGTGATCTACGTGGACGCGTCTCTGGGGATGAGCGTGGGCAAGGCCGCGGCACAGGTCGCCCACGGTTCGATGCTGCTGGCCGCAGCCATGGACCGGGACCGTGCCCGAGAATGGCGCGCGGCTGGATTCCCACTGCATGTCTGTGAGGTGGATGCGCAGCGTTTCGCGGACCGTCGCGCTGCTGCTGAGCAGCGAGAGCGCGACGGTGCAGGCGGCCGCGTTGCTCACAGGGGTCACAGGGACAGTGCGGCCGTCGTGCATGACGCGGGCTATACCGAGGTCGCCCCGGGCGCCGTCACCGTGGTGTCACTCGACCGGGGCTGAGCGACGGCCCGCGGTGCACCCGGCTCAGAGGAGCGAGCGACGCAGTACCTTGCCGGTCGCGGACTTCGGGATCTCCTCGATGAACTCGAGAGCCCGGACCTTCTTGTAGGGCTCCACGTGCTCGGCGACGAAGGCGATCAGTGTGTCGCTGAGGGCGTCTCCAGCGGCGTCCTTGTCGCGGGCGACGACGAAAGCCTTCGGGATCTCCTCTCCGTCGTCATTGGCGACCCCGACCACCGCCGCATCGGCGACGGCGTCGTGTGTGAGCAGCAGGGCCTCAAGCTCGGCGGGCGGGACCTGGTAACCCTTGTACTTGATCAGCTCCTTGAGACGGTCGACGATAAACACTTCGCCGACGGACCCCTGACGGGCGAGGTCGCCGGTACGCAGCCAGCCGTCACCGGGCAGAGCCTCGGCGGTGGCCTCCGGGTTATTGAGGTACCCGTCCATGACCTGGGGGCCACGGACCCACAGTTCACCGGCGTCACTCAGTGCTCCAGCATCGCTCGGGACGGGGATCTCGCTGCCTGAGTCGGGGTCGATCAGTTTGTGCTCGGTGTTGGCCACCGGTCGACCGACGGACCCGAGGGAGAGATTCCTGTCGAGGTTCACATGGGTCACGGGGCTGGTCTCCGTGAGACCGTAGCCCTGGTAGACGTTGATGCCGAGACGCTTCTCGACGGCGGTGGCGAGTTCCTCGTCCAGGCTGGCGGCACCAGACAAGACCCCTCGGAGTGCGGAGAGATCGTAGTTGTCGACCTCCGGGTGTTTGGCCAGAGCCAGCGCGACCGGAGGCGCGATGAACGTGAAGGTCACCCCGTGCTTCTGATGATTGCGCAGGAAGGTGTTCAGCTCGAAGCGGGGGACGGTGAGCAGCCGCGCCCGCAGCCGCACCACCAGATTGGCCAGGGTGGAGAGTCCGTAGATATGGAAGAAAGGCAGCACACCGAAGACCACGTCGTCGCGGGTCACCGGGCCGGAGCTCTCGACCTGGGCCATATTGGCCACCAGGTTGCGGTGGGTCAGACGAACTCCCTTGGGCAGACCGGTGGTGCCGGAGGAATAGGGCAGTGCTGCGAGCTGCGTCGACGGGTCGAAGGAGACGGTCGGGGGAGTATTGCGCTCCGCGAGCATCTGGTTCAGTCCTCGGGAGGTGTCGAGGCGGATCAGCCGGTCAGTGGGCAATCCCGCGAGTTCCGCTGCCTCCTCGCCGCCGTCCCCCAGACCGGCCAGCGTCAGCAGCATCACGGCGTGCGAGTCGCGCAGTTGCTCGGCGACTGTGGAGGGCGACGCCAAAAGCGGTACCGGGGTCAGCACAGCGCCGAGACGCCACACCGCGTGCGCGGCGACGATGAACTCCACGGAGTTCGGGCAGTGCAGGGCCACGACATCGTTCTTTGCGACACCGTGGCGGGAGAGCCAGCCGGCGACGGAGTCGACGTGGCTGCGCAGCGTGGCGTACGACGTCTCCGTGCCCCCGGCGAGGTCGACGATGGCGATGCGGTCCTCGTCCTCGGGGGACAGGTCGCCGTAGAGGTACTCGTGGAGTCCGACATCGGGGATGATGACATCGGGACGGTCACTCGTGACGGGCATGTGTGTCCTCCTGCGCAAAAAAGTTCGGGGTCGTCGTGTCCCGGTAGATGTGTTCGCAGCCAATCCTACCCGCCACGGTCCGTGACCCTGCCCACAATCCCCCGGGCGGCCACACCCGCCCTGTGGCGCGACCAGGAGAAGGGAAGGGGGAGTCAGGGGAGAGCGAGGGGAGAACGAGGAGGGGTGAAGGAGGGATAAGGTCAGTCGGCGCGCAGACGACGCAACGCGCCCCGGACAGTTTCGCCGTCGACCGTCTGCCAGAACTCCGGCATCGAGGCACGGAGGAAGGCACCGTACCGCTTTGTCACCAGGCGTTGGTCGAGGACGGCGACGACCCCGCGGTCGTCCGCGGCGCGCAGCAGTCGTCCCGCCCCCTGTGCCATCAGCAGGGCCGAGTGCGTCGCAGCAATCTCCATGAATCCGCTTCGTCCGGCGGAGTCCACGGCCTCCTTGCGCGCCTGCGACAAGGGGTCGTCGGGCCGTGGGAACGGGATCCGGTCAATGACGACCAGAGACAGTGAAGGTCCCGGGACGTCCACCCCCTGCCACAGACTCAACGTGCCGAACAGGCAGGTTTCCGGCTCTTTCCGGAAGCGGTCGATCAGTGCGCCGAGGGAGTCGTCACCCTGACAGAGAATCTCGTAGGGGACCAGGGTGCGTAGTTCCGTGGCCGCGTTCTCCGCAGCCCGGCGGGACGAGAACAGACCCAGGGTTCTGCCACCGGCTGCGGAGACGAGCTGGGCGAGTTCGTCAATGGATTCCGGTGACGTCCCCTCCCGGCCGGGCGGTGGGAGGTGGCGGGCCGTGTAAAGGATGCCGTGGGTGGTGGGCTCAAACGGTGTGCCTACATCGAGGGTGGTGCACGCCGACGCAGCGAGCCCCCACGTAGCCAGCATCGAGGTGAACCGTCCCCCGAGGGCCAGGGTCGCCGAGGTCAGTACCACGGTCTGGTCGGCGAACAGGCGGCCACGAAGTAGGTCGGACACACTCAGCGGAGCGACGTAGACGCTGCGACGGTTCCGGTCGCCGGAAAGCCAGACGACGTCCTCGCCGAGGAGTGAGTCTGACGGCTCTGTAGATTCAGATGCCCCGGATGCCCCGGATAGTCCAGATTCCCCGGCGGCCTCTGCGGGCGAGGCCTCGAGAATACGCACCACGGTGTCGTGCATTTCCTCGCAGGCGGAGAGACAGGAGAAGATCTCGGCGGTCTTCTCCGGGTCATTGTCGGCACCACTTCCGGAGCCGGCCGGCGCACTGCCGGTACCACCGCTGCCGTGCAGCCTGCTCCGCGTCTTCCACAGGGCGTCGCGCAGCGAGTGCAGCGGCTCCACGAGCGTCGCAGGAACGCTGGTCCACCGGCCGTCGGGGGCGGTGTGTGCGGTGACCGCCGCCTCTATCTCGGCGGTCCAGGTGTCACCCGCGCTGAGCAGTTCGGAGGCGCAGTCGTCGGGACCGACCTTCTCACACCGACGCGCGAGAATGGCGACTGCGGCACCGGAGAGCTCCTCGGTGGCGACCGAGGTGATGCGCCCTTCCAGCTCATGGGCTTCGTCGATGATCACCGTGTCGTGGTTGGGCAGCACGGACTGTTCCGACAGGGCGTCGATAGCCAGTAGAGCGTGGTTGGTCACCACCACGTCGGACTGGGCGGCCTTCTCTTTGGCTGCTTCGGCGAAGCACTGGTCGCCGAAGGGGCAGCGGGTGGCGCCCACACATTCCCGACTGGTTACGCTGACCTGGCGCCAGGCGCGGTCGGAGACCCCGCGGGGCAAGGTGTCTCGGTCGCCGTCCTCGGTCTCCTGCGCCCACTCGTGCAGCCGGGCGACCTGTGCACCGGTGGCGGTGACGTCTGCCTCATCCAGGAGAGACTCGGCACCGTCCTCGGTTCCGGCGTTGCCCAGGCCCCCCGTACCACCGATACGGTTCAGGCACAGGTAGTTGTTGCGGCCCTTGAGGATCGCAAAGGTCGGACGACGTCCGAGGTCTTCTTTCAAAGCTTCCGTGACTCGCGGAAGATCCCGGTCGACGAGCTGGCGTTGCAGTGCGATGGTGGCGGTGGACACCACCACCCGTTCACCGGCACCCACTGCGTGCTGGAGGGAGGGGACGAGGTAAGCCAGGGACTTACCCGTTCCGGTGCCCGCCTGCACCGCCAGATGCCGCTTGGTGGAGATCGCCGTCGACACTGCGGCTGCCATGCGCCGTTGCCCGTCCCGGCGGGAGCCGCCGAGTGCCGCCACGGCGTTGTCGAGCAGCTGCCGGGTGTGCTCCTGCTGATCGTTCACAGGCCGGCGAAACGAACGCTGAGGGCGGGCTCGTCGCGGGAGAGGGCCAGGCCCTCCCACGGCAGAGACACCAACTGACGCGCGAGATGGTCGCGGGACTCGTCGAGGCTCGGCAGGTCGTCGACTACCTCACCGTTCCTGACCAACGGCATCGTGAGCTCCACGGGGTGCAGGATGCCCAACTCGGGCATGCCGGAGTCGAAGGGGTAGACGACTTCCTCGACGGCGGTGCCGGTGTCCCGGCAGGCCCGTAGCGCGCGTTTGGCACCACCGTGGCTGGCCTTGTGGCTGCTGCGCTTGGCCACCGGGTGGCCGTCCACCGAGGTGAGCTTGTACACCAGGCCCGCGGTGGGCGCACCCGAGCCGGTCACCACGGACGTGCCGGCACCGTAGATGTCCACCGGTTCGCTACGCAGGGCGGCAATCGCGAACTCGTTGAGGTCCGAGGAGACCACGATGCGCGTGTCATAGGCGCCGAGGTCATCGAGTTGGTTACGGACCTGGCGGGCAAGGACGCCCAGGTCACCGGAGTCGATGCGTACCGCACCCAGTGCGGTCCCGGCGACCTCCACCGCGTGACGCACCCCTTGGGTGATGTCGTAGGTGTCGACCAGCAGCGTGGTGCCGGGACCCTGGGCGTCGATCTGGGACCGGAAAGCGGCCTTCTCATCCGGCCTGCCGTCTGTATCGACGTGCAGCAACGTCCAGGCGTGGGCGCTGGTTCCTCCGGCGGGCAGCCCGTAGCGCGAGGCTGCCTCGAGATTCGACGTGGAATGGAATCCGGCGAGGTAGGCGGCGCGGGCCGCGGACACCGCCGACTGCTCGTGGGTGCGCCGCGACCCCATCTCGATGATGGGGCGCCCTTCTGCGGCGGTCACCATCCGAGCCGCGGCTGACGCGACCGCAGAATCATGGTTGAGGATCGACAGGATCACCGTCTCCAGGATCACCGTCTCAGCGAAAGTACCGCGTACGGTCAGGATCGGGGAGTTCGGGAAGTAGAGCTCGCCCTCCCGGTAGCCGTCGATATGCCCGGAGAAGCGGAAGTTCCGCAGATACTCCCGCGTCCTGTCGTCCAGGAAATCCAGACCTGCGAGCTGGTCGTCGGTGAAGCGGAAGTCGCGCACAGCCTCCAGCACACGAGCCGTGCCGGCGACGACACCGTAGCGGCGCTCATTGGGCAGTCGGCGTGTGAAGACCTCGAAACTGCACTGCCGGTCGGCGGAGCCGTCCCGCAGCGAGGCCTGCAGCATCGTCAGTTCATACATGTCTGTCAGCAGGGCGGTCGACGGGTTAGGGGTCGCGGCGTGCTCGTTGGTGTGCTGGGTCACGGTCGTCCATTCTAGTCGGTAGTCTGGACACCATGACTTCGCCTGCCGCTCCCGCCGCACCGGCGGTCACTCCTGTGGAAGAGCAGCTTCCCGACTCCCTCACGGAGGCCAACCTTCCCTGGCAGTGCATCTGCTGGGATGACCCGGTGAACCTGATGAGTTACGTGACCTATGTTTTCCAGACCGTCCTGGGCTACTCCAGGAAACGCGCGACCGAACTGATGATGAAGGTCCACAACGAGGGCAAGGCCATTGTCAGTTCCGGCGAGCGCGACAAAGTCGAGGGGGACGTCAAGAAGCTGCAGACGGCGGGCCTGTGGGCCACCATGCAGCGGGCGGAAGGATGACGGATAAACCATGAAACCGTGGGTGAAGAAGAAGGGCCTGATGCGCGGCGTCAGGTACATCACCGAGCTGGAACCGATGGAACGCGAGATGCTCGGCAACAGCGCCGCCACCGTCGGGGAACTCCTCATCGGGCGCGCTCGATCCGCGCCGAAGGACGATCTCGCCGAGATGACCGGCCTGCCGTCCGGACACACCGACGCCCCGGCTGATCCGGTACTGGCCGCGATGCTGCCGTCGTTCTTCCGGGACGGGGACGAAGAGGTCGACGGGGAAGCTGGTGTCTCCCGCCAGTTCAATGAGACCGACATCATCAAAGGGAAGCTGATGAATCTGCGTCTGGTCAGCGAGATGCTCGGACCGGACGGGTCAGTGCATGTCAGTCTCACGGCTGAGCAGACCAACTCCTGGCTCGGTGCCCTCACCGACATCCGCGCCTACCACCACGGTCGGCTCGAACAGGAACGCAGTGATCAGGCGGACGGACCAGACAGCACGAACGGTTCCGGCCGCGCCGGGGAGATCGCGGCGACGGAGAATTACCTCGAATGGCTCGGGTACCACCAGGACAGCCTGCTCACCGCCATGGTCGGGCCGACGGATGTTCCCGATGAATGAGCCGACGACGGACACGCTCCTTGATGTGCCGGGACTGTTTCTGGGGCACGCCGAGGTCGACAGTTCCGGCGTCAGCGTCGTCGTGTGCCCGGACGGCGCTGTGGCAGCGGTGGATGTCCGTGGGGGAGGACCGGGAACCAGAGAGACCGACCTGCTTGCACCGTCGAACACAGTCGAGTCCGTGCACGCTGTCGCTCTGTGCGGCGGTTCAGCGTTCGGCCTGGACGCCGCGGGCGGAGTGATGGCGGAGCTGGAGGATCGCGGTATCGGACTGCAGGTTCTGGGGGAGGCTGCCCCGTCCCTGATCGTGCCGATCGTCCCGGCGGCAGTGATCTTCGACCTGCCCGTCGGCGACCCCGCCTCCCGGCCGACCGCGGAGACGGGCCGTCGGGCGGTCGCAGACGCTTTCGGTGACAGTGCCGTGGACGGGACGGGTTCCGCCGGGATGCGGGCCGGAAACGTCGGCGCCGGGCTCGCCGCGACAGCCGGAGCCGTGAAAGGAGGGTTCGGGCAGGCCAGCGAAACCGTCCGGCTTCCCGGTGGGGACAGCGCTACCGTCGCGGCCGGGGTGGTCGCCAACGCTGCCGGCTCTGTCGTTGATCCGGTGACAGGACGACTCTGGGGGACAACCGCAGAAAGCGGTCGTAACGGTTCTGGCGACGTTCCTGAGCCGACGGCCGAGGGCCTGCGCGCGATCCTTGCCCGCGGCATCGGCGGAACCAAGATGACCGCGTCAGGACCGTCACCGTTGAACACGACCATCGGTGTCGTCGCCACTGACGCTGCCGTGAACAAACCCCAGGCCGAGCGACTTGCCATGGCCGCCCACGACGGCCTGGCCCGGGCCGTCCGCCCGTCACACCTGCCGATGGATGGTGACACGTTCTTTGCCCTGGCACCGCGCGGGGCCCGCACCGGCGTCGGTACCACCGACCTGGCGATGCTCTGTGCCGCAGCGGCATCCTGCACCGAACGGGCCCTCGTGCGCGCCGTCCTCGCCGCCGAGACCGCCTTCGACGTCCCCTCGTGGCGTGACATCATGACCGGAACCACCTGAGGAGAACCATGACCGGGACATCACCTGCAACCTCTGCGACATCTGGCAAAACCCGTTTCCGCGACCGTGGCCGGTTCGGGCAGGCGCTGGTCACCACGCTGGTGTTCCTCGCCGTGCTGTGGGCTGTCCAGATCATCAACTGGGCCTCCGGCAACCGCCTCGTCTCGTTCGGCATTCACCCGCTGGACTTCTCCCGTTTCTGGGGGATCGTCCCGGCACCGTTCATCCACGTCAACTTCTCCCACCTGATCGCCAATACGCCGGCCGTGGCAGTCCTGCTGTTCCTCGTCGCCCTGTCGGGGCAGAAGGCGGTGTGGGCGTCTACGATCGTGACGACCATCGTTGCCGGCGTCGGTGTGTTCTTCTTCGGCGGTGAGAACACCGTGCATGTGGGGGCATCCATCCTGATCTACGGGTGGGCGGTGTTCCTCGCCGTACGCGGCTTCTTCACCCGCAGCATCCCCGAGATCCTGCTCGGCATCGTGGTCCTCGTGGTCTACGCGGGCCTGTTCTGGGGAATCCTGCCTAATCAGCCCGGAGTGAGCTGGCAGGGGCACCTCTTCGGCGGAGTCGGTGGGGCGATGACCGCCTGGGGTGCAGGACGTCCGGCGGTGAAGCACCGTCGGCAGGCTAAGGCCGTGGACGCGAAGGTGTGATCTGCGGGGTAGGTTGTCGTATCCAGTCCCACCGGGCAGGGGCGGCCGCACTAGACTCGGACGTCATGAACGACCTCTCTCCGGTGACCGCCGCACCAGCCGCCACAGCGCCCGTCGGGATCTTCGACTCCGGGGTCGGCGGGTTGACCGTGGCACGCTCCATCATCGACCAGCTGCCCGGCGAATCGGTGATCTACATCGGGGACACAGCCAACTCACCCTACGGTGACAAACCCCTGGCCACCGTGCGGCAACTCGCCACCGCGATCGCCGACCAGCTCGTGGAACGCGGATGCAAGATGATCGTGGTCGCCTGCAACTCCGCCTCCGCAGCATTCCTGCGGGACGCCCGTGAGCGCTACCCCATCCCTGTCGTCGAAGTGATCCTGCCGGCGGTGCGCCGGGCGGTGTCGGTGACCCGGAACAACCGCATCGGTGTCATCGGGACGCAGGCTACGGTCACCTCCGGGGCCTACCAGGACCTGTTCGCCGCGAGCCCGAACGTGGAGGTCGTTGCGCAGGCGTGCCCGCAGTTCGTGCCCTTCATTGAACGAGGCATCACCTCCGGACGCCAGCTGCTGGGGCTGGCGGAAACCTATCTGGAACCGTTGAAGGACGCCGGGGTGGACACCGTGGTTCTCGGATGCACCCATTATCCACTGCTCACCGGCGTGATTCAGCTGGTGATGGGGGAGGACGTCACGCTGGTGTCCTCGGCGGAGGAGACCGCCAAGATGGTGTACCGCAGCCTGTCGGAGAATGATCTCCTCGCCGAACCCGTACCGGGGACGGCTCCCGAGCTGACCTTCGAGTCCACCGGGGACCCCGCCCGCTTCGCCAGTCTGGCCTCCCGGTTTCTGGGGCCGTCGGTGGCCGGTGTCAGCAAGATTCCGGAGATGCTGCGTTAGGGGAACTGCGCCGGCAAAACTGGGAGAATCACTGAGAATCACTGCCTGACTCCCAGTTTCCGGCATGGGTCATGTAACAATATCTGTCATGGACATGACCATTCTGGGATGCTCCGGGAGCCTCTCTGCTCCTGACAACCCCGCCTCCGGCTATCTTCTGCGGATGGCCGACGGGCGGGAGATCCTCATGGATGTGGGTCCGGGAGTGCTCGCGCAGCTCGAGTCCCTGGGGTCCCCGGGTAGCGTCGACGTCATCTTCTCCCACCTGCACCCCGACCATTGCTCGGATTTCCCGTCCCTCGTGGTCTGGCAGCGTTTCCACCCCACACAGGCAGCAGCGACCCGCCACACCCTGCTCGGTCCGTCGATCTCCGCCCTGCATCTCGGGCGGGCCTCCGCCGACCACCCGTCCCAGGTCGACGACTTCTCCGACATCCTGGACGTGCACTCCTGGCATGCTCCTGTTCTGCAGGATGCGCCGGTGGCGTTCGACGACATCTCACAGGGAACGGTGTACCCGGCCCACCACATTGGTGCGACGGTCCTGTACGCGGCGCCGGCGGTGCACCCGACCGAGTCCTACATGATCCGGGTGGAGGAGCAGGACGGCTCCTCCCTGGTCTACAGCGGCGACACCGCCGCCACCGGCCACCTTGCAGCACTGGCCGCCGGGGCCGACGTCCTGCTGTGTGAGGCGACCTGGGGCGAACGTGACGACGGCAATAATCCGCCGCAGATGCACCTGTCCGGCGAAGAGGCAGGCCAGGCTGCGGCAGAGGCGGGCGTGGGTCGACTGATCATCACCCACATCCCACCGTGGGGTGACCCGGAGGGGGCACTGCGTGGAGCGCGTCGGTACTACGACGGGCCGGTCGAGCTGGCACGCCGCGGGATGACGGTCAGCATCGGCAGCTAGACTGGCGAAGCATGAGTGCTTCTGAACCATCCGTACCATCCGTGAATTTCACCCGTGCCGATGGCCGCGCCGTCGACCAGCTGAGGAACGTCCGTATCACCCGGGGCTTCACCACCAATCCTGCAGGCAGCGTGCTTGTCGAGTTCGGCGACACCCGCGTGATGTGTACCGCCAGTGTCTCCGAGGGAGTGCCGCGGTTCAAGCGGGACTCCGGTGAAGGCTGGTTGACCGCTGAATACGCCATGCTGCCGTCGGCCACCGCCGACCGTATGCAGCGCGAATCGGTCAAAGGCAAGGTCAAGGGCCGCACCCAGGAGATTTCCCGACTGGTAGGTCGCTCGCTGCGCGCGGCGGTGGATCTGCGCGCTCTCGGTGAGAACACCGTGAACATCGACTGTGATGTGCTGCAGGCCGACGGTGGTACCCGTACCGCCTCGATCACCGGCGCCTATGTGGCACTGGCCGATGCCCTGGCCGTGCTGCAGCAGCGCGGCGTCGTTCCCGGTGAGCCACTGCTTGACCCCGTCGCCGCCGTATCCGTCGGCATCATCGACGGTGTGGGGTGTCTGGACCTGCCCTACGAGGAGGACAGTCGTGCCGATGTGGACATGAATGTCGTGATGACCGAAGAAGGCCACTTCGTGGAGATCCAGGGCACCGGTGAGAACGCCGAGTTCAGTCGGGACGAATTGTCCGTGATGCTGGACCTGGCAGAAGGCGGACTGCGGGATCTGACCGCCCTGCAGCGCAAGGCGCTCGAGGCTGATCTGGGGCAGGCGGTGACACTGTGAGCATCAAAGTGCTGGTAGCGTCACGCAACGCCAAGAAACTCGCTGAACTGCATCGCGTGCTCGACGCCGCGGGTGTCGACGGTATCGAGCTGTTGAGCCTGCGCGACGTCGAAGATTATCCCGAGACCCCGGAGACCGGTGCCACGTTTGAGGAGAACGCACTGATCAAGGCTAGAGACGGTGTCCGGTTCGCAGGTCTGCCCACCGTCGCCGACGATTCCGGACTGTGCGTTGACGCCCTCAACGGCATGCCGGGCGTACTCTCAGCGCGGTGGTCCGGTGGCCACGACACCGGCGACGGTGCAGCGGACGAGGCCAACAACCGTCTGCTGCTCGGCCAGACCGCCGACGTTCCCGACGAACGCCGGGGTGCCGGATTCGTCTCCGCCTGCGCCCTGGTGGTCCCTGCTGAGATGGCGGGACGACTCGACGGTGAGGAGGAAGTCACGGTACGCGGTGTGTGGCGGGGGATGTTGTTGCGCGAGCCGCGGGGCGAGAACGGATTCGGATACGACCCGTTGTTCTCCCCGGACGAGGAGCCGCAGAAGTCCTCCGCCGAGTTGAGCCCGGAACGCAAGGACGAGCTGTCCCACCGTGGCCGCGCCCTGGCTGAACTCGTGCCGTACCTGACGGCGCTGCGTGGCTGATACAGCCTGACACCGGCTGATACAGACTGGTACCGCAGACTTCGCGGTAGGGTGGTGGGCACAACAGCATGCCGAGAGCATCCCGAGACCCGCCACTTCCCGGAAGGAACCGTGAGACCGTGCCCGTGACCGTCGAACCCGCTGAGATCGTCGCAGAGACAGCGCTTGACCGGGAGTGGCTCACCAGCCTGTACAAGGAGTTCCACCGACGCCCTGAGCTTTCCGGGGCCGAAGAGTGGACCGCCGGGCGGATCGCCGACGAACTGGACAGGTTCAGCGACTGGGAGGTGACCACCGGCATCGGTGGTCACGGCATCACCGCCGTCCTGCGTAACGGCGAGGGGCCCACCGTGCTCTTCCGCTCCGATTTCGACGGACTACCGGTCGCGGAGAACACCGGCGTCGACTACGCCTCGACCCATGCCCAACTGGATGCCCAAGGCCAGCGCGTGCCCACCATGCACGCCTGTGGGCACGATGCGCACACCTCCAGCGCCCTCGGTGCCCTGTCGATCATCGACGCTTCCCGTGAGAAGTGGCAGGGAACCGTGATCTTCCTGTTCCAGCCTGCCGAAGAGGCCTCTATCGGCGCCCATGGCATGGTTACTGACGGGCTGCGCTCCATCGTCCCGCGTCCCGACGTCTGTCTTGGTCAGCATGTGGTTCCCGGTCCGTCGGGTCAGGTGTACACCGCCCCGGGGCCGGTTCTGACTAGCTCTACGACCATCGAGATCACCCTGTTCGGCCGGGGTGCGCATGCCTCCATGCCGCACCGGGCGGTGGACCCGGTGGTGCTTGCCGCGTCGGTGGTGATGAAGTTGCAGACCGTGGTGTCGCGTGAGCTGCCGCCAGGGAAGTTCGCCGTGATCACGGTCGCCTCCGTGGAGGCGGGGAAGGCGAACAACGTCATCCCGGACTCGGCGCGTCTGGCCTTGAGCTGCCGCTTCTACGAGGAGTCGGTGCGGACCAGGGCGGTGGATGCCATTAAACGTATCGTGCGGTCTGAGGCTGCCGCAGCCGGTTGTGAGCGCGAGCCGGAGTTCCGGTTTCTCGGCCTGCTGGCGGCCACCGACAACGACAGCACCGCCTATGCGGTGGTTCGCCCCCATTTCGACCGGTTTTTCGGCGAGCAATCCCAGGAGATGGAACCCTGGACTGCGTCGGAGGACTTCTCCGTGATCCCTCGGGCGTTCAACGCACCGTACCTGTTCTGGACGGTGGGGATTACGCCGTTGAAGCAGTGGCGGCGTGCTGAGGCCGCTGACCGTCTCGACATCGACATCCCGACGAACCACAACCCCGGGTTCCTCCCGGATCTGTCGACGCTGCCGGTGACCACACAGGCTGCCGCGCTGGCAATACTGGGATGCCTGACACATCAGTGGCCGGAGGCGCCGGCCGGGTGGTCACCGGATACCGGGGCGGAGGCCACTGACATCGATGCCGCCGCGGTGCGACGGGCGAAAGTCGAGACCTCGCAGGCAGACTGATCCGAGGAGGTTGGTGTCGGTTATTGTTCGAGGCCGAACGCCTCGACGACCTCGTTGCGGCGGCGGCGCTCCAACACGAAGGACAGCACCGGAATGACACCGGCGAGGATGGTGGTCACCCACTTCACCGGCGCCCAGCGTGCCTTGACCCCCAGGTCCAGACAGGTGCCGCAGTAGACCAGGAAGATCCATCCGTGGACGATGGCCACCACGGAAAACCAGCCCGGCGCCTCGATATCCATCGGAGGGAAGACCAGGTATTTGAGAATCATCTCCACACACAGGAAGAGCAGGAAAAGACCGGTGATGTAGGCCAGCACCGAGTAGCGGGTCAGGGCTCCCCTGACCCGGCGCTGACGCTCAGGGGTCACCGGGATAGTGGTCGGGGTGGTCATCGGTGTTCTCAGTCCGTCCTTGCTGTGTTGTTGTCTGCGGAGGCGCGTCCCCCGCGTGCCTGCCGTGCCTGGTGCCGTCGGTCGTCCTCAAAGTACTCTCGTGCCGCGGCACTGGTGTCACGCGTCGGGAGAATGTCGTCGGGGATCGCGCGGGGCGCGGAGTCGGAGGAGACGTCGGGGGCGGCAGGGGCGGTGTCCCCAGCTGCCCTGTCGCGCTCGTACTCCATGTACTTGCGGTAGGCAAAGATGAAGAACAGGCCGAAGATCGGCCACTGCAACGCGTACCCCAGGTTCTGGTAGGAGCCGTCCCCGCTGGACCACCGCCCCCACTGCCACCATGCGAGACAGAGGGTGGCCACGACGGCGAGTGCGAGAAAGAGCAGCTGAACTACCCGGACTCGCAGCGACTGCGGCTGCCGGGATCCGGTGGATGTCGGCGTGTTCGCGGTTCCGGGGGAGTCATCGGGCACGGGATCAGGCACAGGTTCCAGGGTACCCCTGGTGGTGCTGCTACCATAACCCGGAGCAGCCGGTGATCCGGCTGTCTCGACGGCCACGGTGTGGCCGTCTCGGCGTCCGTGGCGGAATTGGCAGACGCGCCAGGTTTAGGTCCTGGTGTCCTTGACGGATGTAGGGGTTCGAGTCCCCTCGGACGCACCACAGAATGGGGATCGTGGGGTCCGTGCTTACGTGCCGGCGGATGGGGGAGCGCTAGGGCGCAGAAGATGCTAGACTACAGCGTCCGGCTTGATCGTCGGTGTCGAGCTGCGGAACGTTGCAGCGCAGACACAGGGGGACGACAGGCCGGGATATCCACAGGGGAATGTCGTGCACGACGCCTCGGGGGCAGGGCAGGTCAGTGACTTCCATAGCCTCTGCCCGGACACGTGTGCCCTCGTGCTTGTGGACGTCCCCGACTTACCCCAAAGACCTTGTCACCGACACCCTTTCGAAAGGAGTGACCATGCCCCGCAATTTCCGCCAGCTGATCCACACTCTCACCGGACCGGCACATGAACCGGTTGAACCGAATCACCCGACCGTTGTTGTCGAATATGATGCACTGTTCCAGCTGCCGCAGGGCGTGGATCATACTGCTCCCTGAGTAGTTACCGATGCAGCATCAGAGCGTACCGATCCATTCTGCCCGGTCGGTCTGTGCGTCGAAGTTCTCCTGGAAGCTCAACCGGTACTCACCAGGGTCAGCGGGCCCGTCGAAGCAGATGGTCCCGTCTTCGCTCTGTCCGGGGCCGACTTCGTCAAGCACGTGGTCGGTTTCCTCCGAGACGGTCTGGGTTCGGGGCAGCTGTTCCGGATCGTAGAGTTTCCATGCCGCCAGGCCGCGGACCTGCAATGGCTCCGTCTCACTGGTCACGGTGAAGTTCACGTCCGCACAGACCTGCGTGGTGGACTCCCGCTCGAAGGCGCGGAGGTTGTCGACAGTGATGTCCGCCTTGTCGATGCTGATCGTTTCGCCGACCGCCGGAAGGTCGGAGTCGGCAACTGAACCGCCCGCAGTGGAACTCTCTTCGCTGGCGCCCGAGGAGGTATCGCCGGCGGCGTCGGTGGTGTTGCTGTCGTCGTTGTCACTGTCGTTGCTGCTGCAGCCGGCAAGGGCGAGAGGGGCGGTGAGTGCAAGCGCGACGATGCTGCGTCGTACGTTCATGGTTCTCTCTCCTGGTCGTCGAGCGGGACTGTCCTGGTGACGAATCTATAGGAGTCAGTACGCCTGCTGCATACGAAACACCTGGACCTGCATCTTTGTGGATAATGGCGTTCACCTCGATGGTTCTGGTGTCGGTTCCTTTCTGTTTTCGAGACAAGACTGTTTCGCCCGACGTAGTGTCAGTGCAGACTCGAAGGGGAGCATGATGACCGATTTCTCACGCAGGACGTTCTTCGCCGGGATCGCGGCACTCGGCGGCACGGTGTTGTGGTCGTCCGTCCAGCCGACGAGCGTGCCTCGCGCGGTGGCCGGGACGGCGCACCGTGATTCCCCGGACAGCTCCGAGGGGCCTGGAATGTCGGTGGGCCGAGGTATCGCCGACGCCACCGGTGAGCCGCTCGGGGCGGGGATGGACGGCTATGCGGTGCAGGAACAGACCACGGTCGGTATCCGGCAACGGCTGTACTCCCGCGCTTTCATCTTCGACGATGGTGCCCAGCGTTTCTGCCACGTCACCGTCGATACGCCGCTGATGTTCCAGTCCGTGTTCCTGGAGGTTCTGCGTCGTCTGCGGGAGACCTACGGGGATACGTACCGCAGCGACAATGTGGTGGTCAGCGCCACCCACACCCATGTCGGCCCGGGTGGCCGGTCCGGTCACGCGATGGTCGACCTGGTGTCCCTGGGCTTCCGTCCGGTGACCTTCGAGGCCCAGGTGTCAGGGGTCGTCCGATCGATCCAACGCGCCCATGACGACGTCGCCCCGGCCGAACTCACCCTCGTCAGCGGCGAGATCGACGGAGTCGGACAGAACCGTTCGCGGCAGGCATTCGACCGGAATCCGGCGGCCGACAAGGCCGAGAACCCGGAGGGGGTGGACCGCACGTCGGTCACCTTGCACGTCGCCCGGGACGGCAGTCCCGTCGGTTTGATCAACTGGTACTCGGTGCATGCCATCAGCTTCAGCCACAAGATTCGTCACATCTCAGGCGACAACAAGGGCTTCGCCGCCTATTCCTACGAATCCGCTGCGGGCGTTGATCACCGTAATCTCGCCGCGGCATCCTTCGTCGCCGCTTTCGCTCAGGGGACGCCGGGTGACGTGACGCCCAACCACGGCCTGGTGCCGGAGTCGGGCCCCGGCGGACCCGGCGCAGAAGGACAGAAGAGATCCGTGGAGATCCTCGGCCAACGTCAAGTGGACGGAGCCCGGGGATCCGGCACGGAAATCAACACGCTGGCAGCACGGCCCGGCCTGGACGGACGCACCTGCTGGACGGACATGGACGCGGTCGAGGTGGATGGACGCTGGACGCCGGACGGGATGCGCGGGCGGACCGGGCCGGCCGTTCTCGGCGCTGCCTTTGCTGCGTCCAGCCAAGAGGACGGTGGCGGACTCGACGTCGACCTGGGGATCAATGAAGGCGAACGCGGCGGCTCGCCGTGGGTAGGACAGCTCAACGCACTAGCGCCGATTCCTGAGGACGTCCGCCGCATTCACGCGCCGAAGGACATGCTCCTGCCGATGGGGTACATCGACGGCATGATCCAGCAACGACATCTCTTCGGAGTGTGGCGTATCGGCGGGCTGGTCCTTGTGTACCTCGGGTTCGAGCCCACGGTGACCTCGGGGCTCCGAATCCGTCGGACGGTGGCAGAGGCCATGGACGTCCCGTCCGACAATGTCGTGGTGCAGGGGTACTCCTGCGGGTACGGTCACTACATCACCACGCCAGAGGAGTACGGGCAGCAGGACTACGAAGGCGGTGCGACGGCGTTCGGACGTCTTGAACTACCGGCTGTCCAGCAGACCGTGCATGCGCTGGCCACTGCATTGGCTGGCGGGGTGGCGATCGACCACGGGGCACCGGCCGGTGATCTCACCGGGAGGATTCCCGCGAGCCCGGCTGCGATCTCGGTCCTGGACACCCCTCCCGTGGGGCGACGGTTCGGCGACGTGCTCTCCGGTGACGGCGAGGTGACCGCCGGGCAAGCAGTCGCCGTGCGGTTCGTCGGAGCGAACCCGAACAATGACCTGCGACTGGAGGACAGCTATCTGCTGGTGGAGTCGGCCGACGGTGCCGTTGTCGCCCATGACTCGTCCTGGTCGACACTGTTGACCTTTGACCGCGCCTTCACCGAGACGACTGTCACCGTGGAATGGGACACCACCGGGGCAGAGCCCGGTGACTACCGGATCGTCCTGCGTGGGGCGGGGAAGGACATCCACGGCACTGTACGTCCCTTCACGGGGACGGCGTCGGTCCGGGTTGTCTGACCGCCGGGAGGTGCAGGGCTACAGGACGTCCTTGGCGATCCTCGCCACGTGCCCGGTGGCTTTCACGTTGTACTTCGCCAGACCGATGGTCCCGTTCTCGTTGATCAGGAACGTCGAACGGATGACTCCCTGCACCACCTTGCCGTAGTTCTTCTTCTCACCGAAGGCGCCGTAGGCGGTAAGCGCCTTCTTCTCCGGGTCGGACAGCAGGGGGAACGTCAGGTCATGGTTCTCACGGAACTTCTCCAGCTTCTCCACGGAATCCGGTGAGATGCCGAGAACGTCCACGCCGGCGTCATTGAGTTCGGTGAGTGAATCGCGGAAGTCACAGGCCTCGGTGGTGCAGCCCGGCGTATCAGCCTTGGGGTAGAAGTACACGATGACGCGGCGGCCGTTGTAATCAGACAGGCTGACCTGCCGGCCCCGGTCGTCGGTGAGGGTGAAGTTCGGCGCCACCTCCCCGATCTCGAGGATGGTGCGGGTGGTCGCTGGCGTGTCGTTGTTGTCGGAAGTGCTCATGTGCACCGAGTGTACGGTGATCCCCGGTTCTGTCGAGCACCGTTCGGAGGGTTCTTCTGCACTGCAGGTACCGGAGAACGTACAATTCAGGAACAATCCCGAAACCGTCAGTCACGACCAGCAATGCAGGAGACTTCAGTGGCCCGCACCATCGACTCTATCCAGAGCGACATCGAACGCACCCGTGAACAGCTCGCGAAGACTCTGGACGAGCTCAGCGTCCGCGCGGCACCGAAGAATCTGGCGGACGAGGCGAAGACCCAGGTCTCCAACGTCCTCGCCCAGCCGAAGGTCCAGTTGATTATCGGCGGCGTCGTCGCAGGTGTGGGCCTCGTCGTCGCACTGACGGTGGCGGGCAAGCGCAACGAGAAGAAGCAGATCAAGGAAATCCAGCGCCTGCTGGCAGACGCCAGGTCCTGATCAACATCCCCGCCCCGCGCGAACCGAGAGAGCCCCGGCGGATCTCCGGCACACGACGTGCCGTCGAGATCGTCGGGGTTTGCGCATGCGCGGTGGCGCTCGGGGCGGTGTGTACTGAGCTCGGTGTCCCTGCGTCCTGGATATTCGCTTTCCTGGTCTCATTCGGTGCCTACGCGATCCTCTCTGACCGGCAGACCACCCCACCGACGCGACTGATGCAACCGGCCCAGGTGGTCATTGCGATGGTGTGCGTCGCGCCGCTGGTCGAACTCGACGGGGCCACGGTCGCGGGGTACGTGACGCCGACGGTGCTGGCACTCGTGGTTACGTTGGCGGTGTGCGCGGCGGCCGCGTTCTTCCTTCACCGTTCGGGCGCGGCCAGTGCGGTCAGCTCCCTGTTGGCGACGTTGGCCGGGGGAGCGAGCGGCATGACGGTGCTCGCCGCCGAACTGAAGGAGGACGTGCGCTTCGTCGTCCTCACTCAGTATCTGCGACTGTCGTTGGTGGTACTGACACTGCCCGCCTTCGTGCACCTCTTCGCCGGAGGTGGGGATACCGGTTCCGGGGAGGACACCGCCGGCGACGCTGACTCCGTGGCGTGGTGGTTTCCTGAACCCCGTTCCGTCCTTGGTGCCCTCGTGGTCTGGGGAGTGGTGTGGTTGCTCGTGCGGCTGACGCGCCGGGTGGCGAAACTACCGGTACCGTATCTTCTGTTGTCGATGCTCCTGACCTGGGTCGCCGGAACGGTCGGAGTGCCGGACCAGTGGCTGCGCCCGGAGGGGCTCTTACTGGTGTTCGCCTATGCGGTGATCGGCGTCCAAGCAGGTGGGACGCTCACGAAGTCGGCGTTGAGACAGTTCAGCCACAGCCTGCCCCTGATCCTCACAGCGGTGGCGTCGATGATTGTCGGCGCGATCGTCGCCGCACTACTGATCGCCCACTTCAGTGATGTCCCGCTGCTGGACGCCTATCTGGCCACCGTGCCCGGAGGGATCTATGCTGTGCTGGCTTTCGCCCATGAAGCGGGGTCGGAGCCGATCGTCACCGTGGTCCAGGTGATGCGCACCCTGGCGATGTTGGTCATCGGTGCTTACCTGCCCACGATCATCGGCTGGTGGGGGAAGCGTCGGAGGAACTGACCCCGGTTGCGGCGATGGTAGTTTCGGGACATGGGACTTATCTGGAACTTCCTCGTCCGCGCCGTCGGCACCGCCGTGGGGTTGTGGGTCGTGACCTACTTCATCAGTGGTGTCACGGTCACAGCGCCGGCTGAACCCCTCGTCGGTAACGGTGAGAACGACCGGTTGTGGGTGTTCCTGGGCTGTGCTGCGGTGATCCTGTTGCTCAACATGACTGTCCGTCCGGTCCTACGGCTTCTGGGACTCCCACTGACCATTCTCACGCTGGGCCTGTTCGCCCTGGTGATCAACGCCGGGGTCTTCCTGCTGGCGGAGATCGTGGCGCAGGCGGTGGGACTCGGCCTCGACATCGCGACATTCGGTGCGGCATTCTGGGGTGCGATCATCATGGCGTTGGTCAGCTGGATTCTCGGGCCGATTACCGGGCTGCTCTCTGCCCGACGCTGACACTTGCAGGGTCAGGTGCGGTCGGTGTCGCTGAGCCCTGTACCGGTTGATTCCTGGAGTGTCCGGGAATCGGAGACCGATGCCCAACCGACAGCGGCCAGGACGAGCAGAATCCCGCTGACCCCGAAGGCCCAGCCGAAACCGGCGACATCGACAAGGACTCCGGCCACCAGCGGACCCAGAACCCCACCGAAATCCTGAAGCATCGAGTAGCCCGCGACAGTGGAACCGCCGCGCCGCGTGCCGACGATGTCAGCGAGCACAGCCTGCTGTCCCGGGTTCACCAGGGCAGAGCCGGCACCGGCGACAACCATCGACACACACGCCAGGACGATGCTCGGCGACAGTGGGAACGCCACGTAGCCGACAGCGGTAATCACCATGCCCAACACCAGCATCGGCTTGCGCCCGACGTTGTCATTCCACCGGCCTGACGGCAGGATGAAGATCGCGTTGCCGGCGGCGTAGGAGGCGAGCGCCCAGGCGGCCACGGCCGCGTCACCGTTGAATGCTGCGGCGACGAACAGCGGTACGATCGACACCCGGACCCCGAAAGACGTCCACCCGAACACGAAGACCGACCCCAGCAGGACACGGTAGTGGGGGATCCTCAGCGACATCGCCAGGGTGAGTGGCTCTCGCGGGCTCTCGTCGGCCTGCGCTCCGGCCAGCGGGGACCGGCGGAGTGCGAACCAGACGACGGTAGCGGCGACGACGAGCATGATGAAGTAGAAGATGAACGGTGCGCGGAGCCCGAACCCGGCGACGAGGGCGCCGAATACCGGGCCCATCAGGTTTCCGAGGAGGAAGCCGGCGGCATTGACACTTGAAACGCGGCCCCGGGCGTCCACCGGGCTCACCTTGATCAACAAGGCGGTGGCAGCCACGGTGAACATGATCGAACCGACTCCGCCCAGACCACGGAGGATCAGTAGTTGGGTGTAGTTCTCTGCCACAGCGCACGCGCCGGTGGACGCCGCGACGATGAGGATCCCCAGGGTGTAGGTACGCCGTTCGCCGAGTTTGACGAGGATCCGGCCGGCCAGGGGAGCCCCGACCAGTCTCATCAACGCGAAAGCGCTGACGATTCCCGAGGCTGCGGCGTTCGAGACGCCGAAGGCGTGTGCGTACTGGGGGATGGCCGGCGCGACGACTCCGTAACCGAGGGCGACGGCGAAAGCACCTGCGACCAGTGCCCACACCTCGATCGGAAGCGGCGTGTGGCGTCTGCGGGGCATCAGGACATCATATCTCCACCGGCCCGGAGAACCGGAGCGGGGCCTCTCGCACCACAGCCGTTCCCGATGTGTGGGCTACAACGACCAAAAACCCGGACGACCGGTGGCCGAAGCCAGTGCCCGTCCGGGGTGTGTTGTGCGTCATCAGGGACTCGAACCCCGAACTGGGAGGGATTCTCGACGTTTGCAGTTCCATCTATTTTCGACCAGTCCAGCGACTCTGCATGTAGACGGGCTGGCATTCGCACACGTTCCATCCGTTATCGAAAATTCGTGGTTTCTTTTGTGCATTTTCTGTGCACTCCAACACTGCGTTGAGGGCCAGGGCCACCGCGGGGCCGGTCGCTGTCCGATCAAGGTAGTGGTGCTCCGTCATCGTCGAATCCGAGTGCCCCAGCTGCTGTGACGCGGCCTGCAGACTTACCCGATCATTCAGCCACGTCGCCACCGACAGCCGGAAGGTGTGGGGAGTCACCCACGACACATCGGGCTCACCTGTCTTCTTGTCGGCTGGAAGTGCGTCCCACCCGTCCTTCGCCTGCCGCATCCACCGCTCGATGTTCGATTTCGTCAACGGGTTCCTCGTCCCGGTGGGAACACCCACGGGCACGCCTGCATCGTCGCCTTCTGCTGTGACCGCAGCGCGGTGGCTGCCGAGCCCGGTAGCTCGATGATGCGGCGTCGTCCGCCACCTTTCACATCGTGGATCACTGCAGTTGGCGGAGTGTCGTCGAGGTCGAGATCCGTCCACTGCAGTCGGAGCACGTCGGAGATCCGCGCACCCGTCCCGGCGAGCACATCGATGATGTTGGGGAAGGCAGCCGCCCGTGGCCGTGGGCCATTGCCCGGGGCTGTGGTGAACCACCGGGGCCGCACGTCGCACGGTCTGCAGCTCCTCCATCGTCAGTGCCCGCGCCTCCGGCGTGGTGATCTTCGGCGGTAGGGTGTCGCGCACGGGGTTGTGGAGCACCAGACCGTAGCGCACGGCGACGCCGAACGCGCCGGACAGCATCGACCGGCACCGTTTCGCCGTCGCCGGGGCAAGCGACCTCAGGAATGTGTCGAGCCGCCCGGCGGTAGCCTCGTTGATCCGCAGCTGCCCGATTCCTGGGGTGATGTGGTTCCGCAACGTTGAGCGGTAGACGTCGAGCGTTCCCGCCGCCCGGTCGAGGTGATCGAGGTAGTGCTCGATCAGGGCCGTGATGGTGCTGGTCGTCGTGAGGTCGTCGGTGTCACTGACGCCGGTGGCCTCCATTGCCGCCTGCTTCGCGCGCCGGACGGCCTCCGCTTTCGTCCCGCCGTTCTTTCGGATCTGCTTGGTAGAGCCGTTGAGTAGGCGGACGCGGAGGTTGGCCTGCCATCGACCGGTACTGATCTTGGCGGCGTTGACTTCACCGTAGGTTCCTGGCGGTGTGACCGGTCGACCTCGCGCCATTGGTAGACTCCTGGTGTCTGCTGCTGAGTACGTGGATACTGGCCCTCATCGTGTTCCAGCACGATGAGGGCCGCTTCGCTATATCTCGGTCTCATTGCTGTCGTGGACGATCGCCTCGATGGCAGCCATCTCTTTCTCCTCCATTTCTGCGGTGTGCCTGTGCCGGTAGGCGTCCCACTCACGTTTCGTGATGGTCTTCACCTGGGCGTTACTGCGCTTCCCCCTGTGTGTGAGGATCTCTCGATCATTGAACTCGAGGAACTTGTCGGTCTGGAGGGCCCAATCAGACAGGAACAGCTGTTTTCTCTTGCCTGTCTGGTCCTCTGCGTAGTCGAGGAACATGGTAGTAAGCCGGTTGACGGTCCGGAGCTCCTCATCTTGCAGGTAGTTCTTCGCCACTCGAGTGTCTTGAAGCCTGGGTTGTTCGCCCGACCATGTCGTCAGGCCGCAGTTCGGCTTCATGTGGTCGACGCGCTCACAGACGATCTCCGCTGCTGTTTTGCCGAAGGTTGCCCAGTGAAGCTTGTTCTGTAAGGCGGCGAAGAAGTCTTTGGTGGCAGTCTCGCTCGGTCGGTAGTCCCCGGCTGTCGCAGAGATCACGTCGGTGATCTTTGCGTAGAAGCGGCGTTCGGAGGCTCGGATATCCCGGATGCGATCAAGCAGCTCGTCGAAGTGGTCAGAACCGACGGGGTCCTTCAGTCGCTTGTCATCCAGGGCGAAGCCCTTCATCAGGTACTCCGTCAGGACATCAGTAGCCCACCGTCGGAACTGTGCCCCGCGTGGCCCTCGGATTCTGAACCCGACGGCCATGATGGCATCCAAGCTGTAGTGATTCGTAGCTCTCTGACCTGGCTGTTTCAAGAGTTTCTTGAATGTAAGAGCATCATCAAGATCTCCATCCTTGACGATCGCCAGGAGGTGGGACGAGATCGACTGGGGCGTCACGTTGAAGAGCTCCGCCATCTGCTTCTGGGTAAGCCAGACGGTCCCCTTTTCGGCGTAGAGCCGGACACGTGCCTGACCATCCTCGGTTTCGTAGAGGATGATCTCTGTGGATCGGTGGGGCTGCTCTTCCGCATCGCTGAGCAGTTTTCGGGGATCTCGATCTTTGTTCATCTCGTCTGCTCCTTGCAGGCCGGTACTGGTTTATGCGTTGGGCACTTCGCCCTCATCGCCCTGGCCGACTGTGGGGCCCTGTGTTCTAGAGGCCGAGGATCTTTGCTTTTGCTGCGGAGAACTCTTCATCAGTGAGCGCCCCGGATTCGTGGAGCTCGGAGAGCCTAGCGATCTGAGCGGTGTCACTGGTTGTGTCCGGAGAGACCGGTGAAGCGGCCTGCCGTGCGCGGATAGTGTCTTTGATCTCGTGTATTCGTTCGTCGGATGCCTGAGATTTCTCGATCGTGGTCTGTTGGAGAGAATTATGCAGGGTGATCCAGCTTCCACTGAACTTCCGACCGGTGTCGACTCGGTCAATATCGTCATAGGGAAGCTCGATGCGCCCAGTCAGCACGCCATACGCGACGACGATACGCTGATCGGTACACGCCAGGCAGGCGTACTTGCCTTCGCACTTCCCCGTAGCAGCGGTGATCAACTTCTCATCGTCGTAGAGTACCTCTGCGACACTGTTGACCGCGATGGTGATTCCTCCAATTGCCTTTTCTAGGCGGCCGAGGTGCGCATTGATCTCTTCCTGACGCCTCTCGAGGGCCTTCTTACGCTGCTGCTTCGCTGTTTTTGCGTCTGGGGACTTCTTGAACAAGCTCATGTATTCCTCTAGTTCTCTTGCTGCTTCCGCACCTGGAGTACCTGCCATACGTGCACCAGTTCGACGGTGACACCGAGTTCTCGGGCGATGCCACCGGAGTGTCCGTCGCAGAGTGCTTCGGCCTCCTGGTACTCGTCCGGGCCGATCAGGAGCTCCGCGGCGTAGTCGTTCGCTTCGCGCTCCTGGCGGTCGTGCATGGCGGGGATGGGTTGGTGGTTGTGGACGTGGTGACCCAGTTCGTTGGCCAAGGTGCACCGGCGATTGATCGGACCGAGGTCGTCGCGCAAGCTGATGGTGCCGTCGATGTAGCGTCGGCCGCGCTCGCCCCCGTGGTGGGTGGTGATCTCTATGCCGAGTGCGTAGGCCTTGGTGTCAGGGTCCGTCGTGGTAGTCGTCATCGCCCTCCTCTGGCTCAGTGTCGGTGTCATGAGCAACATAAGGCAGGGATTGGACATTGGGGGTAGTTGTTTCAGGTTCTTCCTGTTCGTGAGGCAAACTACCGGGGGTATTGCCGTGCTCTTCATCGACCACGCGTGGGCGGGTCTTTCCCCGCGCTGCAGCTTCATCAGTTTCCTGCTTGTCTAGGAGTTCGAAGGCGTACTGAATAAGTCGTCGGTCGTTCTCCTGCGTTAGTCGACTGCCGACAGCGAAGAAGTCACGACGGGCCTGCTGAAGTATGAGGTCCTGGACTGGCTGGGGGAGCTGATCAAGGACACGCATGCTCGCCCGGAGGGCGGTCAGGTCCTCGCCGTTGTTCGTGTCGATGTACTCGCCATCGCGGTCTTTGGGTGAAGATCCACGTTGCTTCTCCTGCATGTACCCCAGCTGGTCTTGGAGCGAGTGTGGAAACAGTCCTTCGGGGATAGTTGCGGGCAGCAGGTCGGGGGCTCCACCTTCACGGATTCGCTCAAGCGAGCCGGGGGCCCATCCGAGCGCATGCTCAATTGCACCGAGTGTCTTCTTCCTCGGCCATGTCTCGTTCCGCTCCACGGAACCAATCGTGCGAACGGTGATCTCAGCAGCCTGCGCCAGGTCGGCCTGGGTCAACCCGAGGTCCGAACGGCGCTTAGCGATCTGCGTTCCAACATCCATGTTGGACACTCTGCCAGAAAACAAGAGGAAAGTTTAGTGGGGGCACTGGCATGTTTCCGGCAGTCAGAGCGGAAAATCATGCCTGTAATCACCACTCTGTAGTTCCCTTACTAGCAGGGAAAACTGCATAGTTCCGGCAAATTTCCGGCATCGTCCTTGGCGGCATCCTCTTGTTTCCGGCATACTGCTGGCAACAAGGAAGCGAAGGGAGAGCACGATGTCACGAAGGACTGGCGGTGATCGCACTACAGAGGGGGTTCCGTTCGAGGAATGCGACTGGGTGAGGGTCGGCACAACCCTCCGACTCCTCCGAGAGACGCGGGGGTTCAAACCCGCAGAGTTTGCCAACGAGGTCGGCATCAGCACCCCCTACCTCCACAACATCGAGGCCGGTCGCAAGCGGATACGGCATGCGATGGGGAGACATGCACGCCGGACTCGACTTCGCCTGCCCGGTCGGCACCCCCATCTACGCACCCGCAGACGGCGTCGTGATCCAGGGCAAAGACCGCGCCCAAGGCAGCGTCAACGGCTTCGGCTCCTGGATCTGGCTCGACTGCCAGGAGTCCGTCGGCAAGGACTTTATCTTCGGCCACGTCCACCACCCCGGCATCCTCGTCAAAGCCGGCGACCGCGTCCGCGCCGGCCAACAGATCGGCGTCTCCGGCAACGAAGGCAGGACCACCGGCCCGCACGTCCACGCCGAGGTCTACGGCTCGCCGGGAAAACTCGGCGGAAAACACCAAGACCCCGCCCTATACTTCGCCGGTGCAACCGCGCCGGGAGGGGCCAAGCCGCCACCATCGACAGGAGGAAGCAGCATGGGAACAATTTTCGGCGTGGACGTCAGTTACTTCCAGGATGGCATGAGCCTCAAGCGGGCGGCGTCCGAGGGCATCCAGTTCGCCATCATCCGAACCACGGATGGGACGTTCAAGGATCGGTGCTACCGGTCGCACCTCGACGACGCGGAGGGTGCGGGGCTGGTCACCGCTGCCTACCACTACCTCCGCAATCCCAGCGAGGGGACCAGCATCGCGCAGCAGGTCGCCGCATCCCTGTCCGTGATGGGTGACGCCAAGCGCCCGATCTGGCTGGACTGCGAAAACGCTCGGGGGTTGAGCGTCGAGCACATCAAGGAGTTCAAGAGGCGATTCAACGATGCCGGCGTTCACGTCCCCGGCATCTACACCTACGTGCCGTGGTGGGAGGGCAAGGTCATCGGCGGGGAGCCGGATATAGACCAGCACGGTCTCGGCCACGTCTGGGGCGCTGCCTACGGCACCAACCCCACTGGCGCTCCGAAGTCGATCTACCCCGGTGACAACCACCGGCAGTGGTCCTACCCGCTTGGCAACAAGAAACCGAGCATGTGGCAGTTCGGCAGTAACGCGACGGTCGCCGGATTCGAGGTCGACATCAACGCCTTCAAGGGCACCAAGGACCAGGTCCGCGACCTGTTCTACGACACCAAGGCGGCCAAACCGTCTGCCCCGCCATCTACGAAACCGAAGGAGAGCACCGTGAGTGTGAACTACGCCCATCTCGGGCTCGAGCAGCTCGCCGGTTCAGGCCACAAAGACGGAGAGCCAACCTTCACCGGCTGGCGCATCGACGACCTCATCACCAAGGGCCGCGAGAATCTGAGGCGGTACGGATCCGCGACTGTGCCGCAGATGCTCGCCATCGCCCACGAGCAGACGTTCCGCGCCATCATCGCAGAAGGGAAGCAGTCATGACTGAGAAGAAGTCCCAGTGGGACACCCCGAAGGTCCGCAGGAAAGCCCTCTACGCTGGGGTGGTCGTCGTCGGCGTGATCCTGGCGGGTGTGGGGCTCATTGAGCCCGATCAGATCGACGCAACGGTGCAGCGCATCATCGACGTCGGCGGCCCGCTGTTGAGCCTGTTCGGCATCACCGCCTTCCGCAACGTCGACGCACCGGCCCAGGAGGTCGAAGCGGAGCGGTCCAAGGCTCGTGAGGAAGCTCTGGCCGAGGTCGAGAAGGTCCGCGAGGACGCGTGGGCCGAAGGGCAGGCATATGCCCAACAGGTCGGTGACGCCCTGGTCGCCAAGCTCGACAGCCTGCCAGAGGTCATTCGTGGCCCGGTCTCGGAAGCCGTCCTGTCGGTCTACGATCAGCCCTACGGAAAGCATGACATTGAGGCGGCGACACCTGAGCCTGAGCCTGAGAATGATCCGGCTGGTCCAGGTATCTACCCGGGGGCGTGATCGGTATGCCTATCGATCACCTGCCGCCACGCCTGCGTGCTCCGGCGGAGCGGATGCGAGCGTGGGCGCTGACTGATGCGGTGTTGCTCGTCCTGCTAGGGGTGGGGTGTGGTGTGCGGGGCCTGTCGTACCTCCAATACGATCCGCTGTCAGGTCGAGATCACCCGGCGGAGGCATGGATGCCACTCGAAACGTGGGGATGGGTGTGGCTCGTCGTTGGCATCGTCTGCGTCGCGATATCGCTGCGGCATGACTGTCGACTGGCGGACATGGCCCTCTACGGTGACCTGGGGCTGCACATGCTGTGGGGATTGTCTCTGATGAAAGCGGGTATTTGGCTCAGTGGTAGTTGGTACCTGCTGTTTGCGGGGGTGATCGCCTACACGGTCTGGCGCGGATCCAGGGCCGAGCTGAGGATTCGGGAGGTGCGACGTGACCGGATTTGACCTGGGCGACCTCACCGCCAGCGACGCGGTCACTGCCGCTGTCACTGGCTTCTTCCTGTGGCTGGTCGCCCGCACGAAGGCGAAGGGAGGAGAAGAGGGGACCGCGGACGCCTCGCAGCAGGTCGTGGACCAGATGGAGTCCTGGACCGACAAGCGCCTGGCTGAGAACGAGAAGTGGACGAAACGGCTCCTCAATGAGCGGGACCAGAGGATCGGACGGCTCGAGAAGAGGGTGTCCACTCTGGAAGCGAAGTACCGCGCAGCGTTGGCGTCCATCCGGCGTCTGCTGCAGCGACACCCAGAGTCATCAGATGCTGTCGCTGATGAAGTCCGCAACGACTTGTAGACCTAGTGACCTGAATCGGCCCCGCCATCTTTCCGATGGTGGGGCCCTTTTCTCGTTGTCGGGCGTCCGTGGTGACATGCCGGTGCTCTCGAATTGTGTGCATTTTTTGTGCACTGCAACGAGTGAACCCCAGGTAGCCGGTGATCGTAACCACTGTCTACCTGGGGTGATTGTGCGCCATCAGGGACTCGAACCCCGAACCCGCTGATTAAGAGTCAGCTGCTCTGCCAATTGAGCTAATGGCGCGTGTTGTGTACCGCAGAGACTGTCCCGTCCTCGGCAACGAGAGAAACTATAGCCCCGCGCCGTATCCGTGGCAAATCCGCAGGTCGCGGTTCCTGGCTCTGTGCGAGAGGCTGGTGGGTAACGATTCGGACACAATATGCCCGCCGTGGCCGTTTCCGTTACTTTTGGCGGGCAGCGCAGACGTATGATGGTCGCCGAGACGGGGCCCGACCCTCACCTTGCCGGGCGCAGCGGGACTGCTGCGTCACTACCGTCGACATGATTTCACCACAACATTTCATCGCCGCGGGTGCTCCTCATCCGAGGCGGAAAGAGACTGTAGACACCATGCACTTCCGATTCGGCCGCAACGGCCGGGTTCTGCGTTCCATCGTGGCCGCGACTGCTGCCACCGCACTGCTGACGACTGCTGCCTGCACTATCGACGACGACGGTGACACGGACACCGAACAGGCGGCACAGGGCGTCGAGTCCTCGGACGACGGGGAGGATTCCGTTGAGCTGACCGCCAATGTCGATGACGACGATACTGACGTCAAGGTGGATGAACCGATTACGGTCCAGGATGACGAGGGGATTGACTCCGTCACACTGACCGACGGTTACGGCACCGAAGTTGAGGGGTCATTCAACGACAGTAAGACTGAATGGGCCACTGACGGCAAGCTGGAGTACTCCAGCACGTACACCCTGGAAGCGAAGGCCGGCGACGAGACGTTGTCGACCTCATTCACCACGTTCAGCCCTGGCCTGCTGACCAATGCCTCGCTTGCCCCGCTCGACGGGTCCACGGTCGGCGTCGGCCAGTCCGTCGCATTGCGCTTCGATGAGGCACCCGCTGACCGCAAGGCCGTCGAAGACGCCATCAAGGTGACCACGGAGCCCAAGGTCGAGGGTGCGTTCTACTGGATCACCTCGAATGAGGTGCGGTGGCGTCCGGAAGAGTACTGGAAGCCCGGTACGGAGGTCACTGTCGACGCTGACCTGGTGGGCAAGGACCTCGGCGGCATGTACGGCGAGGTTGACCGTTCCGCCTCGTTCACCATCGGTGACGATGTCCGCGCTGTCGCGGACGATGCGACGAAGACGGTGACGGTGACCCGCAACGGTGAGGTCGTCAAGACCATGCCCACATCGATGGGTATGCCAGGTCATGAGACACCCGAGGGCGTCTACCAGATCGGCGACCAGCTCGAGGCGTTGACCATGGACTCGCAGACGTACGGTCTTGCACTGGATGCCGGCGGTTATGTGACGGATGTGCAGTACGCGACGCAGATGTCCTACTCGGGGATCTACTTTCACGCGGCTCCGTGGTCGCTGTGGGCGCAGGGCAACACCAACACGTCGCACGGTTGTCTGAACCTTTCGGTGGAGGACGCCCAGTGGGTCTACGAGAACCTCAAGCGCGGTGATATCGCTGAGGTCCAGGGAACCGGGGGAGGTCAGCTCGAGGGCTACGACGGACTCGGCGACTGGAATATTCCCTGGTCGACGTGGTCAGCGGGTAACGCCGACGAGTAGTCGATCCTGCAGGCCTCACAAAGGGGGTTGGCCGGTGGGGAACCGGTAGAACTGGTGGCTCCGGAACATCAGGGGGGACGGTGCTGCGACGTCGGCGCAGGCCGGGGCCTCACCCTGGCCGTCCGCGCCGCGGGTGACGTCCGTGACCTGTGCGGCAATGAGGGTGGAGTCTCCCACCCGCAGTGTGTCGATGGTGCGGGCCCGCATCACCGCCAGGGCGTCCGACAGCAACGGTTCACCACCAGAAGCCCTGGCCCACTGTTGGTCGGGAGTGAACCGGCGACCTTCGTACCGTGAGAACTCATAGGCGATCCCCGCCTGTTCTTCACTGAGGAAGTGGATCAGGTACGACCCCGCCGTCAGGATTGCGCCGGCACTACCGTCGGGCTTCGACAGTGAGAACGAGACTGCCAGTGGGTCGACCGACAGCGACGCGAGGCTGGACACCGTGAGTCCGACATCCTGGTCGGAGACGTGGGCGGTGATCAACGCAACCCCGGTGGGATGGCGGCGGAATGCCGTCCGAAATCGTGCGGCAACGGTGTCAGGCTCAGGTGAGGACATGGCAACCAACCTACCGCTCATCCGACGGCCCGGTGGAGGGCGGGGGCGAGGCTCATAGCGATGATGGTGGCGGTCAGCGCTCCGGCCGCCATGATCGCCGCCAATACAACAATCTGGAAGCGTCCGGCATCCAAGGGGCTGACACCGCCGAAGATTGCGCCGACGAAAGCTCCGGGCAAGGTGACCAGTCCGGTGGTCTTCGTCTGGTCGGTGGAGGGGATCAGCGCTTCCCGGATGGAGAATCGTGCGATCTCGAGCGTGGCCTGTCGCGGAGTTGCTCCTAGCGCCAGCCAGCCTTCAATTTCGTTCCACCGCTCTTCTGTCGCCTGGGCGAGTCTGCGCCCGGCCAGCGTGGCGGTAGACATGGCTCCACCGATGATGATGCCGCCAATCGCCAGCGCGTATCGGGACGAGAGTTCGATCGCGCCGGTCAGGAAGACCACACCGAGCACTGTTGTGATCCCGGCAGCCATGGCCCCGGTAACGACGAGAAAGCGGTGTAGTGACCAGTCGACGCGGTAGGTACTGGTGACCGCAGCAACAGTGAACATCGCCGCGAGGGCAAGCGCAACCCAGCGGGAATCGGTGATGACACCGGATAGCACCACACTGATCAGGGCGAGCTGGACAGTGCCGCGGGCGATCGCTGCCGTAATGCTCCACCGGTTGCCGACACCCGCGACAGAGAGCACTGTCACGGCGATGATCATGAGAACGGCGACGCCGATCAGACTGTGCCAGATCTCAGTGGTGAGGGTCATGGTGGTCGTCGGGCTCAGAAGTAGTTGGCCAAGGGGCCGTACTCGGTCTCCAGGACCTGCACGTCGGTGCCGAAGATGCTGGTCAGTACATCATCCTGAATAACCTCCTGCGGGGTGCCGAAGACGTTTACCCCACCGTTGGTCATGGCGCAGATATGGTCGGCGTAGCGTGCAGCGAAATTGATGTCATGCAGCACGATGATCACGGTGCGCCCGAGCTCGTCGCAGGCACGGCGTAGCTGCTTCATCATCTGGACGGAGTGCTTCATGTCCAGGTTGTTCAGCGGTTCGTCCAGTAGGACGTACTCGGTGTTCTGGGCCAGGACCATGGCGACATAGGCGCGCTGGCGTTGGCCGCCGGAGAGCTGGTCGAGGTAGCGGTTCTCGAACTCGGTGAGGTTGAGGAAGTCGATGGCCTCGGAAATGTACTTCTCGTCCTCGACGTTGAGTCGTCCGTGAGAGTACGGGTAGCGCCCGAACCCGACGAGCTGGCGGACGGTCAGTCGGGTGACGAAGTGGTTCTCCTGTCGCAGAATTGACAGATGCTTGGCGACCTCGCCGGACGGCGTAGAGGCGACGTCCATGTTGCCGACGGTGATGGTTCCGGTGTCGGGCTTCTGTAGCCGTCCGATCATGGTCAGTAAGGTCGACTTGCCGGCGCCGTTGGGACCGACCAGTGCGGTGACGCCACCGGCCGGGATGTCGAGGGAGACGGGTCCGATCGTGGTTTCGGCGCTGTAGGTTTTGGAGACGTTGTCGATGGAGATCACAAGCGGCCCTTTCGCATGATGAAGAAGAGGAACAGCGCGCCGCCGACAAGCTCGATCACGATGGTGACCATTCCTTCGGCGTAGAAAATGTTGCGCATAATGAAGTAAGACCCGGACATGACGATATAACCCACCAGCACAGCTACCGGCAGGATCAGCCGGTGATCGTAGGTGTCGGTGAACTGGTAGGCGAGTGTGGCGACGAGGAAGCCGAGAAAAGTCATGGGGCCGACCAGGGACGTTGTCATGGCCATCAGGACGGCTACCAGGAACAACAGGATCATCAACTCGCGCTTGTGGTTGATACCGAGGTTATCGGCGGCGTCCTTTCCCAGTGCGACCACGTTCATCCGTCGTGAGCGGAGGTAGAGGAACGTACAGGCCACGACCACGATGGGGATGACCAAGGGAAAGTTGTCGGTGTCAGCGTTGCCGAGGTTCCCGAAGTTTCGGGCCGTCAGGACATCGAATTCGTTGGGATCGAGTAGACGTTGCATGAAGGTCGACAGGGAGCCCAGGCCACCGCCGATCACCACACCGACTAGCAGCATGATCTGGATATTGCCGAACCGTCCAGACAGCAGCCAGCTGTACAAGAGGACGGCGAAGATGATCATCAATGCGGATTGGAAGATGAACTGGGTCGTCCCGGTGAAGGCGTTCAGACCACCGACACCCAGGAAGAAGATCACTGCAGTCTGCGTCACCACATACAGTGACTCGAAACCCATGATGGAGGGAGTGATGATGCGATTATTCGTCGCTGTGTGGAACGAGACGGTGGCGAATGCCTGGCAGAACGCGACGATGAGCATGGCGACCAGGGATTCGACGCGCATTCCCGCGATCTTCCAGTAACCGCTGGTTCCGAAATCCATCGGATTGCCGTAGCTCAGGTGGCCCATGGTGAATCCTGCCGCAGCGATGCCGAGTATGGTCACCAAAATGATGTAGCGGGTCCGTTCTTTCCTGGTGGCGAACGGGCCGGAGTGCCTTTTTGCATGACGGACATCGGAGGTGCCGGCATCCACGGCGACATCGTCGTGAGAGAGGTCGTGGTCGGTGTTCTTGAGCTCGGCGTATCGGTCGGTGGAACTATCGGGCATAGCGGCGGCTCCTCACCAGCAGGAAGACGAATACGACAGCGCCGATCACACCGAGAACCACGGAGACAGGTACTTCGAACGGCATGATGATGGTGCGGGCGATGATGTCACAGATGATCAGGATGCATATGCCGAGCATGCATACCCACGGCAGATTCGACCGCAGGTTGTCACCTCGGAACAGCGATACGATGTTCGGCACGATCAGCCCGAGAGAGGGAAGGGAGCCGATGACCACGGTGACTACACCAGAGACCACAGCTACCATCATGATGCCGACCATCAGGACAGTGCGGTAGTTCAGCCCGACATTGGTGGCGATGTCCTTACCCAGACCGGCGACGGTGAAGCGGTCGGCGACGATGAATACCAGGATGGTGACCGCCAAGACGATAAACAGGAGTTCGTACCGGCCGCGGACGACTCCGGTGAAGCTGCCGGCGAACCAGATGCCGAGCTGCTGCAACATGTCCGTACGGAGTGCCACGAATGTAGACAGGGACCCGACGACCGCTCCGAGCATGATCCCCACCAGGGGGACGATCAGCGACGACTTCAGGGTCACCCGCTGCAGGAACATGAAGAACACGATCGTTCCGACCAAAGCGAAGATGATCGCTCCGACCATACGGGTCATCATGCTGGCGCCGGGGATCATCACCATGGTCAGGATAAGGCCGAGGCCGGCCCACTCGGTAGTACCGGTGGTCGTGGGTTCCACGAACTTGTTCTGGGTCAGCAGCTGCATCACCAGACCACACATCGCCATTGCCGCACCAGCGAGCGCGAGAGCGATGGTGCGCGGGATACGGGTGATGCCGAACATGTTCCATCCGTCCTCGGCACCGGTGATGTCGTAGACACCGATGAAAAGCGAGGCAATCACCAGGGCAATCGTGAAGACAAGCCCGATGAGGATCGGCCAGGTCGTGTGCCACCGGGAAGTAGCCCGTGGCGAGTTATGGGATGGCGGCGCATGGTCGGCGGAGTGTGGTGCGACGGTCATATGGGTCCTTCGCTGCGGAGTGTCGCTTTTGTGGGGCGGTGACACGGGGACGCCCGGGAGGAGACGGCGTCTCGTCATGCCGTTCCGTTCCCGGGCGCTTGCTCAGCTCGGACGGCCCGAGCGTGAGTGTGCCGGCATGGCACCGGCGGTGGGGGCTACTCTGCGTCGTGGTCCTCGAAGGCGTCAGCGATGTTGTTGAGGACCTCGGTGTAGGCTTCGATGTCCTCGGTGGTGTAGAAGTCCGAGGGGAAGTAGACGATGTTGTCGTTCTCGACGGCAGGAACGCTGGTCAGCGCAGGTGAATCTGCGATGATCTCGGCAGCGGGCTGCGCATCCTCTTCAGAGTTCACGCCGGCGTCGCGGTCCAGGACCAGGATCCAGTCAGGGTTGGACGCGGCGATCTGCTCGATGCTGATGTCGTCCCCCTGGTGGTTGCCGGAACCGTCCTGGTCCAGTGCTGGGGTAAGGCCCAGCATCTCGAAGACCGGGCCGACGGAGCGGCCGGTCACCGGGGCAGCGTAGTTGATGTTGCCGCCGGAAACGACGACTCCCATCACAGTCTCATCGGCATTGTAGGCGGCGGCAGCGCGCTCCTTGGCCTCGTCGAAGTCGGATTCGAGGGCATTCGCATCGTCCTCCTTCCCGAAGACCTCACCGATCAGGCTGGTGATGTCTTTAAGGCGCTCCTCCAGCGGCAGTTCGTTCTCAGCGTCCTCGTTCTCGAAGTTTTCACCGAAACTCAGATCGATGACCGGGACATCCGGGAGGAGGTCTTTCATTTCGTCGTAGTAGCTGGCGTAGCGGTAGCCGGTGATGATCAGATCCGGCTCAGAGGCGACGAGTTCCTCGAGGTTCGGCTCGTTGTGGTTACCGGTGTTCCTGATCTCGGTGTCGTCGTGGTACTTCGTGATCGTATCCGGGATCAGATCGACTGGCGCGGACACCAGATCGATATCCCAGTCCTCAAGGACTTGGAAGATACGGTTATCGAAGGCGGCGACGCGCTCGGGCTCGGCAGGGATCTCGACCTCACCACGGGCATCGGTCACGGTACGGGTGTCACCGTTGCCGCTGTCCGAGTCGTCATCGGACGAGCAGGCGGCGAGTGCTCCCATGGAGAGTACGGCGGTCATGGACACGGCCAGCGCGCGGCTGGACGTGCGACGGAGGGTGATGCGCATTTCGGCGGATTCCTTTTTCTTGGCGGCCGCGCTGCCGGAATCAACGTCAGAAAGGCTCCGACGGCACGGTCTCGGACTGGCTGAGCAAAACTCGTTCAGCGGCAGCGTAACCGAGGTGAACCGCATGCAGCAAAGTGCACCCTAAGCAGAAGATAGGTTCGGGTGGGTTACCCGGGCGGGTGTCTGCGCCTTCCATGGCTCTCAGGAAGTGGTTATGCCGAGGTCACGGTATAGTCTCGCCCCGCGGAGACTGGTGTCGGGTGCCCATCGGTATCGGGGGTAAAACCAGGGGGTGGTTGCCGAGAGAAAGTAGCCTCTGTAGTGCAGGTATTCATTTGACTTCTCTGCACTACATTCACTACAGCTCTGTCGTCCGGCTACAGCCCCCAGGCGTCGGCGAGGATCTCCATCCCTCGCAGCGACTGCTCCGTCGACGGCGACTGGATCGCGACCATGAGCTCGTCAGCCTGTGCTGTGGCTGTGAACCCTTCGAGGTATTCGCGGACCTGTTCGCCGGTGCCTACCGCGGAATACCGCAGCATCGAAAGAATCTGCTCGGCCGCTGGAGACGACATCAGTAGGTCGAGGTCTTCCTGGGAGACCTTCCGTCCACGCAGGGCCATCGACTCCACACGTCCGCGGCGCACCTTCTCATTCTGGGTGGCAGCGTCAGCCTCGGTGTCGGCGGCGGTCACATTCACCGCTGCGATCACATACGGGTCAGGATGTTCCTTCGACGGCTGGTATGTCTCCCGGTACACCGACACCGCCTCCTTCAGTGCGTCCGGCGCGAAGTGGGAGGCGAAAGAGTAGGGCAGCCCCAGCTTGGCTGCGAGCTGAGCGCCGAACAGCGATGATCCCAGGATGTAGACCGGGACGTGTGTGTCGGTGCCCGGAGTGGCAGTGACGCCGGGAACGCGCGAGCGTCCGGCAAGGTAGCCCTGGAGTTCCTGGACGTCCTGGGGGAAGGACTCTGCAGACCGAGGGTCGCGGCGCAATGCGAGGACGGTGCGCTGGTCCGTGCCCGGCGCGCGACCGACGCCGAGGTCGATGCGGTCCGGGTACAGCTCGGCAAGAGTGCCGTACTGTTCAGCGATGACCAGCGGAGAGTGGTTCGGCAGCATCACGCCACCGGAACCCAGTCGGATCGTCTCGGTTTTCGCGGCGATATGGGAGATCAGTACGGCCGGCGCGCTGGAGGCGATCCGCGGCATGTTGTGGTGCTCGGCATACCAGATTCGGGAGTAACCGAGCCGTTCGGCGTGCTGGGCCTGTCCAACGGAACGCAGGAAAGCATCCCGGGAGGTTTCACCGTCGTAGACGGTGGCGAAGTCGATGAGGGAGAGGGGTACGTGCCGTTCGTTGGTGCTCATGCCCCCGACGGTACGCCGGGACTAGTGGGCGCGGCGCAACCGGATTCCGATGATGATGGAGAGTGCACCGAACAGCAGCGCATACACACCGAGGATCCATGCCAGGGCGACGAGACCGCCGGCTGGTTCGGCGAGGGCGAGCCCTCCGAGAAGCACACCGAAGACGATGTTGAGCAGGCCGGTTGCCAGGCTCCAGCCACCAGCGCGTGACGCGGTGCGCGCGATGCCGGTGAGGACCAGGCCCAGGGCCATGATCCACAGGACGGCCATGGCACCGACGATGGCGAATGCGACGGGGAAAAGAAGCACGGCGACGCCTGCCAGCGCGGTGACGATACCGGAGAACATCGTGAATCCGCAGGAGGCGGCATGGGAACGCTGCTGGACAGCGAGGCCGACTGTGCTGAAACCGTCGACGAGTAGCCACAGGCCGATGACCAACCCCACGACCGTCGCGGTCTCGATGGGGAAGAGGAGCAGCGCCAGGCCGACGACGACACTCAACCCGCCTCGCCACAGGAGCATCTTTCCGCCGGTGTCACGGAGATGCCGACCGAGGTGAGGGCCGGGTACTGCATAAGAACACTCAGTGGTGTCCCCAGGACGGGTGATCATGGCGATCGATCGTAGACCTGCGTAAGGAGACCGCACAACTCCTATGGGGATTACTGTGACGGCGCTGGCGGAGCGTTACGTCGCCGTATTCCCTGACCTGCGCATACGGAATGAAATGACGATCGCGGAGATGCCCAGGATGAGGGCGTACACCCCGGCGACCCATGCCAGGGTCCATACGTTGTCGACGGGGTTGAGGATTGCCAGGACACCGAGGAGGATGCCGAAGATCACGTTGATGGCACCGGCTGCCACCGTCCAGCCGTTCCGCAGCGACTGTGGGACGCTCAGCTGGGTGATGCCGCTGATCACCAGGCCGATGGCCAGGAAGCCGATGATGAAGAACGAGCTGATGATCGCGAAGACGCCGGGGATCAGCAGGATCGCGATGCCGGCGACGACGGCGACGATGCCCTCGGTCATGGTCCAACCCCACGGTGCTCCAGCCTTCTTGAGGTCGAAGGCCTGGCCGGAGGCGACGAGGCCGTCGACGATCATCCAGGCACCCACAAACAGGCTCATCACGATAGCTGAGCTGAAAGGGAAGAAGATCAGGAGGAGGCCCATGATGACGCCGACGATGCCCCGCCAGAGCAGGAACTGTGCGCCCCGCTGACGCAGCGTCGAGAGGAAAGAGGATGATGAGGGCGACTGTGACGCCGACGGTGAAGTGGGTGAGGGCATGGCACTTCCCCTTTCAGGAGTATGTGTGCACGATGAGGTGTAAAACCCCATGGTATGCCCGTTCCGGCTCAGGTGTGCGGCGTCCTGTTGGCATTCCAGGCTGCCCATAAGCGGGAGTAAGGGCCTCCGGCGGCGACGAGTGCGTCGTGACTGCCGTCCTCGAGGACGCGTCCCTGCTCCATGAGTACGATCCGGTCGCACGCGGCGGCCTGGGACAGGCGGTGGGCGATGACTACACCGGTGCGACCCTGCAGTACGACCTCGGCGGCGCGATCGAGGACCGCGGCGTGCGCTGAGCCAGCCTCGGCAGTGGCTTCGTCCAGGATCGCGAGATCAGGGTCAGCGATGAGCAGTCGGGTGAGGGCGAGGTGCTGTTCCTGTGCTGCGGTGAGCGGGTGTCCCTGTACTCCGATCGGGGAATCCAGCCCGAGAGTGAGCTCCTCGAGGAGGTCCGCGGCGCCGACACGAGTCAGCGCCGTGACCAGGTCCTTATCGTCGACGTCGGGTGCTGCCAGTGTGAGATTGTCCCGCAGAGTCCCGGAGAAGATGTGGGTCTCCTGGCTGACCAGCATCGTGTCGACGGGAGCGTCCACAGTGCCGGTGGACGGCCGGTGGATGCCGGCGATGAGTGCCGCGAGGGTCGTCTTTCCGGCACCGGACGTACCGACCACGGCGACGCGTTGCCCGGCCGGAATGGTGAGGGAGACGTCGTGGAGGACATCGGTGCCGCCCTGATAGGCGAACCGCACGGAGTTGACACGGACATGACCTCCGGGCTGGCCGTCAGCCGATTCCGCGGCGTCAGTAGCTTCCGCGGCGTCTCGGGTGGAACCGAGGTCGGTGACCCCGATGATGCGGGCCAACGAGGCCGCAGCCGCCTGCAGCGTGTCGATCTCGATCATCAGGCCCCGCAGTGGGCCTTGGAGCCGCAGGAAGTACAGCACTGCGGTCGTGGCCGCACCAACGGTGACCAGATCCGCCCCGACCAGTCCGTAGCCGACAAACAGGACGGTGCTCAGGACAGCGACGAAGGCGAGGTCGATGCGCCAGGCGAACATCGTCTGTACCGTACGGGCCCGCAATGCCCAGGTGGCGACGGCCCACGATGACAGTGCGATGCGCACGGAGTGCCACCCGGACAGCCGGTAGGCCAGTACCGTGTCCAGTCCTTTCAACGCTGACAACAGGTGGTGGGCGCGGGTACCGAATGCGGCCCGTTCGGCGGCGTACAGCGGTGGCGCCAGCCTGACGTACCACCGCAGAGCAAACCAGTACAACGGGACCGCGGCGAGAAACGTCAGTCCGAAACGCCAGTCCAGCAGGAACAGACCGCCCAAGGTCAGAATGATGGTGAACACGGTCCGAGACAGGGACGGCAGGACCTGGGACAGCGCCTCGGAGACCTGGGCCACGTCATCGCTGGCCCGGGACACCAGGTCGCCGGTGCCGGACCGTTCGACCCTCTCCTGGGGCATGCGCAGAGCAGTCGTCACCAGGCGTTCACGCAGTGTGGCCAGAAGTCGCTCCAGCACGCGCGACGCCAGGAGCACCCCGAGGACGCTCAGTGCAGAAGCAGCGATGACGGCGGCGGCGATCAATCCCCCGTAGAGCCATATCGGTCGGTTCTCACCGCCGTCGGAAATATCGTCGACAATGGTGCCGAGCAGCGCAGGGGTCACCAGCTCCAGTGCCGCCGCGCCAGCGGAGATGGCGGCAGCGAAGATCAGTAACGCACGCCGCCCTGAGAGGGCCTGCCAGACGGCCGCGGTGGACCGACGCCCTGTAGCCACAGGAAGACGCTCGGGGCCGCTCACAGTTCCACCACCCTGTCACAGTTCGCCAGCATGGTCGGTGACTCGGTGAGTACCAACGTGGTGCGCCCACTGCGGAAGGCTCCGAGACGGGATGCCACAGCGTTCTCTGTGACCGCGTCGACGGCGGTGGTGGGCTCGTGAAGGACGAGAACCGGTGGGTCTGCCGTCAGTGCCCGGGCTAACGCGACTCGTTGACGCTGCCCGCCGGACAGACTCGTACCACCCTCGCCTACCCGGGTCTCCACCCCTTCCGGCAGCGACTCGACGATGTCGTCGCAGGCGGCGGCATGCAACGCCGAGTAGAGGAGGACATCGGTGTCAGTCCGGCCCGGCGTGAGGTTCTCCCGGATCGTGCCGTCAAAGAGGTCCGCGGCGTGCGGAGCAGTGAGCACGCTCGCTCGATAGGCCTCGATCGGCAGTGAGGCGGCGTCGGTGTCGTCCGAACGGGACGCCGTCAGGACAACCTGCCCGGAGCCGCCGGTGGAACGACCGTCCGCCAGAAGTGTGATGAGATCGCGACTTGTTCTTCCTCCGGTGCGCACCCCTACGAACTCGCCGGGGGCAGCAGTGAGGACGTCGGCACCGTCATACACGACCCGCACTCCCGGAGACGCCGGTGCCTGGACGGACGGTCCGGAAGCTCCGTCGTGTTCAACGGGGGCGCGGAGAAGATCCAGCACACGTTCCGCCGAGGCGACACCCGTGGCCCAGATGGCGCCTGCGTTCGCCGGAAGCATCGTCAAAGGTCCGACGAGAAACTGAGTCACTCCGACGACGGCTACCAGTTCTCCGACGCTCAAACGTCCAGTCAACGCGAACCAGGCGGCACAAACGGTCAGTGCGGCGATGAACACGCCGGTGACGGTGTTCATCGACACGAGGAAGAGCGCCCGGGACGACCTGGCACGCAGGGCGCCGTCCATGGCCAGTTGACTCACACCGAAGTACCGTGCCGAAGCCTCGGTTTCTGCACGCAGTCCTTTGATCACCCGGTATCCGGTGATCAGGTCCGTTGCCCGCCCCGTCGCACCGGCGGCGAGGGCCTGCTGTTCCCTGCTCCGGCGTTGCAGGGGGCGTCCGGCTGACGTCATCAGCCACAGCATCAGTGGCCCGCCGATCAGTACGGCGAGTCCGAGCGGCCAGGAGATGGTCAGCAGGATCACCGCAGACGCGAGGATGGCCGCAATCTCGCCGACGGGGTAGATCCCCAACTGCATCGTCGCTGCCAGACGGAAGACGTCGCCCGTGGCTATGGACAGCAGCGCACCGCCGAGCCGGCGGTCCTTCATTCCTGCCGGGTGCAGTAGTCGTTCGGTGACCTGCATGCGTAGCCGGTGTTGCACGGTCTGCATACCGAAAAAGCCCATACGTGAGCCGAAGCGGAAGGTGAGGGACATCACCCCTACGTCGAGTGCCAGTACGATGGTCCAGAGCAGCAGTTGGCCCAGGTCGCCGGCCGCGATACCGCGGTCCACGGCTGTGCCGGCGATCACCGGCAGCGCCGCGGCGGCGATATTCGAGAGGATCAGCAGACCACCGCCGGGCAGGGTGAACTTCTTCGCGCCCAGGATTACCCGCCAGGTGAACTGTGCCGGGGTGGGGGCATCATCGACGACAACCGGGTCTGCGATACGTGGTCGCTCCGGTGCCTGCAGCAGTAGCGGCCAGCGGACTCCGAAGGCGTGGCTACGCAGTGATTCGCCGTCGGCGGCGACGGGGGAGGTCAGGGCCATGAAACGATTTCCTGTTCTGCCCGTCGTGATGTCGACGAGGTTCCGTAGGGTGCTGAGCGGGACAGCACGTACGCTAGCATGAAGCAAGTGAGGTTCACCTCATATGAGGTGAACATAACTCTCTTCCTGACGAGGCCCTAGTAGTGTTCACGACATGGAGTTGGTGGAGAGAATCGAGGCGCGCCGCAGGAGCCTTACTCCCGCGGAGACCCGGGTGGCGGATTTCATGGCGAAGAATCCTCACAGCGTGGGGCATCATTCAGCACTCCGTCTCGCAGAAGCTGTTGGTGTCAGCGATGCGACAGTGGTGCGTACCGTTCGGAAACTGGGCTTCGAAGGGCTCGATGATCTCAGGGAGAGACTCGCCGACGACTTGTCGCGCGGCGGTCGAATGGGCGCTTCCTTGCGGGACGGCGCAGTGTCCCGCACTATTCGTGAGCACGTCGGTGGGGCTGAGTCACTTGTGGAGAGGGTGAATGAGGACGACCTGCTCAACGTGGTGGAACTCATGGCGCAGGCGAACCGGATCGTTCTGGTCGGTTTCGGTCCGTCACGTCACATCGCCGAGTATGCCGCAGCGCGAAGTGTCCGTACAGGACTGATCGCCGTGGCGATCGGTACAACCGGACTGGGGTTTGCCGATGACATCGCGATTCTCCGCGACGATGACGTTATCCTTTTGTTGGCTTATGACGGTACATCCATGGAGGCGGACGTGCTTTTCATCCGTGCTACGGAGCTCGGCGTTCCCGTTGTCCAGTTGACCGAGGGGGTGCTGACCTCAGATCCGCGCAGTGCGGTGGCATTGGCTATCGGACGGGGCAACCCTGACTTCAGTCCCAGCTACGTTCCGACCGTTGCCGTGTTGGAGGCGCTGATCGTGGCGACCGCCGCGAAAGACCCGGAACGCAGCCAGCGTGCCGGGGACGTCGTTGATCGCTTTCAAGGCGAACTCGGAGGATGATTACTCCTGAGTGATGGCGGAGGTCGCCATGGCACCTGCGACGAAGGCAGGGGATTCCGTGAGCCCTGCGCGCCGCACGCTGAATCCGTAGAGCCCCGGGGTGGTGTCAGGCGACGGCGAGTGTTCGAAGTGGACCTGTGCGCCCGGCAACGCCACTGTGGTGCCCCGGAGCTCGCACCTGAGAAGTTCGGAGAGAACTCGGGCATCATGCGACGGTGTGTGGCTGTAGGCCAGGAGTGACACCAGGTCCGGTCCGCGCTCGCTGGGAGGCTCACTGTCGCCCCCTTGTGTGACCCGATGGTCGGTGCGCAACTGAGCGATCACCTCTCGCGGAGGGCTGTAACTGATGAAGAAGGGGAACCAGGCCGGTGCATCAGTGACGAAGACCTCGGTGAAACCGGCGTCCTGTCCGTCGACCTGGTCATCGAACCGAATGTCGCAGACCGTGACCTGGTAGCCGGCATCACGAAATAACGCAGCCGTTGCAGGGGCGTCGGGGACATGGACAGCGAAGCTGGCCAGTCCCGGCGTCGTCGAAGCTTCGATGGTCGGGCGCATTACCGAGAGGGTTTCGCCGTATATCGAACCCGATGCTGCGTCCCAGTCGTCGATCACGGCGAGTTCGATGTAGCGCGCATCGTCGATCCCCCACGCAGCGTTGCGGAATCCTGGCATCGACAATGCGGCATGGGTGGGGAGGCCGAGGTTGTCGTAGGACGTCATGGCGGCCTCGAGGTCGTCGACAATGTGGATGAGGTGGTCGAATGAATACGGGTGTTCGTGATGGCCCGGCATCTCAGGCACACTCCTTCGTATGTGGTGATGTAGTAAGGACAGGCTACCTATAATTTCCGATGGCCGAGGGAACCGGGAGGGATGAGGGACAAGTTCAGGCGAGTGAATTCCCGGTTTATTCGTGACATGGGGCACATGTCCGCTATCCTGTCTTGTGAGGTAGTTATCGTTTCAGAAGAGGTTCAGGTCACATGAAATCCGCCGTCGGTGCCGGGCATGTTTCCCCGGTGTCGTTGTCCCCACGGGCGCGCCGTACGTTCGTGCGACGTCATGTCTGTAGGGGCGGCAGGTTCTGCATGGACCCTCACCTCAACCTTGGCCGCGACTCGGTCGAGGCAATGATTCCCGGACGATCCGTCGGCCCGAAGCACCCGGGCACACCGGTTGTTGTGGTGGTCGCGGAAGCGCCGGACGCTATGATCCTCGTGACGGACGACGGTGGCGGCAGGGATGGCCTGCCCGCATCTGTTCCACAACTCACCAGCGCTATTGACGAGCGAAAGCAGTAGGAGACTACACAATGTCCAACGACGACAAACAGGCCCAGCCGATGAAGCTGGAGCCGCCTGTCGCCCAGGCACCGGGTGCGCCTGCCGCGCCGTCGGCTCCGGCGACGCCTGCCGCCCCTGCCACTCCCGCTGAACCGGAGTCGGCCGCTGACTCGACTGCGACGGAGACTCCGGAGACTCCGGCGGCACCTGCTGACAACGCGGTTGCGGCGAAGGAGAATTCTTCGGAACCGGCGTCCGAGCCTGCTGCTCCGGGTACTCCTATGAAACTCTCCGCGCCTTCTGCCCCGGCGGCCCCGGCGGCCTCTGCTGCCCCGTCGGCCCCGTCGGCCCCGTCGGCCCCGTCGGCCCCGTCGGCCCCGTCGGCCCCGTCGGCCCCGTCGGCCCCGAGCGCTCCGGCTGCCCCTGGTGCGCCTAGTGCCCCGGGCGCTCCCTCTGCACCTGGTGCACCTGCCGCTCCTGCGGCGCCGGCAGCTCCCGCGGCGCCGGGCGCTCCTGCGGCGCCGGGCGCTCCCTCTGCACCTTCGGCTCCGGCAGCCCCCGGCGCCCCGTCGGCCCCTGGTGCTCCGGGTGCACCCTCTGCGCCGGCGGCGCCGGGCGCTCCGGGCGCGGTGTCAGCCCCCGGTGCTCCCTCGGCTCCGGGTGCTCCGGGCGCTCCCGCTTCGCCGGGTGCGGCTGCCCCGTCGGCTCCGGGCGCTCCGGCAGCTGCCGCTACCACGGCGGCCCCGAAGACGGGAAGCTCGGCGTCCAAGGAGAAGCCGAAGAAGAAGCGCGAGCCGATCATGATCGGCGAGAAGTCCCTGGGACAGTGGGGCAAGCTCGCCGGCATCGGACTGGTCATCGCCGCCGTCGCAGTTGCCGTGGTCATCTTCGTCGCCCGGTGGATCTACGACCTCTCCGGTGTACAGAACTTCATGGCCACCTACCCCGGCGAATACCACCTTCCGGACTTCGTCGAGGACGGATTCCCGGCCTGGGCCCGCTGGACCCACTTCTTGAACTTCTTCTTCATGGCGATGATCATCCAGTCCGGTCTGCGGGTTCGCCAGCAGCAGAAGCCCCCGGCGGTCTGGCAGCCGAAGAAGGGCGGCAAGAAGATCAGCATCCACCTGTGGCTGCACACCTCACTGGACCTGCTGTGGATCCTCAACGGCGTGATCTTCATCGTCCTGCTGTTCATCTCCGGCCACTGGGCCCGCATCGTGCCCACCAGCTGGGAAGTCTTCCCCAATATGCTCACCAACATGCTGCAGTACGCCTCGCTGCAGTGGCCGGAAGAGAACGGCTGGGTCAACTACAACAGCCTGCAGCAGATCATGTACTTCGTCATCGTCTTCATCGCCGCACCGCTGGCGATCATCTCCGGTCTGCGGATGAGCGAGTGGTGGCCGAAGAACGCCACGAAGTTGAACAAGATCTACCCGGCACCGGTGGCACGTAAGATCCACTTCCCGACGATGCTGTTCTTCGTGATGTTCATCGTCGTCCACGTGTTCCTCGTGTTCGCAACCGGTATGACGAAGAACCTGAACCACATGTTCGCCGGCACCCCTGCCGAAGGCTGGGGCGGGTTCTTCTGGATGCTCGGTGCGGTGATCGTGACCGTGGGAGTGCTCTTCGCGACGCGCCCGCTGGTGCTCGCGCCGATCGCCTCACGGTTCGGCCAGGTCAGCGCCCGGTAGCTGAGGCGCGTCCGTGTCGAGGGGCTCGGCACAATGAAGGCGGGGGACGGTTTCCGGTCATGGAAACCGTCCCCCGCCGTTTTCATGGGCGCGGTGCCTGGCGTCGGTGCAGGCGACGCGCCGGCGGCGGCTCGTCACCCCGTCACGGCAGTCGATGTGTCCACTCTTCGGTGGAGAACTTCTCGTCGCACCTCGCCCGTGCGGCGGTGAGATCGTCCTCGGTGATCGTCCCCTCGGAGGCGGCGTACTTGTCCCGGAAGTGATCGAAGAACACTTCCAGGATCTCCGAACGGGGCATCTGTGTCTGAGACCTCATCGGGTCGACACGCTTCACCGCGGAGCGCTGACCCTTGTCCCGCATCTTCTCCTTGCCGATACGCAGAACTTCCATCATCTTCTCGGCGTCGATGTCGTAGGACATGGTGACATGGTGGACCATCCATCCGTTGCTGAACCGCTTCTGCGCAGCTCCGCCGATCTTTCCCTGTTCCGAGGCGATGTCGTTCAGAGGTACGTAGCGTGCCCGGATCCCGACCTTCTCCAATGCCTCCATCGCCCATTCGTCCAGGAACGGGTAGGACTGTGCGAAGCTCAACCCGTCCACCAGGGATTGCGGGACAACCAGTGAATAGGTCACGCAGTTGCCCGGCTCCATGAACATGGCACCACCCCCGGTGACCCGGCGGGAGACGGTGATTCCGTGGCGGTCGGCCCCGTCCTGGTTGATCTCATTGGAGTATGACTGGAACGATCCGATCACCACCTGAGGTGCATTCCACTCCCACAACCGCATGAACGGCTTCCGCCGACCAGCGGCGACGTCCTCGGTGAGTGTTTCATCGAGGGCGACGTTGACCATCGGGTCGACGCTCGGACCGTGGATCACCTCAAGATCGAGGTCGTCCCAGCCCACTGCGTGGCCAAGCGCCCGACGGACTGCGACACCTACTCCCTCCGGGGTGATGCCGAACAGGACGTCATCAGGATTAAGTGCCTGGGAGATCCTGGCGGAGACGTCAGCGGCGCTGAGATCAGCGGGCGCACCTTCCAGTGAACGGGTCATCCGACCGAGCGTCTCATCGGGCTCCAGGAAGAAGTCACCGGCGATGCGGACACCGGACAGCGTGCCCGCTGACGTGCCGTCGGCCCCGGTAACTTCGAGATCGACGACGATCAGTTTTCCACCGGGGACTTTGTATTCTCCGTGCATCGGCTGGCCTTTCTTACGGTGAGGGGCAGGAGGTGGCGCCACCCTGGTTTTTCCGCGGACCAGCCTACGCGCGTTCTCCAGGCTCAGCCCCGCAGTGCCAAGGCGAAGGGAAGGACGGCACGGGCACCGGCCTTGCGCAGTTCCCGGCCGGCGAGTGTCATCGCCCAGCGGGAACCGATCTCGGTATCCACCAGTAACACGACCTGCCCGTCGACGGCCTCAGCTGTCGCCGGATCTACATTGAATGCGCCGTGAAGATTCTGCACGCGGTAGGCGCTGTTTACGTCCGGGGAACCCGGATCCCGGGTGTAGGAGAGTGGGCCGGCGTCCGTCATTCTTCCGATCTGTGCCAGGCCGCGGGACAGGTCGGCACAGGTCACCGGACGTGTCGTATTCGGCATGCCGACAACCACCGTCGGGCGCTCCTCCCACTCCCATTCCTTGAGCACGGTGATGCACCAGTCGGCGATATTCTTCGGCACGGGAGCATCCTGGGCACCGTCCGCCAGGAAGCTCCTCAGCACCTGACCGGGGCCGAGGTCGGTGAACCGGGCGACGGCGCGTCCTGCGGACACGCGTTCGTCCACCGGTATCTTCCCTTTCAACGGGACACCGATCGTGGCCATGCCGGACGGCCATTGCCCGCGTGGTTCGACGGGGACGCCGATTCCGGACAGGATCCGGCGAGCCCCGGAGGTGCTGCTGTCGTCGACACCGGACTCCCACCACTGGCCAGCACAGACATCGCACCGGCCACAGTCGTGCGCATGCGGATCGTCGAGGGTCTCTGCCAGGAACCGCATGCGGCACCGGTGACCCGCCTCGTACTCCAGCATGGCGTCGGCCTCCCTGCGGCGGGCCTCGGCGACGGCCGCATACCTCTCCGCGTCATAGGACCAGGGGACGCCCGTGGAGATGAATCCGCCCTGCACGCGGTCGACCGCACCGTCGACCTGGAGGGTCTTCAGCAACAACTCCAGTCGGGAACGCTTCACACCGACCAAGGGCTCCAGTGCCGGTACCGACAGGGGTGCATCGGCCTCAGACAATGCGGACAGCACCGCCTGTGCCTCGTCCTCGTCCGGCATCGAGGCCGTGGCGAAGTACTCCCAGATATTCGCGTCCTCGGTGCCGGGGAGGAGCAGGACGTCCGCATTGTCCGTAGCACGTCCGGCACGTCCCACCTGCTGGTAGTACGCCACTGCGGAACTCGGCGCCCCGAGATGGACCACAAAGCCGAGGTCGGGTTTGTCGAACCCCATACCCAGGGCGCTGGTGGCGACCAACGCTTTGATGTCATTATCCTTCAGTGACTGCTCCAGGCGCGCCCTGTCCTCGGCGTCGGTGCGTCCGGTGTAGGACGCCACGTTCCAGCCTGCCTCGGACAATGCACGCGTGGTGTCCTCAGCAGCGGACACGGTGAGGGCGTAGACGATGCCGGAGCCCTGGAAGTCACCGAGATGCTGGGTGAGCCACCCGATGCGGTGCTCGGCCGAGGCAGTCGGCGCCACACCCAGGCGGAGCGAGTCCCGGGAGAGCGCACCCCGGACGACCATGGTGTTGTCACCAAGCTGTGCGGCGACATCGGTGACCACGCGGGTATTCGCCGTCGCCGTCGTCGCCAACACCGGAAGATCCGCGGGGAGGCCGTCGAGGAGTGCGCCGATCCGCCGGTAGTCGGGCCGGAAGTCGTGCCCCCAGTCTGAGATACAGTGCGCTTCATCGACGACGATCATCCCCACGCCCGCGCGGGACGGGTCGAGGAGGACGTCGAGGACATTGGTACGGAACTTCGGGTTCGTCAGCCGCTCCGGGGAGATCAACAGCACATCCAGGTCGCCTCCCGTGAGGCTGTCGAGAACCGAATCCCACTCCGTCGCATTCGATGAGTTGATCGTCGCGGCGTGAACTCCGGCACGCTCGGCAGCGGCGACCTGGTCACGCATCAGGGCCAGCAGGGGAGAGATGATCAACGTCGGCCCGCGTTCGGCACCGTACCCCTCCCGTATGAGACGGGCAGCGACGAAGTAGACGGCTGATTTTCCCCACCCGGTCCGCTGGACGACGAGTACCCGCTTGTCGTCATTGACGAGTGCGGCGATGGCGTCGAACTGACCGTCGCGGAAGGAAGCCTCCGGGTGCCCCGTCAGTTCACGCAGAATCTCGGTCGCGCGGACGCGGAGTCGGTCGTCGAAGGGGTTTTCACTGGGCATGTGGTCCACCCTAGAGCACGGTCCGGACATGAAATCCCTTCGTCGACGGAACTCCTCGTCAGACAGTCCCGTCGTCCGACCTGACCGCCATGATTCCCGCGGCGATGAGCGACAGGACAACGACCCCGCCGATCGTCGTCATGAGGTAACCCACCGCCCACAGGCCGGTGATGTCGGTGTATCCAGCGGTCACTGCGAAAGCAGTCGTGAAACCGAACAACCCGCCCAGCGCCACGGTGAACGGCCCCGTCCACCTCCACCTGGTTCGGATGCTCAGCCACACCAAGGCACCGAACGCCGAGACAACGGCACCGGCGGCCATAACGACCTCGAGGTTCATAGGCGGACCCCAGCTGAACCAGATAAGCCAGAGCAGGACACCGACAACACTGGCGGTGATCCCCGCACGCGTATTGCCCATGCGTGCCTTCGGGTCAGGTGAGGGACATGACTTCTGCTTTTCGATGAGGTGGACGGTGAAAAGTAAGAGTGCGCAGGCCACCAGTACGGGACCGCCGAACGACAGCATCGCGCGCCCGATGGCGACGAGTTTCTCTACGGTAGTCATGATCCCACGCTCCCTGATCCACCTGTGTCCCGGTAGCCTCGGGTGCCGCGGCCTCTGGCGAGTACGACGCCGGTGGCAATGGCAGCCAGGATGAATCCGGCGATGAAGATGATCATCAGATAGCCCACACCCCACAAGCCCGTGATGTCGTAGAAGCTGGCATCGACAGCGAAAGCCGAGGAAAACCCGAACAAGCCTCCGAGCGACACGACAAACGGGCCTGTCTGCCGCCACCGGGTCACGGCGCTGATCCCGATAACGGCAGTGAGGGCCGTGACGACAGCTCCGACGATCGCCCAGGATGCATAGCCGGCGGGATCACCCCAACTGAACCAGAGCAGCCACAGGGAGACTCCGACCGCGATACCGCACACTGCGGCGCCGAGGTTGCCGAGGGATCTACTGTCCGTCCGGAGTTCGTCTGCGTTGTCCCGCTCGGACAGGTGCATAAACACCAGCACGAGAGCCGACACGCCCATGGGTATCCCGCCGAACAGCAGAATAACCTCCAGAACTCCCAGCAGTGTCTGTGCGGTACTCATGTTCTTAGCCTAGTGAACGTTAACCGTGCTGGCATCACGGTGAAACATGGGCTGAATAGTGTCTCGGTCATGTCATTGAGAACACGTAAACTACTGCGCAGTCCTGCTCTGATGATCGGGGTGGGGGCGGTCGCCGGCATGATCTTCGGGCTGATCGTCGGAGAGTGGGCGGCGAACCTGCAGTTCATCGGAGACATGTTCATCCGGTTGATCCAGATGTCGATTGTGCCGCTGGTTATGGCCTCGGTGATCGTCGCTACCGGCTCGATGACCGGTAAAGGCACCGGGCGGATGGCAGCACGGACGTTCGGTTGGATGCTCGTGTTCTCTTTCCTCGCCGCCATCCTTGCGTGGGGCCTGGCGAGTGTGATTCGTCCTGGTGATGGCATGGTTTTCACCGGTGAGTTGGATCCGTCGCTGGAGGAGGGGGCGCAGCAGGCAGGGAGCTGGCAGGACACCCTGCTGGGGTTCGTGTCCACCAATGTCGTCGAGGCGATGGCGAGCGCAGACATGTTGCCGATCATCGTGTTCTCCCTGATCTTCGGAATCGCTCTGAACCGCTATATGGCGCAGACCGGCAACCGCACACTAATCGGACTTTTCGAGGGCATCCAGGCCGTGGTGCTCACCATGATCCAGTACGTGATGTACATCGCCCCAGTGGGTGTGTTTTGCCTGCTGGCGGCGCTGACCGGTGAACAGGGGGTCGCTGTGATCACCTCTGCGGTCAAGTATCTCGTGGCTACGTTGATCGGCGTGCTGATCCTCATGGTGATCTTCGTGCTCGTCATCTGGGTACGCACCCGACTCAATGTGTGGAGACTTCCGGGCAAACTGGTTGAGCAGACCGTCGTCGCCGTGACGACGACGAGCTCGGCGGTCACCTTCCCGACGGTGCTGCGCAATACGGTGGAGAAGGTCGGGGTCAGCCCGAGGGTCGCGAATTTCACGCTGTCCATCGGGCTGACTATGGGGTCCTACGGCGCCGTCCTCAACTACATGATCGTCATCCTGTTCCTCGCCCAGGCCGGAGGAGTGGAGCTGACTTTCGGGCAGATCGTCCTCGGCGTGGCGCTGTCGATCATGCTGAACATGGGGACGATCACTGTACCTGGCGGCTTTCCCGTGGTCGCCATGTTCCTGGCGGCGTCATTGGATCTGCCGGTGGAGGCGGTCGGCTTGTTGATTGCGGTGGACTGGTTCACCGGAATCCTGCGGACCTTCCTCAACGTCAACGGTGACACCTTCGTGGCCATGCTTGTCGCCGCCCCAGAAGACGAGATCAACCGGGACGTGTACGCCGGGAAGGAAACGCCATCACCTGAACACCCCTGACCGGGGTCGACGGGAGATTGCTGCGTCTGGCCCGTAGCTACCCTGGGGCGTGTACCGACGTGAACGGCAGACACCCCGGGCAGGAGACGGTTCCCCATGACGGAGACCACGCGAGAGCAGCTGACCGACAGCCCCTGGCACATTCTTGATGTATCAGACGTCCGTGCACGGTTGGGGGTGAATTCCGATGACGCCGACCTGGGGCTACGGACTGAGGATGCGGAGGGGCGGCTGCAGCAGTGTGGTCGGAATGAACTCGACCAGATCGCCGGCGATCCCTGGTACCTGGTTCTGGGACGACAACTCACCTCGCCGATGGTCGTTTTCCTGTTCATCGCCGGCATGGTGACGTTGTTCCAGCAGGAGTGGTTCGAGTCGGCCGCGATCTTCGTCGTGGTTGTGTTGAACTCGTCGATCGGTTACTGGCAGGCGCGTAAGGCGGAGAAGGACGTCGCAGCGTTGGCGAAACTGTCGACGCCGGAGGCCACGGTGGTCAGGGACGGTCTGGTCAGCAGAGTGGAGGCGGCTGCGCTTGTACCCGGGGACACCGTGCGACTGGAGTCGGGCGACAGGGTCCCTGCTGACCTGCGACTGGCCGAGTCTCGTGGCCTGCGGATCGATGAGTCGATGTTGACCGGCGAGGCGCTGCCGACCACGAAGTCGGTTGACCCCGTCCCAGACGGCGATGGGTCGGTGGGGGTGGAGGCCGACTCTCCTGTCGGTGACCGTGTCACGATGGCGTATTCAGGAACCCTGGTTGTCTCCGGGCGCGCAAGTGGCCTCGTCGTCGCTACCGCCTACGACACCGAACTCGGGTCGATCGCCGAACTGGTCCAGACCGGCTCAGAGAAGACACCACTGCAGGTACTCACCGACCGGCTGGAACGGATCATCGGAATCGTACTCGTCATCGCAGGACTCGGGGTGTTCGGGACGAACGTCGTGCTCGGCAATGATCTGGGTGAGGCGTTCCGGACGACGGTGGCGCTAATCGTTTCGGCGATGCCTGAGGCGCTCCCTGTCGTGCTGTCGGTCGCGATGGGGGTCGGTGTGTCACGCATGGCGGCACGCAATGCGGTGGTCCGCAGGTTGCCCAGCGTCGAGACGTTGGGATCGACCACCGTCATTGGCTCAGACAAGACCGGTACCCTGACCGTCAACCGGATGACGGTGGAGAACGTCTGGACGCCGCACGGACAGGACGGCGACGAACACGCCTCGCTGCGCACCGGTGCGCTGACCAACGACGCCGCTGAACAGGACGGGACGCTGATCGGTGACGCCGTCGATGTGGCGATGGCCGAGGCGGCGCTGCGTGCAGGGGTCGTGGACACTGAGGAGCGACGTGCCGTCCCCGTCGCCGACATGCCCTACGAGCCCGACCTGGCCTACTCACAGACGTTACGGCGCGAGGACGGTCAGCTCGTCCTGCATGTGAAAGGTGCCCCGGAGGTGGTCACCTCCTTCTGCGACCTCAACGATTCGGATATCGACAGCATTCTGGATGCCAACGAGGACATGGGCAAAGACGGCCTCCGAGTCATCGCCACTGCGACGGGGATCCTCGACGAGAAACCCGTCGGCGGTGTTCTCACGGCACCCTCCGGGCTGCGGTTCACCGGCCTCCAAGGCATGATGGACCCGCCGCGCGAGGGTGTACGCGAATCGGTGGCACAGTGCCGCGATGCCGGGATCCAGGTCATGATGATCACCGGTGACCACCCCGTCACCGCATCGGCCATCGCATCCCGGCTGGGACTTCGAAACGGTAGTGAGCCCCTGACCGGACGTGAGATGTCCAGTCTTGACGACGCTCAACTGAAGGAGAGGCTGAAGACGACCGCTGTCGCGGCGAGGATGAGTCCGAAGGACAAACTGCGTATCGTCAGGCTCCTGAAGATTGACGGGGAGACTGTGGCGGTCACCGGGGACGGGGTGAATGACGCGCCGGCGTTGAAGTCGGCGTCGATCGGCGTGGCGATGGGGCGGTCCGGTACCGACGTTGCGCGCGATTCCGCCGACGTGGTGCTCACCGACGACAACTTCGTCACCATCGTCGATGCCGTCAGACTCGGCAGGGTGACCTTCTCGTCGATCCGCAAAGCCACGTTCTTCCTGCTATCCAACGGGTTAGCCCTGATGGTGGCGGTGATCGTGAATACTTTCACGGAACTGCCGTTGATTTTCCTGCCGGTCATGCTGCTCTTCATGAACGTTGTCACCAACGGCATCCAGGACATCGCCCTGTCCTTTGAAAAGGGAGAGGGAGATGAACTGGAACAGAGACCACGGTCGCGCCGGGAGGGGGTGCTGGATACCCGGATGTGGCTGAGAACCGTCATCACCGGTATGTGGATGGGCATCGGGACACTGGTGGTGTACCGGCTCGCGCATGAGGCGGGGCTGTCCGTCGAGGAGTGCCGAACCCTGGCGTTGATCACCATGGTGATGTTCAATTTCTTCCAGGTGTTCAGCGCCCGGGCGCTGCGTCGTTCCGTGTTCACCATCAATCCCGTCGGCAATCCGCTGCTACTCGTCTCCGCTCTGGCCGCACTGGTCATGCAATGGGGTGTGACCGCCTGGCCGGCCGCTGCGGAACTTATCGGCCTCGTGCCGTTGACGTGGCAGCAGTGGTTGATCTGCACGGCGATCGGGTTCAGCGTGCTGGTCATCGTGGAACTCGAAAAACTCGTCTGGCCGGTCGCGTCCCGTTGGGTCGCCCAGGGGCGTCGGATGAGACGGAGGAGCCTGAGATGAACGACAATCTTGTCGGAGGTGTCGGATGCGTGCACTGGAGATCGCCACGGGACGTTGTCGCGATCACGTTCCATTGCTGTGGTCGGACATACCCGTGCCTGCACTGCCACGATGAGGCAGAGGATCACCGCATCGTCCCCTGGCCCCGTGAGCTTTTCGACACCGGGGACGCCGTCCTGTGTCGGGCGTGCGGGCACTGGATGACGGTGCACGCTTACCTCGACAGCGGTTCGGCCTGTCCTGCGTGCGGCGCGTCGTTCAACCCGGGGTGCTCGCTGCATGCACACCTGTACTTCGACATCGACAGAGTGTGATATGGCGTTTCTTGAGTCTGTGCGCTGCGGCATGATATGTAGGCAAGGAGCAGTAGGTACAGTCTGCGGGTGACGGGCCGTTGGGCGGTCCGTCACTGAGAACATTTACCGGATACCTGAACTTTTGGAGAGTCACCGTGACCCCTACACCGGTTGCCGCACCCCTGGAGCTGCCGTGCGGCACCACATTGAAGAACCGACTCGTGAAGTCCTCGACGAGTGAGGGCCTGGCGACCCCGTCGGGTGGGCCGTCCAACCAGCACCTCGACCTGTACCGCCGGTGGGCTCATGGCGGGTCCGGTCTGGTCGTGACCGGCGGAGTCATGGTGGACTCTGAACACCGGGGCGAGCCGGGTTCTGTCGTTGTCACCGACGACCGTCACCTCGACATGCTCCGCAGCTGGGCGACGGCCGGAACAGTGAACGACACCCACCTGTGGATGCAGCTCAATCATCCCGGCAAGCAGTCGCCGCGGAGCATGAACAAGTACCCTGTCGCGCCCAGCGCCGTTCCGATGGCAGGACGCATCGGCCGTTACTTCGCTGATCCGCGCGAACTCACGATCTCCGACATCGACCTGATCGTGTGGCGCTTCGCCTACACTGCGTTGATTGCCCGGGAGACTGGTTTCACCGGCGTGCAGATCCAGGCGGGGCACGGGTACCTCATCAACCAGTTCCTCTCTCCGGCGGACAACCTGCGCACCGACGAGTACGGCGGTGACCTCGAAGGACGCATGCGTCTACTGGTCGAGGTCTATCGGGCGGTGCGTAAGAAGGTCGGCGACGACTTCCCGGTCTCTGTACGCATCAACGCATCGGACGGGGTGCCCGGCGGCTTCGGTGAGGAAGAGTCGCTCCAGGTTGCGCAGAAACTCGCTGAGCTGGGCGTCGATGTCATCGAAGTTTCCGGCGGCACGTACGCCACCCCCCTGATGCTCGGGGACGAGGTCGATGCCACCGGGGACACGGGGGAGATCTTCTTCGGTGACCAGGCTCGCCGCGTTCGTGAGGCTGTGGACGTTCCGGTGCTGGTCACCGGAGGGTTCCGGTGCGCCTCCGATGTTGAGAAGGGTCTGGAAGACGGGCTGGGCGATCTGATCGGAATGGCGCGGCCCATGGTCCTCATCCCCGAGCTTGCCAATGACATCATCGTTCACGGCGACCGGGAGCGTGTGCGTCTGCCGCGGTTGACCACCCATATCGAGTCGCTCGACGAGCACTCCGAGTCGCTGGTGGGGATTTCCTGGTACGAGATGCAGATGGACCGGATCACCGACGGCCGCGCCATTGGTGGAGACGGGCTGGCGGCCCTGTGGTTCGCGGCGAAGCGACACGGCGTGAGGGCGATGTTCCCACGGCGCTGAGCGGTACGCGGGTTCTCCCGACCGCAGCGGGCTCCGCACATCTGAGCCACCGCACAGGTCACGGTCCAGCGCGGACGTGGCCTATGCGGTGGCTCAGATGTCATTGACGCCTCCGGCAGACGCACCTACACTTGTGAGCGCTGTAAACATTTACGGGTATCTCCGATGGATTGGAAGGCGCGATGACAGAGGCACACGACCACCCCACACGTCCGGAACGGCCGTTTGATGTCGTACTTTTCGGTGCCACCGGTTTCGCCGGCGGGCTCACCGCCGACTACCTGGCCGAACACCTGCCCGCATCGGGCAGGATGGCGTTGGCTGGACGTAACCGCGACAAGCTCGAGGCGGTGAGGGACCGCCTGGCCGGTATTAACCCGGCCTTGGCCGAGATCGGGCTGCTGCACGCCGATTCCACAGATCTGGCGTCTCTGAGCGAGGTCGCGAGCTCAGCGAAGGTTGTCATCACCACGGTGGGACCGTACCTGGAGTACGGAGCTGCTCTCGTTGCCGCATGTGCTGAGGAGGGAACCGATTACGTGGATCTGACCGGGGAGCCGGAGTTCGTCGACCGGATGTTCCTGGAGCACGATGCCACAGCGCGGAAGAGCGGCGCCAGGCTCGTCCACGCGTGCGGATTCGACTCGATTCCCCATGACCTCGGTGCACTGTACACGGCTATGCACCTCCCTGGAGACGCACCGATGGACGTCCGTGGCGTCGTGCGGACGAATGCGTCTTTCTCCGGTGGCACTCTGCACTCCGGACTGAAGCAGTTGTCACGCCTGCGACCAATGTGGCAGGCAGCATCGCAACGACGACGGTCCGAGTCGCGGCCGTCCGACCGTCGGGCGCGGTTGTCATTGGGCGTCCCACGGCGCGACCGCGTGACAGGAACCTGGTTGATCCCGTTGCCGACGATCGACGGTCAGATCGTCACCCGGTCGGCCCTCACTGCGCCATCAGCCGACCGATACGGCCCGGACTTCACTTACTCACACAATGCCGGAGCAAAGAAGTTCCGCACGGTTCCTGCCTCACTCCTCGGATTCGTCCTGGGCATCGCGGCGGTGCAGATTCCCCCGGTCCGTCGGGCGATCGCCCGACGGACCGCTGCCGGTGAGGGGCCATCGCAGGAGCGTCGGGACAAGACCTGGTTCACCGTGGAATTCGTAGGGGCCGCGGCGGGGAAGACCGTGCATACCCGTGTGAGCGGGGGAGACCCGGGCTACACTGAGACTGCAAAGATGCTGGCGGAGTCGGCGCTGTCGCTGGCGTTCGACGACAATCCGCACCTCGCTGGACAGCTCACCACCGCAACGGCGATGGGGGAGAACCTCATCGACCGGCTGACGGCGGCAGGAATGACATTCGAGGTTCTCAGCTACACCGCTTAAACAACAGTTCTCCGCGCATTGCACACCTGGGAAGAGGGGAGAGTCATGACTCCGTCCACCATCCGCATCACGTTGACCAGTGTGATCGTCGATGACACACGTAAGGCGGAGGCTTTCTATATCGACGTCCTTGGCTTTCGGAAGAAGCACGATGTGCCACTCGGTGACGGGCCTGACGACCGGTGGCTCACTGTGGTCTCCCCGAAAGATCCGACCGGAACTGAACTGCTTCTCGAACCGTCCGGGCATCCGGCAGCAGGGCGGTTCAAACACGCGTTGTTCTCGGACGGAGTGCCGTACACGCAGTTCTCCGTCGATGATGTTCAGGTGGAGTACGAGCGTCTCGTTGAGCTCGGTGTCCGGTTCACCCAGAAGCCGGTCGAGATGGGTGGTGTCACCACCGCCGTGCTGGATGACACGTGTGGCAACCTGATCCAGCTGATTCATCAGGGGTAGCCGATCGGACGCAGCTGAACCCGGGTCCACCGTCCGTGAGGAGGTGGACCCGGGTTCAGGCTTTGGGGTGGCTGACGGGACTCGAACCCGCGACACCCAGGATCACAACCTGGTGCTCTACCAGCTGAACTACAGCCACCATGCATGCATAACGGCAACCAGGCCCGGCGTCGTTGCTGCAGCGGGATTCATACTAGACCACGCCCGGCGACCACACCAAACGGGCCGCTCACCGTCAGATCGGGTTGGCTTCGGAGGCTGCGTCGGCGAACTCTTTCGCCTCACCGTTGGTGGGGCCGGGGGCAGAGACGAAGAGGGCTCGGCGGTAGTAGTCCAGCTCACGGATGGATTCGCGGATATCCGCCAGCGCGCGGTGCTGCATCCCCTTGTCCGGCTGATTGCTGTAGGCGCGCGGGTACCAGCGACGTGCGAGTTCCTTGATGGAAGAGACATCGATCATGCGGTAGTGCAGGAACGTGTCCAGGTCGGGCATGTACCGGGAGATGAACTTGCGGTCACTGGCGATGGAGTTTCCCGCCAGAGGGGCGGCGCCGGCGACCGGTACGTACTTCTTGAGATACTCCACGACCTGTGCTTCGGCGTCGGCGAGGCTCACCGGGCTCTCACGGATCTGCTCGGTGAGGCCGGAGTCCGCGTGCATCTTTGTGACGAAATCATCCATGCCGGCGAGCTCGTCCTCGGAGGCGTGGATCACGATGTCGATGCCGTCGTCCAGCGGTGTCAGGTCGGCATCGGTGACGACGACGGCTATCTCGACGAGGACGTGCTTGTCCGGGTCGAGCCCGGTCATTTCGCAGTCGGCCCAGACGATCCGGTCGTTCTTGGCGATCTGGTTCGGTGTCAATGCGGTTTCCTTCTAGTTTTCGGCCATGCGCGAGTATGCTGCGCCGAACAGGGGCGCGGTGAGGCGGCGGGGTACATAGGTGGAGATCACGTTCGCGACCTTCGACAGCCCGCCGGGGACGACGCGCAGCGTGTTTGCCGCGAGCGCATCGAGGGTTTCCCTCGCGCAGTCAGGGTAGGTGGTCCACACGAAGTCGGGGGTGGCCCGGTCGACGATCGTACGCTCTGCATCGTCTTTTACTTCCTCACGCACCGGCCCCGGTGCAAGGAGAGTACAGCGAACGCCGGTGTTCTTCAGCTCGTAGTGGAGGGCTTCGGTGAAAGTGTTCACCATCGCCTTCGTCCCGACATACGTGGCGTTGTTCGGGATGGCGGCGTTGCCGGCGACCGAGCCCACGTTGACGATCCCGGCGTCCCCGCTGGCCACCATGCCCGGAAGAACCGCAGAGGTGAGCTCGAAGACTGCGGTGGCATTGAGCTCGAACTGGAGCCGTTCGTAGGACGGGTCGAGTGTGCGGAACTCGCCGAAGGTGGCAACGCCGGCGGAGTTGATGATGATGTGCACGTCCCGTGTCGTGATTTCATCGATCAGGGTGGCGCGGGCCGAAGCGTCGGCGAGGTCGCAGGCGCGGATTTCGGTGCTGATGTCCGGACGGCTGGTGGCGAGCTCCTCGCGGATCTGTTCCATTGGCCCAGTCGTGCGGGCGACGAGCAGTAGATTGTGTCCGCGGCGGCCGAGTTCCAGCGCGATCGCCTGCCCGATTCCCGATGATGCACCGGTGACGACGGCGACGCGGTTCGGGCCGGGCGTGGGGAGGGCGGACGGGTAGCGGGAACGGCGGAACACGATGGTGGGACTCCTCGGTGTGGACGGCGTGAAGTGCCTCTTCAGGTTACACGGGCGGTAGGGCGCCGTCGGTGAGACGGAGTGGTCCGGAACATGCCGGCACCGGTCGCAACGGGCGCGGGCACGATGGGGCAAATGGGGGTGGTAGATCCCTAAAACCTGACTCTTCGTGACGTCAGTTGCGGGATCTTCGGGGCCGGGCGTGGTTTATGGGGGTAGATGTCCTTCGGAAAACAACCCCGTCCGGAACAACATTAGCCTCGGAATAGTAATCGTCCTACCCTTGTGACTGACGTTTACTATCCACGAGAGGACACACACCATGTCTGCCAAAGCCGGAGCGGGCGGAAACCCGTCCGACCCTGATACTTCCACGGCGACCGATGACCCTGGCGCCGTCACCGAATCCCCAGCTGAGGACAACGCTCCGGCTGGCGAGGAGCGCCAGGAAGGAGATGTAGAACGCTCCAACAACATCAAGCGTTTTCGTAGCCTCGGTATCGCCGTGGTCCTTGCCGTCATCATCTACTTCCTTTTCCCGTCCAACGGCGCGGACCTGATCAATGAGGCCTATCCGGACGACGACAATGGTCCCTTCGACATCGATACGATCCGGGTGACTGCTGCTGTGGCAGTCCTCATGGGGGCGTTGTGGATGACCGGCGCGTTGCCTCTCGCAGCGACGGCGATGATCCCGTTGGTAGCCTTCCCCGTTCTCCAGGTAGCAGGGTTCGGTGACGTCTCCGTCGCCTACGCAGAGCCCACCATCTTCCTGTTCATGGGCGGATTCATCCTCGCCCTCGGTATCCAACGGTGGGGACTTCATCGACGCGTGGCGCTGCTTGTGGTCCTCTGGGTGGGAACGAAGCCGAAACAGCTGGTCCTGGGGTTCATGATCGCCACCGGCTTCATGTCGATGTGGGTGTCGAACACCGCGACCGCCGTTGTGATGCTGCCGATCGGAGTCTCCGTACTGGCACTGACCGCAGAGCGGGTCGGCGGACACCAGAACCAGAAGAAGTTCGCTACTGCTCTGATGCTGGCGATCGCATACTCCGCCTCCATCGGTTCCCTCGGAACCCTGATCGGAACCCCACCGAACGCCCTTATGGCGGCGTACATGTCGTCCAGCCATGGCATCGAGATCGGATTCGGTAAGTGGATGATGGTCGGCCTGCCGTTGGCCATCGTCTTCACCGTCCTCGCCTGGCTTGTCCTCGTCACAGTTTTCAAACCTGAGATGGACGAGATCCCGGGTGGCAAGGAGCTGATCCGCAAAGAGATCGACGACATGGGGAAGATCACCCGCGCTGAAGTCACCGCCGGCATCATTTTCGTCTGTACGGCAGTCGCCTGGATTTCGTTCCCGCTGCTCGCTGAGTACGTCGACTGGTGGTCGATCACGATCGCAGATGCTGCGATCGCCATGACCGCCGCGGTGCTGATGTATATCGTCCCGGTCAACAAGCGTGGGACGCGGGTGATGGACTGGGAGCACACCAAGGAGGTTCCGTGGGACGTCCTGATCCTCTTCGGTGGCGGTCTCGCCCTGTCTTCAATGGTGTCAGCCTCCGGCCTGTCACTCTGGATCGGTGAGATGGCCAAGGGGATGGATGCGCTGCCACTGGTACTGCTGGTGTTCGCGATTGCCGGTGTTGTGCTCATTCTGACCGAGTTCACCTCCAATACCGCAACGGCCGCGACTTTCTTGCCGATCATGGGTGGTGTCGCGGTTGGTATCGGTCTGACAGCGGACAATGAAATGAACATCATGTTCCTGGTCATTCCCACGGCATTGGCGGCGACCTGCGCATTCATGCTGCCGGTAGCGACGCCTCCGAACGCCATCGCCTACGGTTCGGGGTATGTGAAGGCCGGCGACATGCTCAAGGGCGGGTTCTGGCTGAATGTGATCGCCATCTTCTTGATCACCCTCACCGTTTTCGGCCTCGCAGTGCCGGTGTTCGGGCTGACGTTCGGATAGCGACGACAACCATCCCCGGGGACAAGAGGCTCCGCTTCCACCCCGTTTCCCGGAGGGAAGGTTCCGGCATAGTAGCGTCAACCTAAGATGTCTTCAGGCTATGCAGAGAGTGAGCGGATTCAGTGCCACCCGAAGTGACCCCGGTGTCGTCGGGCACTCCGTCCTCGCGTAGCGGCCACCGTGGCCGCATCGGCCGCGTCGGTTGGGTGGATGCGGCCAAAGGTCTCTGTATCCTGCTGGTCGTCGCCGGGCACGCGAACATCACCTTGAACAACAACGGCTATGACACCGGCATCTGGGAGAAGATGAGCCTGATGCTCGGGCCGTTCCGCATGCCGCTGTTCTTTCTGTTGACGGGCCTGTTCGCGGCGAGAGCCCTCTCTGAGCGCTGGCGGTCGTTCGCCGACCGCCGCGTCTGGATCATGGTGTGGCTGTTCGTACTGTGGGTGCCGATCCGCGAGATCTGGTTGTCGATGGTGCCGCTCACCTCCGTGGGAAACAGTGACGGTATCCCCGCACCACAGGGCCTCGATCCGGAGAACTGGGGGCCGATGGCTGAGCGCATCGGACTGTCGGTACTGGGACCGGAATCCTACCTGTGGTTCGTGTACGCGCTGGCGTTGTTCGCCGTCGTGTCGAAACTGACACGGCGGGTGCCACCGGTGATTCAGCTTCTGGCGGCCATGGCGCTCAGTGTGCTGAGCCCCTTGGCGGAATTCGACTGGCCGTGGAATGACATTCTGCGAACTTATTTTTTCTACCTGCTGGGCATGTACGGAGCACCATGGATCCACCGGCTGGCACAACGCCGCTCACTGTGGATCATCGCCGGTTCCGTGTCCGTCTACGCAGTGGTTGCGTTATGGATCGACGCCACCCATGACCACTTCAACTTCGGGCTCAACGGTCCGGTACGGCTGTTTCTGGCCCTGGTGGGGATCATCGCTGTGGTCAGTGCGTTCTCCTACATGGAGTCCTGGCGTATCACCGTGCCGTTCAGCAAGGTCGGAGCACGGACACTTCCCGTGTTCCTGATGCACATCATGGTGCTGGCGACGGTGGCCTTCCTCCTCGACCTCGTCCTACCGGCTGATCCGGGCCTGCCGCTGCAACCACTGATCCTCGCGGGCATCGCTGCTGTGCTCTGCCTGGGATTGCACAAGGTACTCATGGCGTGTGGCTTTTCGTGGCTGTTCCGGCGACCACAGTGGATGCGGCGGCGCTACCTTGACAGTGAACGGAGGAGGCAGGAACCATAACGGGCTCCTTCTCCGCCGTCGACGGAGGACGGGAAGTGGACATCTGACGGTCTCCTCGCGTTATCGTGGCCGCGTGTCCACCCGTAACCACCGCCTCGACCGTGCCAAAGGGATCCTCATCTTCACCGTCGTCCTGGGACACCTGCTGGCGAGGGCCGCGCCCTGGGACTCTGACGTACTGCGGGCCCCGATGTACCTCATCTACTCGTTCCACATGCCCGCCTTCATCTTTCTGGCGGGCATCACGGCGAAGTCCAACCGACTCCCGGAACGTATCCTCAGCTTCCTCGTGTTGCTGGCCACGGTGCTGCCACTCATGTGGGGATGGTTGTGGGTCTTCGATCTTTCCCCGGACTTCGCTTTCCTCACGCCTTTCTGGTACTCATGGTTCCTTCTCGCGATGGCGTGGTGGATGGTCACTGTGCCGTTCATCGAACGTTTCCCCCGCGCAGCGCTCGTCACCTCGGTGATGACCGGCATCTTCGGCGCCCTCCTCCCAGCGTTCGACAATGAACTCTCCGCCGTTCGAACATTGGTTTTCTGGCCGTTCTTCGTGATCGGAAAGCTCTACGGCCAGCGGCTACTTGACTGGGCGGGCGGACTCACCGTCTGGCGGAGGATCATTCTCACCGTCGCAGCAGTGTCGGTGACCGGATACTTCTACGTCATCAAGCTCGACAATGACTGGTTCTACGGCAACCACAAGTTCGTTCATTTCGACGTCAGTGTTCCGGAAGGGGTGGGAATTCGCCTGATCCTCGACCTCGGCGCTTCACTCATGACCCTGGCGCTGCTGGCATGGGTCGGAAACCGGGAATCGTTGCTCGCCACCGTCGGTCGACACAGCCTCTCGGTCTACGTGCTCCACGGCTTCGTCGTGCGTGCTCTCGAGCCCGTGCTTGCGGGCAGCCTTGAAGTGTACGGCCCGCTCGTGATTCTCGGCATCTGTGTGGTTCTGGCGGTACTGGCGACGTGGCTGCTGGCGTGGGGGCCGTTCGACCGCGCCCTGCGGTGGTACGCCAGGACGGTCACCGAGCTTCTGCTCAGGCCGTTCGCGCCTGTGCGTCCGACGAAGGGTGTATCGCCGGGGCACGGAGCCCGGAACACGGGGGACGCTCCTCGTTAGTGCCCCGGCAGATTCGAACCCGCGTCCGCCAGACCCGTAGCCCGCGATCGAGGCCGTCTGCCAGCGGAACCAGGATGATTCTGGTTGTCGTCACTGCGTCGTGTTGGTCTTCGCGTCAGATCATGTGAGGCGTTTAGGCACTCCCGGTCCTGTCAGGTCTTGACGGTCACGTGTTTGATCGCTACCCGTCAGGCATCACGACTGGAGGCACGGGTAGGCGATGCACACGACTGTCATCGGTTCCCGTGAGGGTCGGTGGAGTTCAGCGCTGCGACGGTCTCCTTGTAGTTCCCGCGGGCCTCGGCGTAACGCAGGAACTTCACGCGTTCGACCTGGATCTCGGTGGCCGCAGGCTGCGACTCGATGAGGGAGATGACTTCCTCGATGAACTCCTCCAACGGCATGGCGAACGAACTCTCACGCTGCCCGGGAAGAAGGTCGGTAGCCACCGAGGGAGGCTGCAGTTCCATGACCTTCACCGAGGTTCCGGCAAGCTGAAGGCGCAGTGTCTCACTGAACATGTGGATCGCCGCCTTCGTCGCGTTGTAACTCGGGGTGGCCTTCAGGGGGGTGAATGCCAGTCCCGAGGAGACGGTCATGATCGTGGCGTCCGGACGGGTCTGAAGGTGTCCGATAAACCCGGCGATAAGCCGTATCGGGCCGAGCAGATTGGTTGTGACCGTGTTCTCCGCGCTCGTGAGGGCATCGTCCGGACTGGTCCAGTCCTCGACCTGCATGATCCCCGCCATGGCGACGAGGACATTGACCTCCGGGTATTCGGTGAGGACCCGGTTCGTTGCTTGCCGGACACTCTCAAGGTCAGTCGTGTCGATCTCGATGGTGTGGATGCCGGGATGGTCGTCGCTGATTTGCGTGAGGCGCCCGGTGCGGCGTCCGCCGACGATGATCTCGTTGCCCTTCGCCTGCAGCTCCACGGCTAGCGCCAGACCGATGCCGCTCGTCGCGCCCGGAATGAAGATGGTGTTGCCCTTGATGTCCATGCGTCCAAGTATTAGGCCCCGGCGGGGTGGCTTCCAGAGTCTGTTTATCGGGGGACGGCCGGTCCCTGGCTGAGTGTGGCGGGGTCACCGATACTGGTGGTCATGGATCGTGATGCACTTGGTGCCTTTCTCTCTCGTCGCCGTGCGGCGTTGCAGCCCTCCGACGTCGGACTCACGACTGGGCGTCGACGCCGCGCAGCCGGCCTGCGCCGGGAGGAGGTCGCCCTGCTGGCGGGGATGTCGACGGATTACTTCACGAGGATTGAACAGGGGCGTAGTGCACGACCGAGCGCCCAGATCCTCGGTTCCCTGGCCCGTGCGCTCCGGCTGACCCCTGACGAATGTGACTACTTGTTCCGGGTCGCGGGTCTCAATGCGCCGGACCGCCACGACAGTGACGACTACGTCCCGCCGGCGCTGCTGCGGGTGCTCGACCGATTGTCGGACACGCCTGCGCTCGTCATCTCTGTCCTGGGAGAGACTCTGGTACAGAATGGACCAGCGACGGAACTCCTGGGGGACCGTAGTCGCTTCATCGGCCTGGAACGAAGTGAGATCTACCGTTGGTTCGTCCACCCGGCGAGCGAACGTCTCCGCTATCCGGCTCACGACCATGAGCGACAGAGCCGTGCTCAGGTCGCGTCGCTCCGTGCAGCTCTCGGCGCGATGGGGGCGGGCTCCCGCGCCGGCGAACTGGCCGACGAACTCAGGCGGCGGAGCGAGGAGTTCGCGGCCCTTTGGGAGGAGCATGAGGTGCACCAACGATTCGCGGATCACAAGACGCTGATCCACCCCGAACTGGGAGAGATCGACGTCGACTGCCAGTCCCTGTTCACCGAAGACCAGCACCATGCTCTGCTGGTGCTCACCGCGGAGCCTCGCTCGGAAGCGGCACACAAGCTCGAATTACTGGCAGCGCGCGGAACGTGCCGAAGTGCCGTCGACGGGTGACCTCCGGGCGACCAGGCAGATGTTTTTGTGCCCCCGGCAGGATTCGAACCCGCGACCGACCGGGTCTAGTTGGTAGATGCCTTCTACTGCAGGTCGTAGTCAATAACCTGGCTGTTAGAACGTGTTTTTCGCTCATCATTGGTTCCCGCTAGCGCCCGGATATTCCCGCTAGTTCCCGCACTCAAATACAAGTTCAAATACAAGATTGGTTCCCGTCGGGTTCCGCTCCGACACCTGACGGAGTCGGACGGCCTTGTCCCGCCGTCATTTCCAGTTGCTAAGCAAAATGGCGACTATCTAGTGAGTAGGGCGGGGTAGTGGTTGACGGTCACCCTTCCAACGCCCAACAGCTTCCCCGACTCTCCGGTACCGAGAGTCGGGGAGGGCCTGCCATGTCGTGGTGAGGGAGACGAGATTGCGTTATGCACCTTCCCAGGAGATTCCGTCTCGGTCGACGGCCGAGAGTGGGCGGCCGGAATGTGGTCATGGAGCGGTGGCTTGCTGTTTCGCCAGCATCGCCTCCTTGAAGTCCTGCTGAACGTACATGTCCGACGCTACGACCACACGTGACACGGCTCGGCCACCTGCCCACCGGTCGCTGGTAGGGCAAGTACGATCATCTATGTCGTATCGCTCAACTGAGGCAGGAATGTGAATGAGTAATCTCGGGCCCTTCGTCTGGTCGATCGCCGATCAACTCCGTGGTGTGTACAAGCCGCATCAGTACGGCAGCATCGTCCTGCCGTTCACCATCCTGCGCCGCCTCGATGCGCTCATGGCATCGAGGCGCGACCTGATGCGGTCAACGGCGTCTCTTCACACTGGTGGGGTCCTCGACGCGCAGATGCGTCGGGCGACGGGCCTGTCTTTCTATAACACAAGCCAGTACGACTTCAATCGGCTGCTCGATGACCCGGACCAGCTTCGTGAGAATCTCATCGAGTACGTCACGAGCTTCTCGTCTAACATTGACGTCTTCGAGCAGTTCGGTTTCGAGCAGGTCATCAGCACCCTCGATGACAACAACCGCCTCTACCTCGTCGTCGAGAAGTTCGCCGGTGTCAACCTGCATCCTAATGCGATCTCCAACGCTGAGATGGGCGAGCTGTATGAGCACCTCATCTACAAGTTCGCTGAAGCATCCAACGAGGAGGCCGGGGAGCACTACACACCTCGTGACGCGATACGCCTGATGGTCGACCTGCTCTTCGCCGAGGAGCAGGAGCCACTGACCAGTGAGGGCGTCGTTCGCACCGTCTACGACCCCACAGCCGGCACCGGCGGCATGCTTTCGGTCGCGGAGGAGCGACTGCATCAGCGCAATCCCAGTGCTCGACTGACGCTCTACGGTCAGGAGATCAATGGCCAGTCTTACGCGATCTGCAAGTCGGACATGATTTCCAAGGGCCAGGACATCGGAAACATTCGCAAGGGCGACACTCTCATCAGGGATGAGTTCTCCCGCCGCACCTTCGACTTCTGCCTGTCCAACCCGCCTTACGGAGTCGACTGGAAGGCCGCTGCGGAGTCGGTGAAGCAGGAGCACCGGGAGGGGCGGCTTGGTCGGTTCAACGCTGGATTACCGCCTGTTAGCGACGGGCAGATGCTGTTCCTGCAGCACCTGGTGTCAAAGATGCGACCGGCACATGAGGGCGGTGGCCGTGCCGGCATCGTCTTGAATGGTTCACCGCTGTTCACCGGTGGTGCTGAATCTGGGCCCAGCAAGATCCGGCAGTGGCTGCTCGAGGAAGACCTCGTGGATACCATCATTGCGTTACCGACCGACATGTTCTTCAACACCGGCATCGCCACCTACGTCTGGATCCTCGACAACGACAAGCAGCCTGAGCGTCGCGGCACCGTCCAGCTCATCGACGCCAGCGGCATGTGGACGAAGATGCGCAAGGGTATGGGGTCCAAGCGCCGCGAGATCTCCATTGCCCAACGCGACGAGATAGTCGGCATCTACGACGCCCATGAGGACGGCGAGCACTCCAAGATCCTGCCCACCAGCGAGTTCGGCTACTGGACGATCACCGTCGAGCGCCCACTGCTGGATGACGACGGTGAGGTCGTCCGCGACCGCAAGGGCAATCCGAAGCCGGACAGCAAGAAGCGCGACACTGAGAACGTGCCGTTCACCTACGGCTGCAACACCGAAGGTTCCGACGGCAAAGACGCGACCATCGAGGCGTACTTCGACGCTGAGGTGGCCCCGCACGTGCCGGACGCTTGGATCGATCACAAGAAGACCAAGGTTGGCTACGAGATCCCCTTCACCCGAATATTCTACAAGTACGTACCACCGCGCCCACTCGAGGAGATCGACAAGGATCTCAAGGCCAAGGTCTCCAAAATCCTGACGCTGCTGAAGGCGGTGGAAGTGTGAGTGCACCATTAAGTGCAGAAGTACAGTTGAGACGCTTGGCAACTTGTCGCGATGACCTCCGAGAGCCTTTGAATGCTGTCGAGCGATCTGAGCGTCCGGGAGACGTGCCGTATTGGGGTGCAAACAGCATTCAAGGGTACGTCGATAAGGCAAAACTGGATTTTCCAGTGGTTCTGTTGGGTGAGGATGGTGCTCCGTTTTTCGACCGTTCTCGGGATGTTTCCTTTTATCGCAACGAACCCATTTGGCCCAATAATCACATTCATGTTCTTGTGCCGAGCGAAGCAACAGATGGCCGTTGGCTGGCATACGCCTTAAATAGTGTAGACTACTCGCGGGTGATCAACGGATCAACTCGGGATAAATTGACGCAAAGTGCAATGATGTCAATTGCATTGCCAAATACTCTTCCCGATGGGCAGCGGGCTATTGCTGATTATCTGGACCGTGAGACGCAGAAGATCGACGAGCTGATCACCGAGCAGCGCGATCTCATTGAAACGCTGAGGGAACGACGGAAATCCGTGATAGATCAGGGTGCCGAGGAGTCTGTTGCCGAAAGAATCCGGCTGCGTTATCTGTTTTTGCCAGCGGAAGTTCGAAATCAACATGGCGAGCAGGTGCTTTCTGTCTATCGGGACTATGGTGTAATCCCGAAGGGTTCGCGTGATGGTAATTACAATGTTACTCCTGAGGACGTCTCACGGTACCTCCTTGTTCGTCCAGGTGACCTTGTTGTCAACCGTATGAAGGCTTGGCAGGGCTCACTCGGAATATCCCAGCATCGAGGAATTGTCAGCGGCGATTATGAGGTTCTACGGCCGACAACGGAGCGGTTGCACCCTATGTTCGCTCACCTATATTTGAGAAGTGCTCGAATGGTTGGACAATATGTTGTCCGTTCGACAGGAATTCGCCCGTCGCAATGGCGTCTGTACTGGAAACAGATGGGCGATATAGCGATACCAGTCCCGCCCATTCGAAAGCAGCAGGAAATCGTATCGTTCGTAAGCGAGCAGATCTCCCGCATTGATGAGCTCATCTCCGAGTCCCAGGATCTCATCACGCTCTCGAAAGAGCGCCGCGCAGCGCTGATCACTGCAGCGGTGACCGGTCAGATCGACGTAAGGGAGGCAGCATGAGTGGTCAGCACAAGGAGATCGAGTTCGAGCGCGAGCTCGCCGAGTACCTCGAAGCCCACGGATGGCTGTACTCGGACAATGATGACCTCTACGACGTCGAACGCGCTCTGGTTCCCACGGACGTCTTCCCGTGGCTCCAAGAAACACAGCCCCAGGCATTCGAGAAGTTCGTCAAGCCAGGCACCGCCGATGAGGACAAGCGTCGTCGCATGCTGCTCGACCGCCTCGTCACGAGCCTGGACAAGCCGATGACCGATCGCGAGGGCGCTCTACGCACATTACGTAAGGGCTTCAACGTCGCCGGCCTCGGTGCAGGGTCGGCGAAGTTCGACATGATGCAGGCAAAGCCCGAGACCTCGCTCAACCCGACCACGCAGGCGAAGTACGAAGCTAACCGTCTGCGTGTCATGCGCCAGGTGCATTACGGCGATGGCAACAAGTCCATCGACCTGGTGTTCTTCCTCAACGGAGTCCCCGTCGCGACAGCAGAGGTCAAGACCGAGAACACCCAGACTGTTGAGAATGCCAAGCAGCAGTACCGCGAACGCATCATCCAGCTCAAGGGCAAGAAGCCCTTCGCCCTACTAGGCAACGGCACCAGGGCCCTGGTGCACTTCGCCGTGTCCGAAGACCAGGTCTGGATGACCACGAAGCTCGACGGGGCCAAGACCCGCTTCCTGCCATTCAACCGTGGCACAGAAGACGGTGGGGAAGGCAACCCGCTGAACCCGAACGGGCAGAGGACCGCATACTTCTGGGAACAGGTACTTCAGCGTGATGCGTGGCTGGCAATTCTCTCGCGCTTCATCTGGATCTCTGAGTCCCGGACTCTTGACAAGACCGGTCGACAGAAGCGCTCGTACACGCTGATCTTTCCCCGTTTCCACCAGTGGGACGTCGTCGAGAAGCTCGAACGAGCAGTCACCGCCCCTGAGCCCGACAAGCGCTTCCTCATCCAACACTCGGCCGGGTCGGGCAAGACCAACTCGATCGCCTGGCTGGCCCACCGCCTGGCACGCCTACAGGTCAACAACGAGAAGATCTTCGACACCGTCATCGTCGTCACCGACCGCAACGTGCTGGATGCGCAGCTGCAGGAGGCGATCAAGCAGATCGACACGGACAACCAATCGATCGTCGCTACCATCGACGACATGGCGATCCGAGAGTACGCCAACCTCAACGAGGGGAACACCGCGTCGAAATCCGGAGCGCTCGGTCACGCCATCGAGTCGGGCAAGCTCATCGTGGTCGTCACCATCCAGACGTTCCCGTTCATCCTCGACAAGATCCAGAACGCCTCCGAGCTCAAGGCGAAGAAGTTCGCCATCATTGCCGATGAGGCGCACTCCTCGCAGTCGGGTAACACCGCAGCACAGCTCAAGAGCGTACTCACGGCAGAGCAGCAAGAAGAGCTCGACGATACCGGTGAGGTTGAGGTCGATGCCGAGCAGATGATGATCAACAGGATGCTCAGCCACGAGATGGCCGCCAGGGCCTCCCACGAGGGCATCTCATTCTTCGCCTTCACTGCGACTCCGAAGAAGAAGACCCTTGAACTGTTCGGGCACCGTGACAGCGACGACGGCGAACCCAGGCCATTCCACCTGTACTCGATGAAGCAGGCGATCGAGGAGGGGTTCATCCTCGACGTGCTGCGCGGGTACCGCACGTACAAGATGTACTTCGACCTGGGCGAGAAGATCGAAGGCTCACTGAACACCGAGGTCGATGAGACCAAGGCGAAGAAGGAGGTGATGCAGTGGGTGAAGGTCAATCCGAAAACGATCGCTCAGAAGGCAGCGATCATCGTCGAGCACTTCCGCGAGAATGTCGCCCACCTGCTCGACGGGGCGGCCAAAGCCATGGTTGTCTCTCCCAACCGCCTCGGTGCCGTGCGCTACAAACGCGAAATCGACCGGTACATCAAGTCGAGGGGACTCGGCTATGGAACCCTCGTCGCCTTCTCCGGGACGGTCGAGGACGCGGACACCAGTGCTGAGCTCGGGCTGGAGAGCCTGACTGAAGCGACGATGAACCCTGGCACCCGTGATCTGCGCCAGGAGTTCAAGAGTGATCAATACCGGGTGATGATCGTGGCCAACAAGTTCCAGACCGGCTTCGATCAGCCGCTGCTGTGCGCGATGTATGTCGACAAGAAGCTCTCCGGCATCACCGCCGTGCAGACCCTCTCCCGACTGAATCGGACCCACACAACCTCGAGCGGGACGAAGAAGACCGCAGCGATGACGCAGGTCGTTGACTTCGTCAACGAGCCTGCAGAGATCCAGGAATCGTTCGAGCCTTACTTCAATGACGCCCACATCGACGAGGTAACGGACCCGAATCTCATCTGGGACATCGTGTCCAAGCTCGACGGTGCTGATATTTACGAAGCCGACGAGGTCCAGGACGTCGCGACCGTGTTCGTGACAGAGGGAACCGGGACGGGATCGAAGGTCAACGGTAAGATCGCCAAAGGCCTGGGGCCGGCGAAAAAGCGGTTCCGGGAGCAGTGGAAGCATGCGCAGCTGACCGAGGACCGCATCGAGCTCAATGAGCTCGAACTCTTCCGCAAGAACACGACCTCGTTCCTGAACTTCTACGATTTCATGACCCAGGTCGTCGACTACGGGAACACGGACCTAGCGAAGAAGGCGATCTACCTGCGCCTACTCGCGCCGCATCTGCGGGATACGGAGATCTCCGAGACCATCGACCTCACCGATGTCGAGCTCACCCGCCTTCAGCTCGTTGGGGAGCAGCCTGTTGACATCGACATCTCCGCCGGGGGAGTCGTCACGGGGACAACCGCTGTGGCAAGTGGTGAGCCACGTGATCCGAAGATGGTTGCGCTTCTTGAGGTCGTCCGAGAGCTCTCGACGATGCTCGGCGAATCCGAGGAAACCACCCACGGTGCGGTGTCGACGATCCTCTCCAAGCTCAGCGAGGACGAGACTCTGGTGCAGCAGGCGAAGTCGAACAGTGAGTCGCAGTTCGAAGAGAGCCCAGACCTCCAGGCAAGTACCGATGAGGCTGTACTCGGTGCCGGCGACGTCATGAGTCGGGTCAGCGAGATCATCTTCGCAGGCGATGCCAACGCAGAACGAGCGCGGCAGCTCATCGCACGCGCTTTCTATCGTTCACAGGCCGATGGGATGTCGCTTCCAGACGAACCGACATAGTCTCAACGGTACTATTCGCTAGACCTTCTGTTAGCTTGATCCTGCGCTGAGCTTACAGGGACAGGATCACGGTGAAGAGGTGCGCAACTCAGCAAGGGCCTGGCCGCAGGGGATGCAGTTTCTGTTAGCAGGGCACGGTCTGGCTGTAACCTGCTGTCGCTTCGCAGACTGAAGGGGCATCACCCTCGGCTATCTCGGTGTGTGCCTCCCACCACCTGTTCTTCAAAGAACACACCGTTGCCCCTTTTTTTCCTCGCATCAAGGATCGTCGGTGCCGATCCCGGGAAGACAATTGAATGATTGTCTAGTGACCCCGGGAGGTCCACCCCATGAAGACGTTCAACCCCGCTACCGACACCATCACGCCCCGCGCTTGGGTCGGCTGCCTTGCCTGCTACAATGACGGTGAGCTTGTCGGCCACTGGTACGACGCCATTGACGCCGCCAACGTGCTTCCCGTCGATCTGCACGGTGTCCCCACCGACCACGAGGAACTGTGGGTGATGGATCATGAGTTCCTACCCACAATCCCCGGTAACCCAGAGATGGACCCACTGACAGCAACAGCCTGGGCTGAGGCCATCGAGGCAATCTCCCCGCACTGGAGGGCAGCGTATCTCGCCTGGATCGAGGACCAGTGGATCAGCACCCCTTCCGAGGCTCCTGGCCGTGACGAGTTCTTCGGCTTCTTTGCCGGTGAGTACGCTAACTTCACCGACTACGCCGATGGGATCGTGTGCGACACCGGAATGCTCATCGGTGTGCCAGAGGAGTTCATCCAGTACTTCGACCTTGAGCGCTACGCCGCCGACCTCGCCCTCGACTACACCGTGATCGACACCGCCGACTACAACGTGTGGGTCTTCGCCAATCACTGATCCACCCCATGGTGCGAGCAGCGCCACCGTTTACGTCATCTTCCTCGTTGGGTGACAGTGCTAATCCCACATCGGCCTCGATCATCTTATCGAGCAGAGGTTAACCGGCTACGGGTGTGTAGATCAGGGGTAATGGAACGTCTGTCGAGTAGCTTCGAGGCGGCGTGGCTGACCGAGAAAGCCACGAATATAACTCGTATGCCTACTCCCGGCCTTCTAGGAAGGCTTCTACGTTCTAGTCGAATCTTCACCGGGCCACTGCGGGTTCACATCGCGACCGGCTCGCTGGCTGCAACAGTGTCAGACATCTTGTTGTTCGCGCTCTTCGGCAAGCGCCAGTAGTCGAGATGGTCGCACCCCAAGTGCATCGGCGAACCTGCCGAGCACATCGACCGTCAAGCTTGTCTGCCCCTGTTCGACGCGGATAACCCCCCGGGTACTGATGCCGACCTCGTCGGCCAGTGCGCCTTGGGTCATTCCCTGCTCGCGCCGTAGCGCGGAGATGCTCTGGCCCAGGTTCATGCGTCGATCCTCTTGGCGCTGCAGCTGTGCTGCGCTGAGGTGTGCGGGCGACTGGGGCATGTCAACCATTGTGCCCTACGGCCTGCGGCGATCAAACACACCTGATGTGGGGAGAGCTCCTCGTTCGCGTTGCGTGCCATATAGAGTGACAGTACTGTCACATTTGGGGCATGGCAACCGAGGTCCCCTGACCGACAGAGCTTCAAGATCCCGGCCGCGAACCCCCTGGATACGTTCCCCTGCTAGCCCTGGCGGTCAGTGCCACGAAAAAATAAAGATCCTTCACGATCATCCATTGTTAAGAGAGAACTCCATGTCACGAGCACACTTTCCCCGTGCGCTATCTATCGCAGCAGTAGCGGTATGCACAGCTGCGACCATCAGCGCCTGTCAAACAGGCGCCAACGCTGAGTTGTCCGACACGACACTCGAATCAACGAATGCCACCACCACCGGTGGTAGCTCCGGGCCCCGGCCCACAGAAAGCAACGAGACGACCAACAGGAGCACTGCCGGTGACGATGACCTGTCCGAAGCCTACGATCGTGTACTTGAATCCGCACCGGCTGACTCGCAATACGCACTTGTCGATATCACCTCAGACGGCGATCCGGAGTTGCTGCTGAAGACACCGGCAGAAGGGCAAGAGTCGCTGTATGACGTGTCGGTCTACGACACCAGCGGCACCGAAGTTCCTGTAGACGGTGTCACGACCGGGAAGTTCGCCGACGGTCTGCCAGGTGCAGGAGGGCGACGCTACGAGCTCGCCGCCAGCAAAGACGACGACGGCATCCTGTTCTCGCTGAGGCAGTCCATGGACACCGAGATGACGATGGACCTGTGGACCATCGACAACGGAGCGGTCCGCAAGACAGGGCAGTCCTGGACCTACCCGGTTGCAGCACCTCCGGCACCGGCGGACGCAAATGCTCCTGCCGACCTGGTTGCCAAGTCGGTCGACATCGACTGGAAGCCACTTCCCGGTGCCACAGGAGCCGCTACTGGCGACACCTCTGGTGGTACCGGTCCCGCGACCTCTGGACGTTCCAAGGCGGACTACCCGAACTTCGGTGCCGGGACGACCAACAGTGGGCAGACCCAGACCACCTCGGACCAGTTCGCCCGTGCTGTCTACAACGCCTGGATCGACCAGTACATCGCCACCGGCAACCTCGATGCCGTGGTCACGGCAACCTCTGAGGCGACCGGTGAGACCTACGACATGACGTGCTCTGCGATGGGGCCGAACGTCATCTGCACAGGTGGCAACAACGCCAGTGTGCAGATCTATCCGCCCGCATCCGACCCCTCGACGCTGCCTGGCGGCGTGCAGTGGGGCTAGGTGAGGCCCTGACTAACTGCACCCACGACACCTACCGATAAGGAGAGACCATGAAGACCCGAACCATCCGCCGCACCATCGCGGTCACCGCTATCGCACTGTGTGCGACCACCACAGTCGTTGCCTGTGGCTCCGACGACTCCACCGGTGACGGTGGTGTCGGTGCTCTGTTCGGCACCACGACTCAGTCCACACCCGAGGGTGGCACCGGGGCAGCGACCAGTGGAATGCCTGATGACAGCACGTTCTTGAGGGCCGGGGAGAAGATGGACTTCACCACCGGCACCATCTACGAAAGCGACGGCAAGGAAGAGTTCGGCAAGGATGCCACTGGGTTCACCGTGTCACTGGACAACCTGCGTCAGATCGACCGAGTGATCACGGGCGACCAGAACGCCCCGGACGGCCACCCTGACGGGGACAAGAAGAGCTTCGTGCTCTGCTACGACGCTTCCATGACGTTCGAGCCGTGGGAGGGCGGAGAGGTGAACGGTGCAGGTATGCCGTCGCACGACAGCATCGCAAGCAGGGCAGCAGGTGTGGCTGATCGGATGAGCGTGCAGCCGGTTGACCAGGACTACCGGGGCATGCTCGGTGGTACCCAGGCCTGGGTAGCAGCAGGCGATGACCACTACGCCGAGGAAGCTGAGGGCTCCACCTATTACGGGCCCATGAAGATTGACGAAGCAGGCCTCGAAGCCACCCTCACGAAGTGCTACGCACCGAAGTCTGAGCAGGAGGACTCGGAGGACTGGATGCGTGACATGTATGTCCAGATCTCCCCGACGCGGAAGTCCAAGACCAACACCATCCTCGCTGACGACGGTGAGATCTCGGGCTGGCGACTCAGCATGTGACCTTGACACCCCGCAGCACCACGTAACCCCGCTAGGATTGCTTCTGACGGGGTTGAGTTTGGCCCTACCCTCGTTGAGTGGACACCCGTTTTAGCGGGACCCGTCCCGCACGAGAGGATGCCACCATGACCGAGAAGACCCCCGGCAAACGACCACGGAGAACCTTCACCCCCGAGTACAAGCACGAGGCCGCGCGCCTGGTCATCGACACCGGACGCAGTATCGCCGAAGTCGCCCGAGAGTGGGGCGTCGGTTCCCAATCGTTGGGAAAGTGGGTTGCCGTCGGACGCGCCGAGCAGGCCGGCGAATCGACCGGAGAGTTGTCCCTGGACGAACGCGCCGAGCTCAAGGCCCTGCGCCGCCAGGTCGTCGAGCTGCACAAGGACAACGAGTTCCTGGGCAAAGCAGCCGCCTTCTTCGCCACCAAGCAACGACCGACGAACGGTACGGACTGATGGCGGCGCAGAAGGCGAACTTCCAGGTCACACGCATGGTTCGACTTCTGGTAGTGTCCCGGTCCGGTTTCTACGCCTGGGTGGCACGGCACGCAGGTCAGCCAGGCTCACAGCGCCGTGCACGCGATCACCTTGACGCGAAGGTCCGTAAGGTCTTCGACGATTCCGATGAGGTCTACGGTTCGCCCAGGGTCCATGCCCAGCTGGCCCGTGAGGGTTTTGAGGTTGACCGCAAGACTGTGGCGAGATCCATGTGCCGGCAGGGGCTGAAGGGTATCAGTCCGAAGAAGTTCACTCCGGTGACGACGATCCCCGGAGTGACTACCTATACGATCCCTGACCTGGTCAAACGATGCTGGGATTGGGGCGGGATCAACCGCGTCTGGATTTCGGACATCACCTACCTGCGCACCGGTGAGGGCTGGCTGTACCTCGCAGCGGTCACTGACGCGCACTCCCGCCGGATTCTGGGCTGGGTGATGGACTCGCGGATGGGCACCTTCCTGGTGGAAAAGGCCCTGCGCAGGGCTCACACGCTGCGCGGAGAGGTTCCTGACGGTGTGGTGTTCCATGCTGACCGGGGTTCTGAGTTCAGCAGTGACGACATGTTCAAGGTCTACCGAGGACTGGAGATGCTGCAGTCGGTGGGGCGGACCGGAGTGTGCTGGGACAATGCGATGGCCGAGAGTGTGTGGGCGACAATGAAGATCGAGTTCTACGACCGGAGGAAATGGCCCACCCGGGCTGAGGCGAGGTTGAAGTTCGGTGACTGGATCGAGTCGAGGTACAACCATCGGCGGCTTCATTCCGCGCTGGGCTACCTGCCGCCGGTGAAGTTCGAAATGAATCTGCTCAACATACCTGCTGTTGAGACACCTACAGCAGCTTAGCTACCTGTCCACGATATGCGGGCAAGTCCAATCCGTACCGTAGTTTGTGAGCTTGCGCCGACTATCCGGCGCGTTCTACATGTCAGGCAGGGCTTTGCACCGGTACTGGGTAATTGACAATGCTTCGTGGCTGGTCAGCTACAGTTGTTGCGCATGAGTGATGGAGCACAGATCAAGCGCGTCCTGTCCGGCATTCAGCCCACGGCGGACTCCTACCAGCTCGGGAACTACCTGGGTGCGGTCAAGCAGTGGATTGACCTGCAGGACGGGTACGACGCTTTCTACTTCATCCCCAACCTGCACGCCATCACCGTGGACCAGGATCCTGGCCAGTTGCGTGAGCGGATTTTGGTTGGTGTGGCGCAGCTGTTGGCGTTGGGCATCGACCCGGAGAAGTCCACGATCTTCGTTCAGTCCCAGGTACCGCAGCATGCCGAGCTGGCGTGGGTGCTGACCTGCCTCACCGGCTTCGGTGAGGCGTCACGGATGACGCAGTTCAAGGACAAGTCCGCCAAGCGCGGTGCCGAACGGACCTCTGCGGGCCTGTTCATGTACCCGATGCTCATGGCGGCGGACATCCTGCTCTACCGTCCGCAGCTGGTGCCGGTGGGGGAGGACCAGCGCCAGCACCTGGAGCTGACCCGCAACTTGGCCGAACGCTTCAACGCCCGCTTCGGTGAGACGTTCGTGGTGCCCGACGGGTTCATCCCGCAGGGTGCGGCGAAAATCTACGACCTGCAGGATCCGACGTCGAAGATGAGCAAGTCCGGGGACAACCCGAAGGGGATCGTGAACCTGTTGGACGAGCCGAAGACGTCGGCGAAGCGCATCAAGTCGGCGGTGACGGACAACGACGGTGAGATCCGGTACGACCGGGAGGAGAAGCCGGGTGTGTCGAACCTGCTGGTGATCCAGTCTGCTCTGACCGGACGCAGCGTCGATGAGATCGTGGCCGACTACCAGGCGGCCGGGGCGCAGTACGGCGCGCTCAAGGTGGACACCGCCGACGCACTGCAGGCCTTCACCACCCCGCTGAAGGCCCGGTACGACGAGTACATGGCCGATCCGGCGGAGCTGAAGCGGATCCTGGACCGCGGTGCCGAGAAAGCGTCGGTCGTTGCAGAGTCTGTGGTCGCCGACGTGTACGAGAAGATGGGGCTGCTGCGCTAAGGGGGCCTCAAGTATGAGTCATGTTGCGGGTCATTGTGATGGTCCGGCTTTACTGGGGGATATGGGCGAGAATCCGGACCAACAATGTTCTTTGAAGGCAACGCCGATTACGCAGGGCGATGTGCTGCTGACACCGGTGCGCGGTGATGATGCTGACACGATGCTTACGGTGTTGCAGGATCGTGAGCTGTATGTTTTCACCGGTGGTGAGCCACCGAGTATTGACGAGTTACGCCGCACGTACGCTCGCCGGGCGGACGGAGTATCGCCTGATGGGGCGCAGTTGTGGTTGAACTGGATCGTTCGCGTGTCGGGAGAACCGGCTGGGTACGTGCAGGCAACAGTCGTTTCCCAGGACGACCAGATGGTTGCGGAACTAGCGTGGGTCATCGGGGTTCGGTTCCAGGGTCGGGGCCTGGCCACACGCAGTGCACAATTGATGTGCACGTGGCTGCGAGACCATGGGGTTAGCCACTCCACGGCCTCGATCCACCCAGACCATGCGGCTTCTGCCGCTATCGCAACCCGGCTGGGGCTGCGCAGATCAGGCTTGATAACCGACGATGGCGAGAGTATATGGCGGACGCCGTAGATCTCAGGCTGTGAATGTGAGAGCTATATGGCCTGGATGCTTAAGCAGGAACTAAAGCAGGCACTATTCGGCGGCCGACCGTCGGCTTTCGGACCTCTCCGGTCCATGCTCGGCGGTTGAGGCGTGTGTCGGTAGGTGCGCGTTAGCTATAATCCCCGTGAGGTCATGAACACGCGATGAAGGAAGCGCCCCTTCGATAGGTGTGCGGGCTCGGTGATCTTGAGTGATGCAGGAACTGCTTGCACGCCGCCTCACGATCCGTCTCACTCAGATGCGGCCATGCCGTAGGCCCACTCGGTCATCAGCGTGTTGTTGGGCCGTTCGTCCTTGCTGTTGGTCTGCGTCGGATATGCCCAGGTGAACCGGTGGGTGACCTTCGCGCTTAGGGCATTTTGAACACCTGTGAGCGGTAGCAAGGCCCGTTGTGGGTCATCACCGCCTCCACGGTGACCTCCAATGACTCGAAGAAGGTTGTAGCCTGGGTCCAGAACCCCGTAGCGGTGTCTTTACACTCGTCATTCAGGATCTCCGAGTAGACGCTCTCGAGTAGTCGTCGATGCCCGTGATGCAAGCACTGGTAGCCTGGAGATCGGAACACTCCGGGGCGTGCCGCCGCCCCACTGGCAATGCTTGATGCCCGTTGCTGGGTGGAGCCTCTGCTGAGCATTCGCCATCAGGCCCTGCGGGGAGAACCCGCCCGAGTTTCTGAGGCCGACATGCACCAACTCGCCGGGCAGGTTCTCTCGTAGCGTATCGGCGGGATCTTGCGTGCTGGCAGGACAATGGTTTGATCCCCACTGCCGACGCGGTCCAGTGCGGGTGTGGTGTGGCGAGTCCGCACCCGGCCGACGGTGGCGCGGGCGGCACCGAGGTGGGAGCCGAGTGGCCGGTGAGACGTTGAACCGTTCAGCCGCTGGGTGTCGGGACCAGCAGTGGCCGATGACTAGCTATACGAGTTACCGGACTGGGTCAATGTTGCGTTACACCCGCGTCAGGAAGGGAATCCTGGGTTCCTCGTAGTGAGTGGTGATTCACTCAGTACGGTTGCCGGCGTTTTTCCTGAGTACCATGCGTTGCGGTGGTCATGACCTCCCAAGGCAATGCAGTTAGTAGAATCACAGCACGACCTATAGTCCGCGACGAATCAGACAAGTGCGTGCAACTTCGGCACATTGGAAATGTTATCCTAAGTATCTTAGCGGGGTTGGACTTTTCGGATGTCGGCGATTTGGCCTCGCGACAATCCCGTCGTGGTGGTCACCTCATCCCATGACACGCCCGTGGCCAGCGCGGCACACACAGCTGCATCGCGATGCGCGCGGGCCTCCTCGAGGTGCTCTACGGCGTCACGACACCGAACCTGCGCGTCGTAGAGGTCATCTAGTGACCGTGCGGCCACTTCAGGCTGGACCTTCTCGACCAACCGGACCAATCGCTCGGTATCATCCGCACCGATCTGCTCTGGGTCAATAACCCGGTTCTCTGACTGCTCAATCGTGCCAATCTGCTCGCGCACAAGCTCCTCGCCCAGAGCAGTGTCCAACCCTGATCGACGATGAACGGCGATGGATATGTCCTCGACAGAGAACGCACCCGTCATGATTACCCTTTCACGTGCACACTCGACCCTAGATAACTGATGTGGCCCAGAACACTATACCCGCAGTACCTGGAACAAGGACGAATCCTGCCCCCCTCGCGCAGCGCGCAGAGGCCGCAGCCAGCCGCAACGATCTGGCGCCACGGCACGTCGTCACTGAGCGCAGCATCCCTCGGGATGCAGCGTCGCCTGCCTAGTTGTACTGGCCGGGGATGTCTCTTCAGTCACCCTCTAGGCAAACCGGGACGGGGAGGACTACGCTCATGCCGGTGGAACTCAGTCGTCCTCACCGCTACCCCCGCCACCTGCGCATGCCGCAGATCACACTCTCACCGGCCCAGGCAGTCGCCCTAGGATTCCTGGCACTCATCGTGATCGGGACACTGGTGTTGAGCATGCCAGCAGCCTCGGCTTCTGGTGTTGGCACTGATCTGTTGTCGTCCTTGTTCACGGTCACCTCCGCGGTGACGATGACCGGGTTAGTCGTCCTCGACACCGGCTCTCACTGGAGTGGGCTGGGACAAGTGATCGTGCTGGTACTGATCCAGGTCGGCGGCTTCGGCATCATGAGCGTGACCTCCCTAGCCGGAATGCTGCTCACCGGGCGAATCGGACTACGATCACGTCTCTACACCCGCGCAGAGAACAGGTCCTTGGACACCGGTGACATCGGCCGAACTGTCCTGGCGACCCTGCTGATCACCGTGATCTGCGAGGCAATAGTCGCGGTCATCACCACTGTCCGGTTCGCAACGACATACGGGATGTCGCTGCCGCAGGCCAGCTGGGAGGGCATGTTCCATGCCGTCTCCGCATTCAACAACGCCGGATTCGGTCTACGCAGCGACAGTCTGGTGCCCTATGTCGGGGACGGCTGGATCATCCTGCCACTAGCCTGTGCCCTGATTATTGGTGGCCTGGGTTATCCGGTGGTATCCGAGCTATGGGACCGAGCACGCCTCAGCATGCAGCGTCGGGGCCACCGTGGGGCCCGGAAGTTGTCGGTTACCACCCGCATCACCGTGACCGGCACAGTGATACTCATCGTGGCCGGTGTGGCAATGGTCGGCGTTCTGGAGTGGAACAACACCCTGGCTGCCCTGCCTGCAGGCACCCGGGTCCTCGCCGCATTCTTCCAAGGGGTGAGCCCGCGCACCGCCGGCTTCAACTCCCTGGACTACGGCGAATTCCACCCGGTCACATTGATGGGAACTGACCTGCTGATGTTCATTGGTGGGGGTTCGGCCGGCACGGCCGGGGGGATCAAGATCACCACCGCGGCAGTTCTCCTTGCTGCGATCATCGCAGAAGTCCGGGGACATCACGCCACGACCATTGGACACCGCACAATAAGTCAGCCTGTGGTGCGTCAGGCGCTGACAGTCGCTGTGCTCAGCGTTGTGCTGGTCGTTGTCGCGGTCGGCACGCTACGACTCCTGGACCCGGTGTTCACCGGCGATCAGATCACCTTTGAGGTCATCTCCGCGTTCGCCACCGTCGGGTTATCCACCGGTATCACCGCTGATCTGAGCTCCCCGTGCCAACTGGTGTTGTGCGCCCTGATGTATCTGGGGCGTATCGGACCGGTCACCCTCGTTGTCGCCCTGGCCGCAAAGCACAGTGCCCGACGATTCCACTATCCAGAAGAGAGGCCCTTCATTGGCTAACACACCTCGCCGCGTCCGCGGCCGCATCGACATTCCCCCTGTTGTTGTTCTGGGCCTGGGCCGTTTCGGCGCCTCGCTTGCCGAAGAGCTGACCTGCCACGGCGTGGAAGTACTCGGCATGGACGCTGACGCTCGCCTTGTTCAGGAATGCTCCAGCTTTCTTACCGATGCCGCCATCGGTGACACTACTGATCGTGAGACGCTGGTGCAGTTCGGTGTCCACGAAGTCGAGCGGGTCGTTCTCGGCATCGGCTCTGATCTGGAATCGTCTGTACTCACCGCCTCGAACCTGGTGGATCTGGGTGTGCCCAGTATCTGGGCGAAAGCGGACTCTGATGCACACGCTAAGATTCTCACCCAGGTCGGTGTCCATCAGGTTGTGCGCCCAGAACGTGACACCGGACGTCGTGTCGCTCACCTTTTGGGTGGGCGGTTCAAGGATTTCGCCCAGTTTGATGAGGACTATGGGATGATCAAACTTGCACCGCCGGACGTCATCGTCGGAGTTTCCGTGGACGTTGAAAAGTTGTGGTATAGGTTCGGCGTGAGAGTGGTCTCAGTACGGCGATCTGACGGAACGTGGGCACCTTTTCATCCCGATCGTGTCCTGTGCCGTACTGATCAGGTCATCGTCGCAGGCGATCCCGAGAAACTGGAAAGATTCGTCCGAAGGTGAGGCTTCGGTAGGCGACCGGGGATATGGCAAACCTATATCGGGATCGTGACTGCGGCTAGTCCTTGCTTAAATGGGACGAATTTAACGCGCAGAATTATCCTATAGTTGTCGGTAGAGCATACCGATAGGGTTTCAGTGAGAAATGGACAAGTTTGCACACCCTAAGAATAGGGAACGGTTAAAAGTGGAAATATTTAGGAAAGTCTATTGATGTACATTGGTCCGACGCTCGTTATTTATTGGCGTGTCGGTCAAGTGTTGGAAAGTCCTTAGTGGGTAACTTCTATCTGCCGCGGGCGTCGACCGGCGCGGGGCGAGGGAAAGACATACGGTGACCTTGCGCTGGTCTGGATGCGCCAGATTTCTATCGGTCCCTATGTCGGTTTAGTTCGGAGCGGCAGGGACTGTCGCTGGCCTGTTCGCGCTCATAGATTGATGGTTTCAAGTTGCGCCAAGAATTCCTCGGCGTACGATACTCGCTTGCGCAGCTTGTCGAGGCGCTCACCGGTCTGTGAGCGAACGTCCGCGATGAGCTGGCCGGCGTGTTCCTTGTCGGCTGGGGTGGCAGCCATCGAGGCGAGGGTGTCCACGGCGCGGAGGAAGACACCGATCTCCTCCAACGTGAAGTCCAGCGGCTTCATTCGGCGGATCAGCAGGATCCGCTGCATGTCCTCGTCGCTGTAGAGGCGGAAGCCGCCTGCGCTACGACCGGACGGGCTGACGATCCCAAGTTCGTCGTAGTGGCGCAAGGTGCGGATCGACATGCCTGTGTCGTCTGCGACCTGGCCGATCTTGCTGCCGTGTACCGCCATGTCCGCTCCCTCTGCCGTCCTGCCACGGAGCGCTGTCAGCGCACCGGAATTGCCTCCGCGAAACCCTACCGTTACGGTAGGGTTTGCTCTAGTGCTGATTTCACTATGTATCGCCAGGTCGTCTGTCTCGGCGGGCCTGGATCCACTATTTTCGGAGGTTCTTCGTGACCCAATCTACCACTGGGCCTGGCCCCGACCAGGCCATGCAATCCGCCCCACCCGCCCCGACTGCGGTCGTCGCCTCGTTCCGCTACGCGTTCAGTTCCCTTCCGCGCCTGCGCACCGAAGTGCTCGCCGGGCTAGTCGTCGCGCTCGCGTTGATCCCGGAAGCCATCTCGTTCTCCATCCTGGCCGGTGTGGATCCCAGGGTCGGGTTGTTCGCCTCCTTCACGATGGCGGTGACCATCGCCTTCACCGGTGGGCGGCCGGCGATGATCTCGGCGGCCACAGGTGCGGTCGCCGTGGTGATCGCCCCGGTGGCCCACGACCACGGCATGGACTACTTCATCGCGACCGTCTTGCTCGCGGGTGTCTTCCAGGTCGTCCTCAGCGTGCTCGGCGTCGCCAAGCTGATGCGCTTTATCCCACGCTCGGTGATGATCGGCTTCGTCAACGCCCTGGCGATCCTGATCTTCACCGCCCAGCTGCCCCACCTGCTCGGCGTGCCCTGGCTGGTCTACCCACTGGTGGCTGCCGGCCTGGTCATCATGATCGGTTTCCCGAGGCTGACTACCGTGATCCCCGCCCCACTGGTCGCTATTGTCCTGATCACCATCGTGGTCGTGGTCAGCGGGTGGGACGTGCCCGACGTCAAGGACCAAGGGGAGCTCCCCGACAGTCTGCCCGGCCTGTTCATCCCCGACGTTCCGCTGAACCTGGACACCCTGACCATCATCGGGCCCTACGCCCTGGCTATGGCGCTGGTGGGGCTGATGGAGTCACTGATGACCGCGAAGTTCGTCGACGACATCACCGACGTGCACTCCGACAAGACCAGGGAGGGGTGGGGACAGGGTGTGGCCAACATCGTCAGCTCCCTGTTCGGCGGGATGGGAGGGTGCGCCATGATCGGGCAGACCATGATCAACGTGCGTTCCTCCGGCGCCCGTACCCGCCTGTCGACGCTGTTGGCGGGAATCTTCCTGCTGATCCTGGTCGTCACCCTCGGCGACATCGTCGGGCTGATCCCGATGGCGGCTCTCGTCGCGGTGATGGTCATGGTGTCGGTGGGCACCATGGACTGGCACTCCCTACGGACCCTGCCGATGATGCCGCTGAGTGAGACCGCCGTGATGGTGGTGACCGTGGTCGCCACCCTGGCCACGCACAACCTGGCGGTCGGTGTGGTGCTCGGTGTACTCACCGCGATGGTCATGTTCGCCCGACGGGTCGCCCACCTGGTGAGCGTCGAGAAAGTCGCGGAACTCGACACCGACCACGACGGCACGATCGACACCCGTACCTACCGGGTGCACGGGCAGTTGTTCTTCGCCTCCAGTAATGACCTCGTCTACAGCTTCGACTACACCGACCTGGCCGATCACATCGTCATCGACCTGACGGAGGCCGACGTGTGGGACGCCTCGACGGTCGCAACGTTTGACAGCATCACCACGAAGTTCCGGGCGAGAGGCAAAGACGTGACGATCATCGGTCTCGACGGCGCCAGCCAGGAACGCCTCGACCGCTTCTCGGGGCGGCTCGGCGGAGGACACTGAAAACCCGTGACGTACGCGACGCCTAGAGAATGAACCACCCCAGGACACCCGCGGCGATCACCACGGCCCAGGCCGGGACCTTCCAGCTGTGGAGCGCCACGAACGCCGCGACGGCCAGTACCAGGGCGTTGACGCCGTTGCCGAGGATCCCGGCGGTGAACAGCGGGTCGTACAGCGCGGCGGTGAGGATACCCACCACTCCGGGGTTGACACCCGTCAGCACCCTGCGGGTGGCGGCGTTGCCCCGCAGTGCCTCCCATAAGTGCAGGGTGCCGACCACCAGCAGCGCGGCCGGCAGGAAGATCGCCACGGTGGCGGCCAGGGCGCCGACAATGCCGGTCACCGTTCCGAAGCTGGACGCGCCGAGGAACCCGGCGACGGTGAACAACGGCCCCGGAACGGCCTGGGCGGCACCGTACCCGGCGAGAAAGACCTCGGGCTCGACAAGGCTGGCGGTCTCCGCTTGCAGGAGCGGCAGGACCACATGGCCGCCTCCGAAGACGAGTGATCCTGCACGGTAGAAGATGTCGATCAGTGATACATACGCATTCGACGTCCACATGGCAACCAGGAGAAGCCCCACGAGCAGCAGTGCGAAGGCTCCCAGGCACGCGACAGCGGTCCGCTTGGACACTCGGACGGAGAAGGCGTCCTCCGCCCGCGGGGCCTGCTCCTGCGGGGTGAGCCAGAGGAAACCGACGAGGCCGGCCACCGCGACAGCGACCGCCAGGGTGGCAGGGCTGGGGAATAGCAGGACTACGATCATCGCTGCCGCGGCGATTGTGGCCCGGGGTGCGTCGGGCGTCAGAGACCGGGCCATGCCCAGGACCGCGTGAGCGACGACGGCGACGGCGGCCGCTTTCAGCCCGTCGATCCAGCCGGCGTCGGAGAGGTCACCGACGGCGGCCAGGACGTAGGCGCAAGCGACGAGAAGCGCCACCGAGGGCATCGTGAACGCGAACCACGCGGCGAGCATTCCGGTGTACCCGGCTCTCTGGAGTCCGATGGCCATTCCCACCTGTGATGACGCGGGTCCGGGGAGGAACTGGCACAGTGCGACGAGGTCAGCGTAGGCCTTCTCGGACAACCATCCGCGGCGCTCGACGAAGGCCTCGCGGAAGAAGGCCAGATGGGCGACCGGGCCGCCGAAGCTGGTGAGTCCCAGGCGGAGGAACGCCAGGAACACCTGCCAGGTGTCGCCCGGCTGTACGTTGCGGCCGGGGCCGTGGGGCGGGGTTCGGGGCACGTGACGATCTTGGCAACCTCGGGACGCACCGGTCAATACGGGGTGGGTGAACATCAGGTGAATAGGAGACGGCGAGGCCCCCGACTTCCCGGCCGGTGATGTGACCGGTGCGGAGAATCGCAGCCACTCCTCCTGCGCCGGTGGGCCGGTGCCCGGCGGGCGGTACTGGTGCACGTCCGCACCGACGGCGTCGGCGAGGGGCGGGTGGCAGAAGGTATGCCGTGCATTCTCCCCGCGGTCGGACACCCTGCGGGGGTGAGGTGGGGGACTACGTGCTGTTGTCGCTGGCTTCAGGGGTGTCACGACTCGCCGTACTCGATGTCTGGGGTCGTGCATCTGACTTCTCGGGCCGATCATCGGGGACGATCTCGACGTTGCAGCACGAGCTGGCGGGATTGTTGGCGGTGTTCTTCTTGGTGAACAGGTCCTTGAAAGCCACGGTGGACTCCTTCATTGTCGTGAGTGATTGATTGTTTGAGGGTTACCTGGGCGTGCTCCCCAGGCAGTTCTAGCTGGTCAGGGAGATCAGGTAGCCGCCGATGATCGCCACGGCAAGGATGGTGGCCACGAAGGTGATCAACAGTCGGGGTTTGAACACCGCTGCCAGCATCGACACCTCCGGCGGCGAGGCCCCGGCCCCGCCGATCATCAGGGCGAAGATCGGGCCGATGGCGACACCGGCGGATTGCAGTGCCAGGCCGACCGGCAGCATGGTCTCCAACCGGATGTACATCGGGATGCCGATGACCGCTGCCAGGGGCACCGCCCACCAGATGTTCGCTCCGGCGAAGCCGGTGAGCTGGTCTTCGGGTACGAACCCGTAGATCGCCGCGCCCACGGCCAGGCCCAACAGCATGGGGATCAGCAATGGGCGCAGATCAGCCCAGGCTTGTCGTAGTGCTCCGGGGAGTTCGCCGACAAGGCCTTTCCATGGCTCCGGGGTGGTCTCGCCCTGCACGCGGACGCGTTTCACCGCGGTCTGCATGCCCAGCATCGTCCAGATCATCGGCGTGATCAGGGACACCGCCAGAGTGAACACCGTGTAGATGATCGCGATCTTCCAGCCGAAGATGATCCCGATCCCACCGACGATGATCGGGTTGAGCAGTGGCGAGGAAATCAGGTACGTCATGGCAGTCTGGAAGCCGACCCCGGCGTTGAGCATCCCGACGAGCATGGGCAGTGTCGAACAGGAGCAAAACGGTGTCACCGCACCCAGCAGCAGGCCCTTGACCGGTCCGGGGACAATACCGCTGGCCATCCAGTCGCGCATCTTCTCCGGGCCGAAGCGTCGGTTGATCAGGGCCACGGCGGCCGAGACGAAGAGAAACAACGCCAGCAGCTCGCCTAGCAGCAGGGCGAAGGTCTGCAGTGTGTCTATCAGCATAATGTCGTGCTCACTGCCCCTGTTCGACCTGGCCGTCGTGGTTGTGGTCGGCAGGTGTGTCGCTGTCGTCTCTGCAGCAGGCTTTCTGGCCCTCCGGGGTCAGTGTGGCCAGGCGGGCCAGCCAGCGCACCGGATCGGCGAGCTGTTCACAGCAGATGCTGTTCACACTCGCCCGACCTTTCGCCACGGTGTCGACGACACCGGCCCGGCGCAGCGCGACCAGGTGATGACTGACCAGGGCCGGGCTCAACCCGGTGGCCTCGTGCAGCTGTCGGTTGGTCATCGACTTCTCGGACAGGGCCAGGGCGATGGTCAAGCGGTTGACATCTGCCAACGCCGCCAACGTCGGGGCCAGAAACTCGGCCTGCTCTCTCGGTGACAGGTCACTGACAGGATTGGGTAACGCAATGTTCGGTGCCATGCCGCCCAACATACACAAACTCTCACTTATAACACAAGCGATGGTTTGTTATGGCTGGTTGAAAGGAGGGCCGTCGAGCTACTTCACGGTCTTGCCGACCCGCTCCGCAGCCTGCCGGGCGGCAGCCTTGGCGAAAGGGCCGACGCCGGTGATCGTCGCTGAACCGGGACCGGTCCAGTCGCCGTAGCCCACGAGCAGCAGTCCGGGGACCTGTGGTGCGCCGTCGGTGACGAGATGTCGTACCGGTCCCAGTGCCGGGCGGAATCCGGTGCACCAGATCAGTTGATCAGCGTCCACCTCATCTAGGGAGGAGAACATGGGGGTGGCCTGAAGGTCTCCGGCGTCCCGGGCGGTGCGCACCTGCGGCAGGACGACGATGTCGCCCAGGTCGGAGTCGGCACCCGGATCGGGATCACCGCGGTTAATGGCGGCAGCGCGTTCGCGGTTGCGGCGGAACAACACCCGCCCGTCGACGTCGTCGGGCATCCAGCGCGGCGGGTGGGTGGTGTACCAGTGCACGTCGCCGACGTCCGGGTCCTCGGTCAGCTCCGCGGCGATCTGCGCCCCGGAGTTCGCCGCACCCACCACCGCGACCGTGCTGCCCCGGAATGGCTCGGGGCCGGGGTAGTTCGCCGAATGCCACTGTGTGCCGGTGAAGGTGCCCGGATAGGAGGGGACGAACGGGGCCGTCCAGGTGCCGGTTGCCGCGATGACGGTCGTCGCCGTCCAGGACCGCGTGCCTGCCCCGGGCCGGGACAGTGCTCGGCGTCGATGCGGAAGATCCCGTCGTGGTGCCCGACGCGGGCGACCCGTACCGGCCGTTCGACGGGAAGCCGGTAGCGGCGTTCATAGGCGGTGAAATAGTCCACCACATGCGAGGCCGGAGGAAACCCCCGATAGGAAGGCATCGGCATGCCCGGCAGGTTGGAGAACCCGGCAGTGGAGAACAGGTGCAGGGACGGCCACACGTGCCGCCATGCCCCGCCGGCTGCCGGTTGATCGTCGAGGACCAGGGTGTCCACTCCGGCCCGCAACAGGTAGAACGCGGTCGCCAGACCGGCCTGGCCGCCGCCGATGACGACTGCCTCGTAGTGGTCCTGCTCGATGTGTGCCCGCGCTGGGGTCGGCTCCGTACTGGCTTCGCTGTCCATGCTGTTTCGATCGTTCCTCTGTCGTCCGCCCGGTTTCCCCACATGAGATGTGGGCTCAGCCAATCTGCAGCACGGTGCGCAGCTGAGCGAAGACGTCGGGTCGGACCTGGTGGATCACACTGCGCCCGTCACGGTAGCGTTCCAGCAACCCGGCTTCGGTCATCATCTTCAAGTGGTGCGAGACCGTCGGCTGACTCAGACCCATCATCGCGGTGAGTTCACCGACGCTGACCGGGCCACACCCGACGGCGGCCAACTGCGACAGGATGCGCAACCGCACCGGCTCGGCCAGTACCTTGAACAGCCCGGCATAGCGTACCGACTCATCCTGCGTCAGCGGCCCGGTGCCCAGGGAACAGCACTGCCGGACATCCAGGACGTCGGTGTCGGGTAGCGGCTGTGTGGTGCTCATGCCCACCACGCTACATTGACGGGCGTCGATATCGGAACTACCGTCAAGCATCGACGACTGTCTATATGAACCAGGATGCAACTCCATGACCCCACTTTCGACCCCGACTGCCGGACCAGCCCGGATGTCGTTTCTGGACCGGTTCCTGCCGGTCTGGATCATCCTGGCGATGGCTTCCGGTCTTATCGTCAGCCACCTTCTCCCCGGCATCGGTGACGCCCTGAGCGCGGTGGAGGTCGGCGGGATCTCCATTCCCATAGCCGTGGGCCTGCTGGTGATGATGTACCCGCCGCTGGCCAAGGTCCGCTACGACAAGGCCGGCAAGATCGCCGCCGACACACGGTTGATGGGGGTGTCGCTGGTACTCAACTGGATTGTCGGCCCGTTGTTCATGTTCGCCCTGGCCTGGATCTTCCTGCCCGACCAGCCCGAGCTACGCACCGGGCTGATCATCGTGGGACTGGCCCGTTGTATCGCGATGGTGCTGGTCTGGTCGGACCTGTCGTGTGCCGACCGGGAGGCCACCGCCGTGCTGGTGGCGATCAACTCGGTGTTCCAGGTGCTCATGTTCGCCGTGCTGGGCTGGTTCTACCTGCAGGTTCTGCCGTCCTTGCTGGGACTCGAGACAACCTCGGCGGAGTTCTCCTTATGGACGATCGTCACCTCGGTGCTGGTGTTCCTGGGCATTCCGCTGCTGGCCGGTGTGGTTTCTCGGCTGTTGGGCGAGAAGATCAAGGCCCGCGACTGGTACGAGAACACCTACCTGCCGAGAATCTCGCCGCTGGCGCTGATCGGGCTGCTGTACACGATCGTGCTGCTGTTCTCGTTGCAGGGCGACCAGATCGCGGCGAACCCGTGGGCGGTGGCACGGCTGGCGGTGCCGTTGGTGGTCTACTTCCTTGGCATGTTCGCCCTCGCACTGATCGCCGCTAAGTCGGCCGGCCTGAGCTACGCCCAGTCGGCGTCGGTGTCGTTCACCGCTGCGGGCAACAACTTCGAGCTGGCCATCGCGGTGGCCATCGGGACCTTCGGTGCGGCCTCCGGCCAGGCGTTGGCGGGCACGATCGGCCCGCTGATTGAAGTACCGGTACTCGTCGGGCTTGTCTATGTCATGCTGCGCCTTGGGCCGGTGCTGTTCGCCGGGGACCCGACCTTGCCGCACACACCGGCGGACGATGACCGGCCTACCAATAATCGAAAGGACCGTGTTACCTCATGACCACTCGTCCCTGTGTCCTGTTCGTCTGTGTCAGCAACGCCGGTAAATCCCAGATGGCCGCTGCCCTGGCCCGGCACTACGCCGGGGAGGCTGTCGAGGTGCACTCGGCAGGTACCCATCCCGGCGCCCGGATCAACGGGCAGTCGGAGGTGGCGGTTGCGGAGGTCGGGGCTGACATGGGCACTGATCACCCCAAGGGGGTTGATCCGGCGCTACTGCGGCGGGCGGACCGGGTCATCGTTGTCGGCTCCCAGGCTCAGCTGGAGCTCCCGGCCGACGCTGTCGGGACGCTCGAACGCTGGCTCACCGATGAACCGTCCGACCGGGGGATCGACGGTGCGGAGCGTATGCGGCTGATCCGGGACGACATCGCCGCCCGGGTGGCGTCCCTGATCGACGACCTGTGACCGGTTTCCCTATGCCAAGGTGGGAGCCGGAGCGACACACCGAAGGGAGCATTGATCTGACGAAATATATCGAGCAGATGCAGTTGCAACAATGATGTATCTAATGCGACATGTGGGGTGTGGACAAAACTATGCTCTCACCGACCCCGGGCCTGACCCCTGTTTGGTGGACACGGGGAATACGGCATCGTACAGGCCACGAGTCTACACAGCCCTGGCCTCCTCAAACCCCTGCGGAGTGAGATACCCGCACCAGGAATGCCGCCGCACGGTGTTGTAGCGAACACACCAGGCGAAGACCTCCCGACGGCACACCAGCTGGGTGGCGAAGTTCCTACGACCCCGCAGGACCTCGCGCTTGAGCGCGGCGTTGAAGGACTCCGCCAACGCGTTGTCGGCACTCGAGCCGGCCGTGCCCATCGACTGGGTGATTTTCAGGTCCCGACAGGTTTTCTGGAACGCCCCGCTGGTGTAGACCGACCCGTGGTCGCTGTGGAACACCGCCCCGCCCAGACCACCGCAGTTACCCCGGCGCCCGGCAGCCTGACTGATCGCTTCCTGAACCGGGGACGTGCGCATGTGATCGGCGATGGCGAATCCGACCAACTGCCTCGAGAAGCAGTCAATCACCGTGGCCAGGTACATGTTCGACCCATCGGCGATCGGCAGGTAGGTGATATCCCCGACGTAGAGCTGATTGGGGGCTTCTGCGGTGAAATCACGGTGGACCAGATCAGCGAACACTCGTCGGGACTTCTCGGCGACGGTGGTTGTGACACAGCGTTTGGTGGTGAGCCCTGCCAGCCGGTGAGCGGCCATGAGCCTGGCGACGCGTTTACGATTCACCGGGGCGGCAGCGGCACCACCACCGGCGGCGGTGTCGTTGAGTTCGACGGTGACCCGCCGGGCGCCGTAGCATCCCCCAGCTGCGGTGAACACGGTGATGACCCGTGCTGCCAGCAGCGCATCCTCGATCAGCCGGGCAGTGCGCCGGGGGCGGGTGGCCTGGTACTTGTAGTACGAGGAACGGTTGATCCCCAACACCTGGCAGAGCCGCTTGACCGGGAACTCGGTGCGGGTGTCGTCAATGAACTGGAAGCGGCTCACCAGGTCATCTCTCCCGCGAAATACTGTGTTGCCCGGCGTAGGATGTCTCGTTCCTGTTGCACGCGGGCCAGTGTTGTCTTCAGCTCGGCGATGCGCTTGGCCTGCTGGGCATCCGGGATACTCGCGGGGCTGGCGCCTGTGTGGGTGTCGGGGGTGTAGGTCCTGATCCAGGTTTTCAGGGTGTTGCGGTTGATTCCCAGCTCGGCGGCGAGGGCTGTGATCGTCAGCTCCGGTGAGCTGTGGTGAAGCTCGACGGCGTCTAGTTTGAACTGCTCGGAGTAGGTCTTGCGGGGCATTGTGGAACACTATCTTCTCTCCAGCGGCGTGCTGGTTTCAAAGTGTCCACCACAAGGGGGGGGTCAGGCCCCTGAGTATCGCCCCCTCGTGGATAGCGCGGCTCACGGGCGGGGCGATCTGCTGCCACGTCGGCGATGGTCACGCTCAGGTCACGATCACCCCCGCCGTGGCGTGAGGTGGTGGTACATCGATGCGCCGATGTATTTGTCCACGTAACTCCTTTCGGGGGTGGGCACCCGGTGGGGTAGTGAGCCTGGGTGCTGCCGCGGACACGAAAGTGCTGGCAGGTCCCGGTAACGCCGTGCGCTCAGTGCCCGATGGGGAGGCAGAGGTTGACAACCTACGTCAGTAACAACCGGTGAAACCTGACCAGGTCTCACCTGGCGACCTTGCGCTGACCCGCGACCGGTCCAAACAGAGCCCAGAGGGCTAGAGGAGAACAACATGAGTATCCGAGCACGAGCACACAGCTTGCTTGTCACCATCACTGCCGCTGCCACAGCAACTATTGCGGTTACAGGTGGGGCAGTGGCGGTAGCGCCTGCTGCTGCGGCGGCGCCGAGTGGCAACATCGTCACCTTCGGTGACTCTTTCACGGCGAATCCCGATCAGCTTCGAAACACTTTGCGCATGGTGCCGGCCATGACGGACGGTTACCCGCAGACCGGTGGATGTCTGCAGGCTCCGAACAACTGGCCGCGTCAACTGGGCGCACGTACTGGTGCGCCGTTGGCGGACTGGTCGTGTGCGGGCAATACGTCACGGTCCATGCTGGGGCGAATCGACCGGGCGATTGCTGCCGGTGATGTGCACCGGGGTACCCGCAGTGTGGTCTTGGCAGCCGGGATGAACAACTACGGTGGCTTCGGTGTGCTCGATGGGGTGAACATTCTTGATCCGGGCGCTGTGCGCAACGCGTACCTGTCGGATATGCGTGCGGCAGCGTCGAAGATCCGGGCGGTGGCTCCGGGAGCGAAGATTGTCGTGTCTGGGGCGCTTCCCACGGTTGACCGTGACTCGATGGTCTTCTGTGCGCTCAATGTCGTACCGAATCTGCCGGCGGGTGTGCCTGTGCCGGTGTTGCGGGATGTGGAGAACTGGAACCGGGCTAATCAGCGCGACGCTGCCCGCCAGATCGGTGGGCACTATGTGGAGATGATCGACGGGGCGCGGGGCCATGACACGTGTGCGCCTGATCGGCAGCGGTATGTCGCTGGTGTGATCGATACCACGACCCCGAACTACAACATGATTTTCCATCCCTCCTATGCGGGATCGCAATTCATGGCTTCACAGCTCGCACGCGAGGCGTAGGGACGATGTCTCGACGCTACGGACACATGGTCTCTTCTGGCCCGTTCGCTATGAATCGTATTTCATGAAGGTGGTTGAGGCCTGCATCGTAAGGGTGATGGGGTCTGCGCCGCGTGGTTAGTGCTGTAAAACATCGGGCGCCCCGTCGGTTCCATACATACTCTTTGTCGTAAATAGTGCAGATTGAATGTGGGCTGCCTTCGAAAACAGGCGCCGACGTAGGGATACAGTATATGTGCACAGCGTCCCGACACTGATCCCTGCCCTGTGGAGAGAAGATGCCGCAGTGCCACCGGGTACCGACCGTCATGTGCCGGACTCGCGGTTCTGGTCTGCAGTCGGGTGCGCCACGCAGTAGGGTTTCCTGCATCCGAAAAGGTGCGAGGAAAGGTGATTTGTAAAGTGAGAAATAGGGCACAGCAGTTTATGTTCGACACCAAGGGGCTTCTCCGAGGTGCGCGGGCTGCAGTCTCTGCGGGATTTTTCAATGGATTTCAGGTCAAGGACGGTATTACGACGGCCAGGAGTCTCATCCGCTATGGAGCGTCCCTGTCAGGGCTGCTTGAGGTCGCAGCGGCACGATTTCCCGACCGGGTCGCACTCGTGGACGATGACGGTGAGCTCACCTACGCAGAACTACGTGACCAGGCTGTACTCACCGCACAGGCGCTTGTCGCCAACGGGGTCGGCGCTGACAGCAAGGTGGGAATCATGGCGCGCAACGGCAGGGGATTCCTCATTCCCCTGGCGGCCAAAGGGTACGTGGGTTTCACCGTCTTCCTGCTGAACGTGGGGGCCAGCAGGACGCAGATCGCCAGTATCGTCGACGACCACGACATCAGCTTCCTTTTCGTGGACTCAGAGTTCGACGACAGGGTTCCCGACGAGAGTTCAGCGGTCAGTATCTGCCATTCGTGGATCGGAGACGGTGCGCGGAAGGACATCGCTTTCCCCTCTTTCCGTGATTTGTGGGCCACGCCGGCGACGACTGACGTGACTTTCGGACGCCGTCCCCGTCAGGGAGGAGTTGTCCTGATGTCCTCAGGGACAAGCGGCACCCCGAAAGCGGTGGGACATGGTGAACCGCATGTGCCGCTGGGCGTTCTCGGTCCCCCCGTCGAGACCTGCGGGCTGCAGGCTGGATGCACCCTGCAGATGACTGCGAGCATGTTTCACGTCCTCGGGTGGGGTGCGTCGTGCATTGCGCTGTTCGCCGGTTGCACGATTGTGACGCAGCGAAACTTCAATGCGGAGAACGTGCTGCACCAGCTCGACCGGTACCGGTGTGACGGTCTGATCAGTTCCGCTGTGTTCCTCAAGGACCAGCTCGCGGTCCATGAGTCTGACCCCGGCAGCTACGACACCTCGTCACTCACGTTCATCCTCAACGCTGGTAACGCCATGAGCGAGGACCTGGTCCGTGGCCTGCAGGAGCGCTACGGGTACATCCTCGGTTCCGGTTACGGGTCCACCGAGGGGTTGCTCGTGTCCTATTCCAGTCCGTCGGATCTCAGGGAGGATCCGTTGACGGCCGGGCACCCTGTGTGGAACGGACGCCTGGAGCTGCTCGATACCGACAGTGGGAGAGAGGTCGGGGCAGGTCAGGTGGGTGTGGTGCACGCCCGCAACGCCATGTCGATGAAGGGCTATCTGGGTACCAGGGATCGCGAGGATGCGACCCGTGGACTGCTCAGCCTCGGTGACAAGGGCGTCATTGATCCGGAGACCGGCCGCCTGCGGGTGCTGGGGCGCAATAACGACATGATCATCGTCGGTGGAGAGAACATCTGGCCGACCTCTGTGTCCGACATCATTGACCGGGTAGACGGTGTCGCGGAGTCCTACTGTGTCGGGGTGGAAGACGACGAGAAGTTCCAGCGCGTTAAGGCCTATGTCGTCACTGACGGGTCCGCCGACCTGAGTGAGGACGACATCCGCACCCATGTGCGGGAGAACTTCATGGCTCCGGCGATTCCTCGGGACGTGGTGCTGACGGACCGGCCGTTGCCGCGTAACCCGATCGGTAAGGTCGTCAAGCGGGAGCTGGAGGCGTTTGGCTGAGTGGCCCTGCCTGATGCTGAATGGTGCGCAAGTGACGCCGAGCGTGGGGTAGTGCTGTGGTCGACCGCGGACAGCCCGGATGGCCGCAACGTGGGTGCGAGCACAACTCTGTGACCGCTGACACGGCGAAGTGGGCTGCCCTCCCGGTTTGATTGACTCTCGGGGTTTGCATTGGTCAGGCCGTGTCTGCGGCTGCGTAGATCATATTGAACTCGAGGGGGTGAGCTTGCCCAGGCCCCTTTGACGACGGCGGCTGTACTTGGTCTCAATCGAGGTGACGATCGCGCGTCGTGGTTCCTCGCGGCTGTTCATGCGGCGGACGTTGAGCTCGTTCTTCTGCAGCAGTGCGAAGAACGACTCCATTGCGGTGTTGTCACCACTGGACCCGGCCCGGCATGGCGTATTCAACCGGTGGTCGCAACACTTATCTGATGGAGGTGTTTGATGGGCATCGGCCCGAGGCAGAAAAGAGCAAGAGAGTATCGCGGTCAGGTCATTTCTCCTGGGCGTCCTACAGCGGCCTGGGGCGAGGACCGCGTGCGATTCTGGCAGGCCATCGGAGCAGGGGCCACGATGAGGAAGCCGGCGAGGACGCTGGTGTCTCCGAGCCTGTAGTTCACCGTTAGTTTAAGCATGCTGGTGGAGTGAATCTGCAATTGAACCCGATTGTTTCGGGACGGTACATCTCCTCGTCAGAACAGGAGGACATCGCCTTCTAGCGAGCACAAGGCATCGGAGTCCGAGAAATAGCCCGGCGACTGGGCCGCAGTCCCTCGAAGGTTTCACAGGAGTTGCGGCGTAACGCTTCGACCAGGACCCACCAGCTGGACTACAAGGGCTGACTGCTAAACGGCATGTAGAACGGCGTTCCCGCTACACCAGGGTCGCGAAGATGGTCACCAATCAACGGTTGCGTCAGTACATTCATGACAAGCTCAGCGGTGTGATCCTCACCGCCGACGGTGAGGTCGCCGGCCCGGATGGCCGAGTCTGGGATGGGAAGAACAAGCCCCACTGTGGGGACCGTGAGGGGGTCAACGCCTGAAGCTCGCAGCAGATCGCGAAACGATTACCGCTGGACTTCCCTGGTGATCCGACCGTGGGGACTTCCCATGAGGCGCTCTATCAGGCCCTCTACGTCGAGTCCCGCGGCGGTTTAGAGCGTAAACAATCGAAGAACGGTCCCGCCCTGGCCAGCTACGGGGCACTGACGATGAAGGATGCGCCGGTCTTTGACATGGTACCGGGGCAAAGAGCTCTCAGCCCATTCTCTCTTCACCAAGGACACCAAAACCCCGGTGTACTTCGCGGACGCGAAAAGCCCGTCGCAGCGCGGCAGCAACGAGCACCTTGACTGGCTGCTGCGACAGTACCCCCCCCGACAGGTGCCGATCTGTCGCGGTGGAGCAGCACGGAGATTGCTGTGATAGCCAGCGCTATAAACAACCGGCCCTACGGGATCCTGGGATAGCGGACATCTGCCGAAGCCTTCGCAGATCAGCTACGCTCGGTCCAACGGTCAACTGTTGCGACGACCGGTTGAATATGCCCTGGCTCCCGCAGTCCGAATGCACGATCCAACCATCAGCGTCGCGGCGTCTGCACATCGCGTTGTCCCGGGCAATCACCACGAGTCGATCCTTCATTCGGTCGATGATCTAGTAGCCCACGATCCGGCCGGAGGATACGTCCTCGATAGCGCAGTGGTAGAGCTTCCCCTCGCCGTTAGTGCATCGTGGTATCGGTCAACCGAATCCTGGGCAGTCCCTCGAGCGCTGGATCGTCTTCGAGGAGCCGTTAACCGAACCCGGTCTCGTTGAGCGAAGGTATCGAAAGTCGTCCGCTCCGTCTAGAGGAGCATGGGAGCGGGGATTGTCTCGACGGGACGGCTGACCTACTCGAGATGTGCCGGTTGCTCCACCTGGAGAAGGAACCGGGGGAGAACGTCCTGCCCGGGTAGCGCGGCGGTGATGTCCGCAGCGGCGCGGCGGCACGCAGTGTTGATGTCGGTGACATCGACCTCTGCGGGGATCCGCAACCGGATCTCGATGATGTCGGTCCCCCTGTCTTCACTTGCCCGGTAGGTGGCAGAGCGGACGTCGTCACGTCTGTCGAATGTCTGCGCTACGGCGGAGGCGACGTCGGCTGGCGATGTACGGATAGTGCCGGTCGGCGCGGAGGTCGGGGATGCGCTGCGGCCGAGTCGTTTGCGCTCGATGTTGATTCCGATGAGCAGGAGGCCGAGGAGACCGGTCACCACGGCTGCGATGACGAGAATGGTGTCGTAGTTGTCGCGCGCGCTCAGATCCGCCCAGAAGTCCCTGTTTACGTAGTCTCCGATCCGTTGCGCGGGTGCGAAGTCGAGGCGGAGACCGATCATCCAGAAAGCGATGCCGCCGAAGACGAGGAAGAGCAGGAACGTCACGATGCGGTCGAATGAGGCTTTTCCGCGGTTCATCGTCCTTCACCTCCCGGGGTAACCGTCACCTGGACATTCGGGGCGGGGTCAAGGAGTGCGGAGAGTTCTGAGACGTGGGTGGACACGCGTGCACGTATCGTCTCGGTGGATTCCGGCGTGACCGCCGTGACGACCTTGACCGAGATCTTCTTCCGTGTCGCCACGGTGTGGGCTGAGAGCACGCCGGGGACACGCCGGGCGGTGGCCGTCGAGAGACGTGCAACATCGACCGGGCGTGCATAGAGTTCTGATCCGTCGCCGAAAGCCATGTGGGTGCGCCGGCGAGGCCGCACAGACACAAGGAGGAAGAACGCGGCGACAAGGGCACATCCGATACCGGCCCACAGCATCCAGGATTCATTCTGGACCGTGGCGAACCAGGCGAATACCGGTGGGAGCAGCTGGCGCCCCGACACGGAGTCGTTGAGGATGAGTACGTCTCGAATGATGACCGCCGTGACGCCGAGCAGTACCAGGCCCAGGACAATCGTCCACCCGCGTGCCAGGGGAGAGGCTTTCGGCTGAGGAGCCCGTGGCTCGTCTCCGGGATCCACGGACGTCGTGTTGTCGGACAGACTCAGATCGGCGGCGAACCTGCCTGACGGTTCGGGGCGGTAACGCTCCGGATGCTGTGCTGTTGTCATCGCGGACTCCTGTCATGATCGCCGCTGTGCTTCCTGTCATCGCCGGTGTCGGTGGAACGCCAGCGACGGGAGGTGTCGACGGTTACCGGAATCCGGCGATGGCGCCGGACGGTCGGGAAAATAGTCACACCGACTCCCTGGGGGGTGGGGACGGTCCGGGTCGGCAGTCCGCGCGGGGTCGGGATGTCGCGTAGTAGCGGACCGCGGGGCGTAGGCACGTCGTAGAGGATACGGAGCCCCCGCGGTAGGGGTGGAACTGTGACCGTCACGTGATCGGCGATAACCGGCTCCAGAAGGCGCGGCTGATCCGCGGTGTGTGGTGGACGCGGGTGCATGACCGGTGTGGCCGGCGGAGTCTCCGGGTGCTTCACCTCGGGCGGTGGCAGGAGCCGGACCGTCGTTGCACGGATTGCTACCGGCATCGCCGGATGCTGCACCGGCCGGGGTATGGGAGCAGAGACGTGCCGTGCGGGTACCGGCCGACCTGCGGTGATCGGCGCGAGCTGGACCGACGTCGCGGCCTGGGGGCGGATCGGCGTATGCGGTTCGGGGGCAGCAGGTACGGAGACCTCGGAGATCTGACGGCTAACGGTCGGGGAGGACGTCTGCAGGGGTGCCGCAGAGACGCGTGTGTACTCCGGCGTCCGGGGGGCTGCAGCCAGATCGGTGACGGTGACTGTCTCGTCGGACCCCGGGACGACGGCTGCGACATCGACGTTGACTGCCAGTACCGGTACGCCGGTCGAGTGCTCGATCCACTCTCCGACGGCTTCCCTGGTGACCTGGGCGACGGCAACGGTGGGGGCTGGCCACGACGTGGCGATCTGGACGTCTGCTACAGCTGCACTACCGCCGGGGTCCACCTGTACGGTCACCCGGGGCAACCGACGGCCAGTGAACTGGCCGATACCGGAGGAATGGCGAATGACACCGGGCACGGAGAGCGCGGCCCGGGTGGCGATTTTCTCCAGGACCTTCAGGTCAATGGAGGTGTGTTCCCGCTGCAGTCGGTAGGACTCGCTGCGGGGAAGATCTTCGGCAGTGCCGCTGCCGGCGAGGAGTGCGGTACTTTCAGCGGCCGCGGTGGTGTCGGACGGGGACGGGGACACGGGGAATCAGCCCCGTCCCCGACCGCTGCTGTTGAACGCACGACGGAGGTCGATGACCCCCTCGATGTGGGCGCCGACGGCGCCGCCGACCCCGCAGAGCACCAGCACAACGAGGAAACCGACCACACCACCCCAGAGGGCACCGACTGCCAGGAGGAATCCCAGCAGCACGCCAATGATTGTCGCGTACTTCATCATGACCTCACTATCAAAACTATCGGTCGGGCTCGTCGTCTGTACCGTTGTCCGCACGCTGCGGGGGTATTAGGGAAGACCTGGCAGGAGAGCTACTGGACGCGGGCAGACTGCTGGGGTTCATCGTTATCATCGTCGTCATCGTCGTCCTCGGGAAGATGGACGTCGTGCACAACGACGTTGACCTCTGTGACCTCTAGGCCGGTCATCTCCTCGACGGATAGGATGATATTGCGGCGGATGGCCTCGGCCAGCTCGTGGATCGCCACGCCGTACTCGGCGACGATGGAAATATCGACAGCAGCCTGACGCTCACCGACCTCTACCGAGATGCCCTGCTGAACGTTCACCCGGCCGCCGGGAATGCGCTCGCGCAGAGCGCCGATGGCCCGGGAAGCACCGCCACCAAGGTCATGGACACCGGAGACCTCGCGGGCGGCCATGCCAGCGATCTTCGACACAACAACGTCAGCCACCGATGTCCGCCCCTGGTCGGTGAACAGCTCAGAGTCGGCAGCATTGTCGTCCCGGACAGCCGGAGTGTTCGCGGCATTGGCGTTGGATGTGGAGTCGTTGTTTGACATAGCGTTTCCCTCACTTATCTGGTTGTTGACAACGTCCTTGCGATGGCTAGGAGAAGAGTCCTTCTCCTGGCAACGCTACTATTTCCGTCGGGTTACGAGCCCGACGATCCACAGTAGGATTACCGCGCCGATGAGGCAGGTGATGAAGCTGAAGATGATGCCGCCACCGGCAACATCCACGCCGAACAGCGTGAGCAGCCAGCCTCCAAGGAAGCCGCCGATCACGCCAACGACGATGTTGAGGATGATGCCCATCGAGGCATCGGTCTTCATGATCTTTGAACCGATCCAGCCGGCGAGGCCGCCGACGATGATCCAGCCGATGAACCCCAGTGGTGGGGCGGACTCGGCAGCGAGGATTACAGTGTTCGAATCCACGTGACACCCTTTCTTCGTGATGTCTATTTTGCCGTGCTAGTGCTTCTTGCGCCGGATGGCGATGAGACCGGATAGTGCGAAAGCGAAGATAGCTCCACCGATCGTGGCTACGACGAGTCCTACGGACAAGGGAAAGGCGAACTCCCAGCCGAGGAAGCCGATGTCGACCTGATCGGTGTTTTGCCCGATGAGGATGATCAGGGCGATGGACACGATGACGACGATTACTGTAGTGACTACAAGTCCGACAGACGAGCGTTGCCGTGTCGTGGCCTGGGTGGCGCTACTAGTCTTCGACATCGAAGCCCTCCGTGTTGGTTAGTTTCCGGTGATCTTGTTGATGCCCTCGGAAATCTTGTCCTTGGCGTTCTCGGCGGCGTCCTTGACGCTGGACTTGGCCTGGTCGACCTTGCCTTCACCCTTGAGCTTGTCGTTGTCGGTCACATCGCCGGCGGCCTCCTTGGCCTTTCCGGTGGCATCTTCGGCAGCGTTCTTAATCTTGTCATCGAGACCCATGGTGTTGACCTTTCATGTTGGAAGCATGGATACCTCACTGAGTATATGGAGCGGGAACGTCCGATGCCGTGAGGCTGGATGATTGTTATCAATCTGTTACCCAAGGCAGAGCAGAGGCGGTACTACCTAGGATGGTGCTATTGCAAAGCTGGGAGATCGCACGTGAGGATCAGTGCTCATGGGCATCTTCTCCGGTCGCCACTACCCGAAAGACGTGATCCTGTGGGCTGTGCGATGGTAGAAGCCGCGACGGAGCGTCCTACCGTGACCTGGAAAAGATGCTGAGTGAGCGTGGTGTTCTGGCGGATCACACCACCATCTACCGGTCGGTTCAGAAGTACGGTCCCGAGCTGGACAAACGGATCCGGTGGTACCGCCAAACCTCGCCCGTCTTCGCCGACTCCTGGCGGGTGGATGAAACCTAGATCAGGGTCGGTGGCAGGTGGTGCTATCTCTACCGGGTCGTGGCCAAGGATGGTCGGACTATGGACTTTCACATGTTCACCCGCCGTAACACGGCAGCAGCAACGCGGTTCCGGCGTAAAGCACTGCGCAGTGCTAGTCACCGCGGCCCTGGTAGTGGTCCCCGGGTGATCTGCACCGACAAGGCACCCACCTACACGGCGGCGATCACAGAGTTGATCGACAAGAAGAAACTGTCGGAGACAGTGGAACACTGGTAGGTGAAGTACCTTGACAATGTGATTGAGGGAGATCACGGCCGACTGTGATTGAGGGAGATCACGGCCGACTCAAGCGGATCCTGGGGCCGAAGGGCGGAGGGTTTAAGAAGAAGGTGTCGGCCTACCGGACGCTACGGGGCATGGAGGCGATGCACGCGCTGCGCAAAGGTCAGGGCAGGGTGTTCGCCGTCGGGTGCCTGAACGCGGATGCGGTGAGCGTGGCCAAGGCCTTCGCCGGCGCCTGCGATGGGCTGGCAACGGGGTTGGGACTCCCAGCATCGATTAGCTTCCGGGCACCGCGCGCCCCACTTTGCAACAGCACCGTCGCGGCCCTGTTGACAGCCTCGCCGCCGCGGATCGGCCAACTGGTGTCGAGCGGCGTGATGAGAGTGGGCTAGGCAAGATTTGGTTTCGTAGTGACCCGATTCGCTGAGCAGATCCACCGGTTCCCCTCTACCCTTACCTACGGAAGCGGTTCAGGTTCTGTACTCGCTGGTCAATCCTTCTCACAGTCAGGAATCTTGCGTATTGTCTGCCACAGTCATCTCTATCCTGCTCATTGGGTCCCTCGCTGCTGGCTGGGTCGACGCAGTCGTCGGCGGCGGCGGATTGATTCTGATCCCCCTGGTAATGATCCTCAATCCGGGTATGTCCAATGCGCAGGCTCTCGGGATCAACAAGGTCGCAGCAATCTTCGGCACAGCAAGCTCCGCTGCGATCCTGGTCAGGAAAGTGCCGTCTGCAACCAGGGCGCTGCGTTATGCGCCTCTGGCGCTCGTGGGTTCTGCTGTCGGTGCTCTGATCGCCTCGTCTGTCGACAAGCAGATCATGCGTCCGGTCATCATCGTGCTTCTGATTGCTGTCGGCCTGATTATCCTATTCCGCCCTTCCTTCGGTCAGGGGGGAGCATCATCAGCGACGAACCGTGCCAGCTCGAGAACGCTACTGGGCCTGATCGCCCTCGTTGCCGCGATCAGTGTCTACGACGGGACCTTCGGTCCTGGCACGGGGCTGTTCCTCATCCTGAGCTTCACCGGCCTTCTGGGTGGCGACTTCATCACCAGTGCCGCCTGGGCAAAGGTGATCAACGTTTTCACCAATCTCGGCGCTCTCGTCACCTTCGCGATACAGGGTGAAGTGTTGTGGCTGTTGGGCCTGGGGTTGGCCGTCACCAACGTCATAGGCGCGCAGATCGGTGCACGCATGGTGATCGGTCGGGGTTCCGGGTTCGTGCGCATCGTCATTCTCGTGGTGGTCGTGGCGATGTCGGCGAAGCTGGCCTACGACCAGTTCCTCGGCACCGGCGGATGATCAACACTTAGTGAACTTCTGCTTACAACGAATTCTAACGGTGTCGCTGTAGCGCCTACTACGTTAGCCTGCTGGTGCAGCATCATTTCAGACAGATTTCCACCGCCTGATCTGTCAATCATGCTCTGCGAAGACCCCACCCCACACCACAGGTAAGGACACAGCATGACCACCACACAGACCGACACGTTGTTCAAGACAGTCTCGGATTTCCGAGCCCGCCGGGAAGCTGGGCACGGCCCAGCCTTCACCTTCCTCACGGGAGCACCAATCGACGACGAGCTGCCAGCGACTCCCACCGGACCACAGGATTTTCCGGAGACCCCGGTAACCGATCAGACCTTGGAAACCATCGTTTCTGCCCTCGGTCAGCCCTGCGGGTACGCCGATGAACAAGACGGTCGTCTTTTCCACAACATACGACCGGTGCAGGGCGAGGAATCTCGTGCTGAGAACACGGGCTCGGTGAAGTTCGAGTTTCACACCGAGAACGTCCACCACCCGTTTCGCCCCGACTACCTCATCCTGATTGGACTGCGGGTCGACCACGACCGTCAGGCACGGACCCGTGTCGCCGAAGCATCCCACGCTGTCGACCTGCTCACCCCAGAGGACCTGGAGATCCTGCAGCAACCGAAGTTCATTAGCGGGTTTCCGAGTTCCTTCACCCGCGGCGACGGGGTTGCAAGAAACACCCATCCGCACCAGGTACTGCGACGCACCGCCGATCGGTGGTACCTGCGATTCAACTCCCACACCACGAAGGGCATCGACGACGACGCTCAGCGGGCAGCTGAAAACCTCATCACAGCGCTTGAGTCGGTATCCGAGGACATCGAACTCACCCCCGGCGACGTCGTCGTGGTCGACAACCACTGTGCCGCTCATGGTCGGACACCTTTCAACCCTCGCTATGACGGTGCCGACCGGTGGCTCAAACGCAGCTTCGGCATTTCGGGAGCCCCGGCGTGGGCACGCTGGGACAACGAGACGGTATTTCCCCGCTGCAGCGAACTGATCGACAGTCTCTAGATGTAGTTTCCCGTGAGGTTGTGAACACGCGCTGAGGGGGGTGTCCCTATGTACTTTGTCAACCCCTGGACCGTAGGCTCTTCGGTCCTTCGTGATCACCAGCTGTAGCTTGATTTCGAACATGGTGGCGTAGGTGTTGGGCCCGGTTGCTTCCGGGCCTGCGACGCCTGTGGGACGGACAGCAGGGGCTCAGTTCAGCGATCTAGGCTGCAGTGGCCTCCGCGGTGGCCCGTGGTGGCAACTCCCGGAAGAACTCCCCGCGGGTGAGCATCGCGAAGATGACGTTGCACCGCCGGCGGGCCAGACACATCACGGCCGCGTTGTGACGCTTACCCTCGGCCCGTTTCTTGGCGTAGTACGACCGGGAAGCGTCGTGGCAGTTCGATGCGATCCAGGCGGATCTGAACAGGGCATTCTTCAACCGTTTGTTGCCGGATCGGGCGGAAAACTCCCCACGGATTGATGTGCCGGACCGTCTGGTCACCGGGGCGATGCCGGCTGAGGGGTCCAGGTGGGCGGCATCGGGGAAGTCGGAACAGTCGCCGACAGACAGCAGGATGTTGGCGGCGGTCTTGATGCCGACCCAGGGCATCGACATCAAGACTGCAACTGGCTCCAGGAAAGAGGGAAGTCATCAAGCATCTCCTCGAGCTGCCCGGCGATGCTGTCACGCTGGGTTTTCAGCGCCTTGATGTTGGTCGCCAGCATCTTCGATCGCCACTTCTGCTGCGGCGGTGCCGGGCACGGTGACGGTCTGGGCGTTCAGGGCTTGGAAGATGGCGTCGACCAGGGCCTCGGGGTCTTTCTTGGCGTGGTTTCGGGCCCAGGTTAGCACCCGCTTCCTGCCCATTTTCTTCAGTTTCGTGGGCCCGGCGTAGTGGATCAGCAGGTCCAGGACGAATGTTCGCTGGATGATCTCACCGGCGAAGACCCGCTCCAACGACGGGTAGATCTGCACCAGGATGCTGCGCAGCCGGTTGATCGTGCGGGTGGCGTCCCGGGCGATGTCGTCATCGAGTCCGGACAGCATCTTCAGCGCGGAAAATACCTCAGCATTGCGGTCCACCGCACGCAGGGTATGCGGCATCGTACGGGCGGTGGCAAGCGATGATGAACGCATCCCGCGGATCGGTCTTGGCTTGTCCGGGGTACAGATCAGCTGCCTTACGCATCGCCAGGCCGGGCAGGTAGGCAACCGCGCAGTCGCAGGCCCTCGCTACGGCGATCGGCAGGGCACCGATGGTATTGGGCTGGTCCACGATCAACAGCACACTGCCATGGGCAGTGAGCTCGTCGAAGACGGTGCGCAGGCTGGTTTCGTCCTGGGGTAGAGCTTTGTCGTAGATCTTGGTGCCGCTGCTGGTCAGGGCGCAGCCGTGGTGGGCGGTTTTGCCGACGTCGAGTCCGAGGTAGACGCCGTAGATGGTGGTGTCTTCCATGGTCATCCCCTCCTCGGGGGAGGTTGGTATGTGGTTGTGGTGGAAGATCACTGGTGGTGGTCGGACACTCGGTGCGGGCACCCACGTTACGAAGAGACTTCACCGCACCCGAAAGCCGGTGAGCCGCGTCCCTATTAGCCGTCAGCGTGCGTCCTGGTACCTCGGCGGCAACACCCCCCGGATCATTGTGTAGAACAACAGGGCGAATCAGCCATACCAAGGCCAGTGACCTGCCCCCGAGCTTACGGGGGACACCATCAAGGTAACGGGGATGCAGTTGCTGTTAGCAGGGTACGGTCTGGCTGTAACCTGCTGGCGCTTCGCAGACTGAACGGTCATCACCATCGGCTGTCCGGGGCATCCCCTCGGCTATCGCGGTGTGTGCGTCCTACCACCTGTCCTTCAAAGAGCACACTGTTTCCCCGCCCCCTTTCATCAAGGATCGTCGGTGCCGATCCCGGGAAGACAATTGAATGATTGTCTAGTGACCCCGGGAGGTCCACCCCATGAAGACGTTCAACCCTGCTACCGACACCATCACGCCCCGCGCTTGGGTCGGCTGCCTCTCCTGCTACAACGACGGTGAGCTTGTCGGCCACTGGTACGACGCCATCGACGCCGCCAACGTTCTGCCCCAGGACATCCACGGTGTCCCCACCGACCACGAGGAACTGTGGGTGATGGACCACGAGAACATACCCACCATCCCCGGTAGCCCGGAAATGGACCCGCTGACAGCAACAGCCTGGGCAGAAGTCATCGAGGCGATCACTCCGCAGTGGCGTGGCGCCTACCTCGCCTGGATCGAGGACCAGTGGATCAGCACCCCTGTCGAGGCTCCTGGCCGTGACGAGTTCTTCGGCTTCTTTGCCGGTGAGTACGCCAACTTCACCGATTACGCCGATGGGATCGTGTGCGATACCGGAATGTTCATCGGTGTGCCAGACGACGTGGCACAGTACTTCGACCTTGAGCGCTACGCCGCTGACCTGGCCCAGGGCTACACCGTGATCGACACTCCCGACTACAACGTGTGGGTCTTCGCCAACCACTAGATGAACTGGCAGCGAGGCACTATCCCTCTGCCAGAGAGACGTTCTCGAACTCGCTGACCGCCTTCGGGTCCGTCCCGCCGTTGAGATAGTGCAGCACATACGGCAGACCGGAGGCCGGGAAAATCTTCGTGATCACGTCCCCCGTGCTGCTGATGATCGACACATTGCCGTTGTGCTCGTCATTGACGAAGAAGGGTGATGGATTCTCTTCTGGGTTCAGGTAGCTCATGGGGTGATTCTACCCCTGAACACTGGTCCTGAAGGCCGTTCATGCACGGCAACGGGGAACACTCCCCACTGACCATCTACCGCCGTCTGACCTGTTCTACGCTGACCCCTGGCGAGAACAATTCCCCCGGTTTCCTGTGTGATATACGCCACTGCCTCGTGGGCTTTAACCTCACAGTGAAAAGAGCCGTCCCATATGCACAGGTTAACCTACCATACGGGGTGAAATTTGGGGGTAGTTTTACGGAACTGACCAGCTATTATGCTGTCGAGCTGTTAGTTTCACGGCAGCATACTCAAAGCCTTCGGCATCCATATTCCAAGAGGAACTCCCATGCTCCGAAACAACCTTGCTCGTATGTCGGTTGTCGGTTCTCTGACGTTGGTTCTGACCACGGTTACCGCGTGCGGTTCCGGTGGTTCCGACGATGAACCCGACGCACTGGCATCGACCGCATCGGCAACAGCCACCCAGGATGAAGCGCAGCCACAGCCCACCGGGGCGGGTTCGCCCGGTGACACGCAGGACGGTGACTCCGGTGAGCTGTCTGACGCCTACGCCGATGTCCTTGACGCGGCCCCTGCAGGCTCGCAGTACGTCCTGGTGGACATCACCTCAGACGGCGATCCGGAGTTGCTGCTGAAGACACCGGCAGAAGGGCAAGAGTCGCTGTATGACGTGTCGGTCTACGACACCAGCGGCACCGAAGTTCCTGTAGACGGTGTCACGACCGGGAAGTTCGCCGACGGTCTGCCAGGTGCAGGAGGGCGACGCTACGAGCTCGCCGCCAGCAAAGACGACGACGGCATCCTGTTCTCGCTGAGGCAGTCCATGGACACCGAGATGACGATGGACCTGTGGACCATCGACAACGGAGCGGTCCGCAAGACAGGGCAGTCCTGGACCTACCCGGTTGCAGCACCTCCGGCACCGGCGGACGCAAATGCTCCTGCCGACCTGGTTGCCAAGTCGGTCGACATCGACTGGAAGCCACTTCCCGGTGCCACAGGAGCCGCTACTGGCGACACCTCTGGTGGTACCGGTCCCGCGACCTCTGGACGTTCCAAGGCGGACTACCCGAACTTCGGTGCCGGGACGACCAACAGTGGGCAGACCCAGACCACCTCGGACCAGTTCGCCCGTGCTGTCTACAACGCCTGGATCGACCAGTACATCGCCACCGGCAACCTCGATGCCGTGGTCACGGCAACCTCTGAGGCGACCGGTGAGACCTACGACATGACGTGCTCTGCGATGGGGCCGAACGTCATCTGCACAGGTGGCAACAACGCCAGTGTGCAGATCTATCCGCCCGCATCCGACCCCTCGACGCTGCCTGGCGGCGTGCAGTGGGGTTAGCCACATAGAAGGAAGGGAGGACATTTATGTCCCCGTCAGAATGGATTCTCGGAGGCACATTCCTGTTCCTCCTTGGTATCGCCGAATGGAATAAGAAAAGTCGCAAGTACCACCAGGCTGTCGCTGAGTACAACCGATGGGACGCTGGGTTCACCCATGTCGAGGTACGTGATGGATTCGTCAGTACCAAGGCAGTGCCCATCACCGTCAAGACGCTCCCGCAGGTCTACAAGCTGCGTCGAGACAAGAACGTCGGCATGTTGATCACCCTGGCCGCAATCGCAATGTTTTCGTACGGCTGCTATGTGGGATAGGCAGCCCCTGGTTTCCCTGCATTTTAAACGTCCGACATTCACCACCAAGGAGAGAAATCATGAAGACCCGAACCATCCGCCGCACCGTCGCGGCTACCGCCATTGCACTGTGTGCGACCACCGCAGTTGTTGCCTGTGGCTCCGACGACTCCACCGGTGACGGTGGTGTCGGTGCTCTGACCGGCGACGACGCCCGTGCTGAGAGTGGCGAAGACAGCAAGGACAACGGCGGTCACGGTGGCTCGAAGCCCGAAGACCGGGTCAAGGAACTCGATGCTCCGTTGCACTATGCCGGTGACGAGGTCGAGTTCACGGGTGGCGAGAAGTATGAGTACGACGACGGGCGCACAGAGTTCGGCAAGAACGCCTTCAAGTACGGGATCACGATCGATAACCTGCGCAAGGTCGAGACCATGACTGAACCTGACCCGGATGCCCCGGAGGATCATCCTGACTCAAAAGCCCAGCTTGATGCTGTCTACCTCTGCTACGACATCACTGCTCGAATCATAGACGACCCGAATAAGGGTACTGATGATGAGCTTTATGCTCTCGACTCCATCCCTTCAGAGCCAACGACGCAGCCCCAGTGGAACGGTTACGTCAACGACTTCGATATGCTCGAGTCCGGCGCTGTACGGGTAAATCCAGGTGAGGACCACCCGGAGATCCTCCCTCGTACCGAAGAGGAGTATCTCGAAATGCGGGGGGGGGGGGCATGCCAACTGCTGCCGAGCGGGAGGAACAGAAGCGAATTCAGACTCGAACAAGTTGCTTCGTGCCGGACGCCAGCGGCAAGGAGAAGGTGAAGTCTGTCCCCGATGACCTCACCGGTGTCAGTGTGTCGTACCTGCCCCGTTCTATGGAACCGGACCAGGCGTACTGGTCACTCAAGCTCGAAGACTGACACCGACACCCACAGCACCACGAAACCCCGCCAGGATTGCTCCTGACGGGGTTTTTGCGTGTGCCTGGACCTTCGGTGCCGAGGTGTCAGTCGGTGATGTCCCTGGACGTGGACCGGCTGGTGCTGCGTCCGGTGTTCTTGCTCGTCCGGTCGATCATCGAGCGACCGCCGCCCTTCGGGTGCCCGCCTCCACCGAATCGCCCGTCGTTGCTATCCAGGATCGCCAGCGCCCGCTGCTCGCGGGTCATCGTCTTCGCCTTTTCGCCGATCATCAACTCACTCTTCGTGTACGCCTTCTCAAGACGTTGCTTGGTGAAGCGTGCAGCACCTTGATTCCCTGACCATCTGACCTCGGCGTACGTGTCCTGGGCCTCGACCAACTCCTGTGCCTGCTCTACCTCAGTGAGCTTCTCCGTCTTGATGAAGCCCGTCTTCGTCTCCACGAAACGGTGTCCACGCGGCGGGTATCCCTTGCCCTTGAGAGGACCGTTGTGCAGATCCTTCCACTGGACCGCAGGCTCCACCGGCTTCTCGAAGTTCTGCTCGTGCCGCTGACCCTGAGCAACGCGCTCCTTCATCCAGTCCGACATTTCTGGCTGTGTTGCAGCCTGTGCGACCTGCTCCGGTTGCTTGTCCTGCTCCTTCTGACGCTCCTGGGTGGTGCCCTCGTCGTCATCACGGTGGCGTCGCTGCTGCTCCTTGAGCGACTCATTCGGCTGCTGTGCAGCCTCCTGCGTCTCCACAGTTTCCTTGCTGACCTCCGGTGTGCTGACCTTCTTCTCGTCCTTCTCCTCAGCCCGGACGGGCTGTGGAGTCGGTTCCCGATCATCGTCGATGATCAGGTTGTCGTCATCCTCTTCGATGATGAGGCCCTCGTCATCGTCCACAACCGGTTCCAGGTCCACATCGACCGCAGGTGCCTGCACCGGTTTGGCAGCAGGCACGGCCTTATGGTGTTGCGTACCCACGGGGGCAGAGGTAGCTGGTGCGTAGTACATACCCCGATCGAACTGACGCTTGAACTCTTCGAGCTGATCCTCGTTCAGATCATCCGCCGTCTCCACGCCGTAGTGCGTCTCGAGGAAGTCCTGTTCCGAGTCACCGAGTTTGTGGATGTCGAGACGGAACTCACGATGCTCCTTCTCGATCTGTTGGACAAGACCGTCGTAGGTGAAGTCCGTACCCATCTTCGAGTCTTTCGCCACGACACGGATCTGAGACTTGCGCTTGGATCCCGCCGGGGGATCGACCTTGATCGGCTTACCGTTGCTGTCCACTGCCGCGTAGGTGATCGTGTGTCCGTGACCGTTGTCCGGCTTGATGTCCATAGAGACCCCGTACAGCCGTAGCCGCTTCTTGAGTGACTCTGGTATGACTGGGGTGGAGGACCGGCCCTCTTCACGGGCAGTGGTCTGAATAGATGTCTCCGTCGCAATAACCCCGGACAAGTACTCGAAAACATCCGCCCTCGACTTGATGTCTTCTGGGGTGTTCACGGAACGTACAGGAGCCTTCTCAAGCTTCGCGTTCGGATTAGCCGCGAGAAGCTCGGCGTTCGACGCGTCGCGTTGCGCCGCTTGCTCACGCTCGACACGAATATCAGCCCAGGTCTTAGAGCGTGTCCGCTTGCCGGGTGTGCAGACCTCGAGACCGTTCTCGATCATCAGACGATCGTTGATCTTACGCAGATGCGTGATCTTCATGTTGCGCTGATTCGACAGATGCGTTTGCTTGTCGTGGTTGCCAATGAAGATGTGTGCGTGCAGTTTCCCGCCGTCACTGTCGGTGTGTACAAACGCAGCAATAGGACAGTTCGGCGCGAAACGATGGGCCGCCTCGTAGGCGAGATCACCAACCTGTTGTTGGTGCTCGGGGTTGTTGACGTCCATCTCGTGTGCGGGGAAGCTCAGCACCAACGACTCTCCGCCGTTGGTGCGTGTGGTCCCACGAAGAAGTGTCTCCATGTTGTCGGCGATGTCCATGCCTTCACCGATGTTGGAGACAACGACCGGTACAGCCTCTGCCCGTGCCTCATCATCGAGATCCAGGCGTGCGCAGTACTTCACCCAGCCCCGGATGTTGCCGCGCTTCACGTGCGAGCCAACAAGGACACTCACGCTACGTGCACCCAGAAGCTGATCATGTTGCGGAGATTGGCGAACTCGTCACGTACTTCGTCAAGAGCTTCGGCATCGACGTTTGCCTTCGAGTTGGAGTTGCGTGTCAGCTGGTTCAGGTTCACGCCGATGCGTCGAAGTTGATCTTCCAGATCACTGATCTTCTCCACTCGCTCACGCTCGATGGGAGCGACGGGAGAGTTCGCAATGAGTTCCTCCGGTGTCGGAACGTACCCGTCGTCGGCAGCAACCGTTCCTTCGTCACGGCTGCTGCGGCGACCGTCAGTTGCCGCGTCGAGCGCGTCAACTGCCGATCGCAATACGGCCGATCGGCCCAGGCCCAGTCGGCCCGCTACGCGGTCCAACTGGGCCAGTTCCGACGGGTCCCAGCGGGACGGAACCGTTGTGCTTCGCACGTCCGTTTCCTTACCCGCTGGGACCCGTGACTTCCGCTTCGCTTCAGTCATCGTCCGCCACCTCCTCTGATCCGACACCGTCTCCTCGCTTCGCATCGGATGCTGTGTCTTTATCGTATCAGATTCGGTAACAGAAGGGCCAGCTGCCTAGTTGTATGCACACTCCGTGCGCATACGAACTAGGTACCCTCATCTCTCGCTAGCGCTCGTTCTTCGGCAGCCGTCTACGGGGCTCACGACAACCACCCCTCGCTAGCGCTCGTTGTGGCTGTCTCCGCCCCCTAGGAACCCGGAAAAGCAATGCCGTAACGACCCCGATCCATAGCCATGTCTCGGGGTCGTTACGAGCCATCGAGGCTGCGCGTTCCGTCGCTACCGCTAGCATCAGGCAGCCTCTCTGAGACGACAGAAGCCTGATCCGTACCCGGTCCCGGAGCCGACCGGGTACGCCCTGTCCGAGGCTTCTCCCAGGCACCTCCGACGAACAATGACCTGACGGTCATCGCTCGTCTGCTGTGCACCCTCTGGTGGGAAGTGCACCCACCAGAGACAGGCATAGAAAAACCCCCAGGATGATCAACTTTCAATCATCGAGGGGGTCAGAGAATAGAGTGTTATCGGTTCTGGTAGCCACTGTCGTGGGTCTGCGTTCCGCTACCGTACCCACTAGCGTTCCCCTGCTGTGGCACTTGCGTTCCACTGTCGTGGCCCGAGCGTTCCGCCTCTGCAGCGGCCTTCTCCTGCTCCTTCTTCTCCTTGTTGCGCTGACGCGTCAGACGCGACTTCTCGGCCTTCGCAGCACGCTTGCGTTCTGCCTCTGCTTCCTCTTCCTCACGTTGTCGCTTCGCGTCCTCGTACCGTTGTTTAGCGACCTCGACGACCTCCGTGACTGTTGTGGTGTCGCCCGCGTTCTGCGCAAGCACTTCGTTGACCACCGCGCCGTAGAACGTAGCGATCTCCCGCTTCATCGCTTCCTCAACAGCGCGTGTGAGTTCTTCCCTGCGCTTGTCGATCTCAGCGAGTTCCTTCTCGATCTCGATCTCACTCATTTGCATTGTCATCGTCTGTCTCCCTGTCGTGTCGTTCTTCATTGATTGGTGTCCAGCTTATATCCATGTGTACGGTCCCGGTGGTGTGAAACCACTCGAAGGCACAGTTTGTGATGTCCAGGGACGTTGTTTCGGCGACACGGTCGTGAAGAGCTAAGAGGTGAGGGCCTCCGGTTGTGAAGTGGAGCTGTCGAGTTCAACCGCTTCACGAACCAGGGGGCCCTCGTGTCCCACGCTAACGCTGCCCTGACCCCGCGCGCTCGACGTCGACTGGCGCGTTTG